>NZ_NSDH01000003.1:0-293069 GCF_002289525.1 Bacillus sp. 7705b | reverse complement strand
TATGCCGATTCCAAGGCTGTCATTTTTTTTGTGACGTCTCCGACAGTCATGGACAGCTCGCCTGAAACGACCATGCCGATTTGGACTTCCTTGTGCTGATGCGGTTCAACGTTCGTATGCGGCGGAACGTAAGACATTAGCACTTCAGTATCGCCGCGGACGGTGGAATACTGTCTCACTCCGTTCTCCCACTCTATTAATTTTGGTGTCGGGAAATAAATCTCCTTCACATCTTGTTCAGTTTTCATAATCAACGTCTCCTTTTCCGAATAATGACCAGCTCATAGGAATGCTTTTAAATGTCTTAACAAATTTGAGCCCGTATTTTTGTCTTGCCAGTTCATTGGTTAAAGCAATGTCAGAAAGACCTTCTTTTACTTTTTTTGCCGCGGCGCTGGTTGAGTTGACCAGCTCGAACCTGACGTCTTTGCGGGTAAAATATTTAATTAAATTGATAGGTGATGGGTGTGAAACAATAATAGATGTGTCAAGCATGTCGTCGCTGAATGTGAAATCAGGACGGACAGCCAGGCCGTACATCGGTGTATCGCACCTGAAGATTTGCAAAAGCTGCAAATCCGGCCTCATGTAGAAATGTTTAATGCCGTCATAAGCATGTGGAACGATGGTGTATTCCAGCGGGCTTTGAAGAGTCCTTTCGATGCATGATTCAAATGTATCATGCAAAGATAATTTACTGTTTAGCCCTTGGAGAAGAGTAAAATTAGAGATGAAATGTTTTGCTGCGTACTCACTGCTTGTCCCTTCTGGGCCGAGCGTGTTGACTGTAATCAGTTTTGATATTGAATAAGCTTTGTTTTTTGTCTGAATGCTATTATCCAATATAATCATGAGCACCAACCAATCTTTTAAATTTTAAGTAAATTTTATCCAGCGGCAATCGAACTGTCAACATTTTTTGAAAATACTGATAATTATTCCCATACAAACAGAAAAACCCTTAAGAAAGGGTTTTTTGTTATAGGAATTTAGAAACTTTGTTTATTGGGATAAGGAATGATCTGCTTTCTGCTCATGCTTTCCGTACTTTTTATATGCGAATACACTGAGCACAAAACCGAGCACTGTAATGATGGCGCAAATCATTCCGACAGCTGCATACCCGTATCCCACATATACAGGTCCCATCAAAGCAGAACCTAATGTCACAGCCAAATTTGAGGCAAGGCTGTAAAACGCCATAATTTTCCCGCGATGACGCTCTGAGCAATCACTCAAAATGGTGCTGAGCAGCGTCACCGTCAAGCTTTGCATTAACCCCCAGATGAATAGACTGATGATTAGCAGAGGCATTGATGCGGGCGCATACGCGATACAAGCCAGCAGAACGCTGATGACCGCCAGCGCAATGATCAGAGAGCGCATTTTTCCAATGCGGTCGGCAATCTTACCTGTAAAGACACTCATGGAAAACCCGATGCCATAAATCATAATAAATAAGCCGGCAGCCGTATTGCCTCCGGTAAAAACGTCCTGTAGGTAAGAGCCTAAAAACGAATACATACCGTAAAAACCAATCATATTGCACAAAGTGATTATGATATAAACGGGAACACGCGGCACTTTAAGCGCGTCTCGAAATGTCCCCGCCGGCTCATCTTTTTCCTCCTGGACGGTGCTTTTATTATCGTTATGGCGGCGCATTTCAAATAGGACGAGCAAAACAACAAGTGCACCCATCAAGGCGAAAATCCAGAATGTCCATCTCCAATGTAAGACGCCGCCTATAAATGATCCGATCGGCACACCGAAAATCAGTGCAAGCGACCAGCTTGATACGATCAGACCCATCACTTTCCCCCGATATGTATACGGAACACGATCCCCGACAACTGCGTAAGCGGTCGGGACAAACGCACCTGCCGCCAACCCTGAAAGCGCACGGCCTAAAAAGAAGAAAAAAATATTTTGCGCCAAAGCGCATATCACGGTTCCTATAATAAAGATCACGAGTCCCAGCATTAAACTCAGTTCTCTCGAGTATTTATCCCCTAAAGGCACCAGCAGCGGGGCACCGATAAAGATCATGATCCCATATATACTGATAGATAGCGCAAGCACGCTGACATCTGAGTTGAAGGCATCTGCTAAATCAGGCAGCAGCGGTGAAATGACAAGCTCTTCAGATCCAGCCGCAAATACGCCCATTGTTAAAGCCAGCGCAAGAAATAGCGGAAAATGATGTTTTGATTTGATGTGATTGTTTTGTTTACTGTTCATTCTCCCTTAACACCTCTTCCGGAATCTTAAAATAAAGTTGAATTATAGTTTAGCATCCTTTATTTGCAATTTACAATTCGAACGAAAATAATTTTCTTTTTATTATTTTCATTCAAATACGAATAAGGGATTTCTTGTTTCAAATTTAAAATAAAATAAAAACATATCCTGGGATATGCTATAGTAATGCATTTGTTAAGGCGGGTCAGGTGATGAATCAAGGTTATTCAACAGTTAGCCCGATTTCGGGAGGATTCATCCTTCAATTTACTGACTGGTCAACTTTGCTTATCGTGCTGGCAGGGACCGGGTGTCTTATTTTTGTCACGGTTCTGACCGCATTGCCTGAATCACTGCCTGAAAGCTGATCACATGTCGGCACTTGCTTGGCGACCGGGCGTTTATGGGTTTTGCTTTCAGCCAGGCCTATATCGGGACCGGCATGTTTGCGTATATTTCCGGTTCGCCGTTTATCCTGCAAAACATATACGATGTGTCGGCTCAGATGTTCAGCATGCCGTTTGCCATCAACGGCGCTCGCCGGTGTAGCCGGGGAAGAAAACGCGCGGCCGATGGCGTTGAGTATATTCGGCTTTGATGTGCTCGCGATATTGTCCTATGTGTTTCTTGTCAGACGTAACGCGTAAAAAAGCTCTCCGGTCTCCCGGAGAGCTTCTTCTATTGCGCTTCTGTTTGCTCTTTTTTCAGCGGTTCATTTTGTAAGCGTTTCTTGATGCTCAGATGATAGTACGCATAGCAGAAAATAATGATTGGTACACCGCAGTACAAGCCGATTCTTTGATCTGGGATGAATATAAGGCTTATCAATACGCATCCGTATAATACAAACCCAAGAATCGGCACCAACGGATAAAGAGGGGTTCTGAATTCCAGGTCGTTCACGTTTCCGCCTTCAGCGAGGAACCGCCTGCGAAAGAAAAATTGCGAGGCGCAAATGGACATCCACGCGACAACTGTCACCATACCTGAGATTGATATGCACCATAAATACACGGTTTCTGCAGCCATGACGCTAGTCAGCAGCGAACAGCCGGAAATCCCAATCGTAATCAGCAGGGCATTGATCGGCACCCCTTTTTTGGTCAGTCTCGTTAAAAGAACCGGGCCCATTTTGTTTGTTGAAAGCGACCACATCATACGCGAGGCTGCATATAAACCAGAATTGGCAACAGATAAAATGGCCGTTAATATGACAAAGTTCATCATATCAGCCGCAAATGGGATGCCGATTTGATCAAGTACCGCTACAAACGGACTCTCAATCACCCCAGCCGTTTCATACGGAAGAATGGCAACCAAAACGAACATAGCCAGCACAAAGAAAAACAGTGTTCGCCAGATGACATTTCGAATGGACTTTGGCAATGTCTTTTCCGGACTTTCACTCTCCCCTGCCGCAATTCCGACCAGCTCCGTCCCCTGAAATGAGAAATTGACCATAACCAGCGTAAACATAACAGCCAGCACGCCATTTGGAAACAGTCCTTTATCAGTCATGAAATGAGATAGAAAAGGCGTTTCCTGACCGCCTTTAAAATCAATCAAGCCAAACACGGCGCACCCGCCGATCACGATAAATAATATGATCGCTGTCACTTTGATGCTCGAAAACCAAAATTCCATTTCCGCAAAGCTTCGGACAGACAGCGCATTAATCAAAAAGATGATGACACCGAAAACGAGACACCATATCCAGATCGGCACGGAGGGCAGCCATCTTTGCATCAAAATGCCCGCTGACGTTAGCTCCAAGCCGACTGTATTCGCCCAGCTGAACCAATACAGCCAGCCGATCATAAAACCTGTCGACGGCCCCAAAAACTTTGTGGCGTAGGCTTGAAACGATCCGGCCACCGGCATGGCGACAGCCAGCTCCCCTAAACAAAGCATGACCAGATACATTAAAAATCCGCCAATCATATAGGCGACAATGGCTCCGAGAGGACCCGCCTGGCTGATCGTAAAGCCGGAACCTAAAAACAGACCGGTGCCGATGACGCCGCCCAAGGCAATCATAAACAAATGCCGGCTTTTCATACTGCGCTGCAATTCATTTTTATGATCCTGCATCATCCTTCTCCCTTCGGCTCTTTTGTGCTGATATTCATCCGATAGCTTTGCAAAAGGTGAACAGTGGTCTGCTGTATCAGATCAGGCAATACATGAAATGTGTACGGCTTGTATACTCTTTCAGTCCATTTATGTCCGTCTTTTCCGTATACACCCATGTTAATGGAAGGAATGTTCAGTTTCCGTATATCTTTAAACGGAATGGTTCCAATCATCTCCCACCCCGGGAAGTTTCTGATAAAGGAATCAATTTCGTCATCGGTTTCATGCAGCGATAAAAAGCTGCCGTCTGCCAAGTAAGGGAAAAACTTTTTGAAAACAAAGGTTTCGCCTGTCGTTTCGGCGGTTTTGTCCACCGCTTCTTTGATCACATGCTGCAATAGCTGGTCTCTTGTGCTTTCTTCTTTTAAATAGTTATGCGGTAAATAAGGAGGAGCATAAAACAGAATGACTTTTGCGCCCTGATCGGGATCAAGCTTTTGGAGTTCTTCAATTGCATGAAAACATCTCATGCGCAGTTCAAGGTGCTCATTGGCTTTGAATGCTTGCTCTATACACTGCTCAGGATCGACGCCGCGGCTTCTTAGCTTTTCCATGTATTGATCCAAACTGAAGACTTGAATATCCCAAGACAAATGTCTCTTCGGAAGATTTGTTCGCTTCAGATATTCTTCATAATACTCTGATAATTTTCGTTCTGTGTCCCGGCACGCTTTCTCAGCGACTTGGGTAAGCTGGTCCATGACTTCCTTTGCTGTTTTTTCATAGATAAAATAATTGAAATACAAATAGCTGCTGACGGCGGTTTGGACGTTATAGGATTCTTTGTTATCACGCTGGTACAAGCAGGATGGGGGCAGAACTAATTCGCCTTCAATCTTTTCTGCTAAATGAATATTGTTGTGGATGCGTCTTGTGATTTCAGAAGAAATGAGATTTGGATCGATGCCAGCAAGCGTGTCTCCGACATGCACTTCCCGGCCGGATATATAAAAGCAAGGCAGCAGCTTTCCCGCGGCTCCGGTATAGATATATCTGGTTGAATCACCATCGTACAGCGGCGTAATAAAATCGGTATTAATGGCAGCCAGATACTGAATCTGTTTCTCCTTTTTTAATCGGTTCAGCTCAGAAATACTGGCGAGAATACCGGCATGCTGACTTTCTTCATCCGGGTTTGCCATAAATAATAGATTTCCCGGCAATGCTTTGGGGTTCTCTGAAAAGTGCAGGAGATTGGACAAATGCACCGCGATGCCGCTTTGCATGTCGACAGAGCCTCTGCCGAACATCCACTCACCCGACTTGGCGTCCCGCTGAACGTCTTCATCAAAGTCATAGTTGGAGAAATACTCAGCCAATTTTCCAGAATCAAAAGCGATATCCTTAAGCGGGCCGAAATCTTCAATTCCCACCGTATCCAAGTGGGCGTGATAAATGACAGTATTCCGGCTTTCCCCGCTGCCTTCCACAAACGCAAAAATATTTTTCCGGTTGTACGGGTCATTAGGAATAGCCTGTTCCCATACATGGCAAGGATGTTCCTGAAAGTAAGGATAGCTCATGATGACTTCTTTGATAAAATCTGCTTTCGTCCCTTCGCCGATGGTGCCGTTTACACTGCTGAGGCTGACCAAAGACTTTGTCAGTGTCTCAACCCGTTCTGCCGGCGGCATGTGACTGATTTTTGTATAGAGCATACATCATCCCCCTCATCCAAACATGTAAATAGTGCGATCTAAAAACAATCGCACTATTTCGGTTTTCTCAATTAATACGCTTCGGACGTTGTTTTCGCCTGCATATGAAGAATTAAATAATCCGGACCTCCTGCTTTTGAGTCTGTTCCGGACATATTAAACCCGCCGAATGGCTGATAGCCGACAATAGCTCCGGTACAGCCTCTGTTAAAGTATAAGTTTCCGACATGAAAATCCTCGCGAGCCCGTTCAATGTGTGCACGGTTGTTCGTCAGCAGAGCGCCTGTCAGTCCGTATTCTGTGTTATTTGCAATCTCAAGCATATGATCGAAATCACGCGCTTTGCAGATGGCAGCAACCGGACCGAAGATTTCTTCCTGCATGAGACGCGCATGTTCATCAACATCTGCAAAGATCGTCGGCTGAATAAAGTAGCCTTTTGAATCATCGCCTTCTCCGCCGGCCAAAAGCTTGCCTTCAGACTTGCCGATTTCAATATAGCTCATGACTTTATTGTAGGAAGCTTCATGAATCACAGGCCCCATATACGTATCAGGATCTTCCGGACTTCCGACTGTCAGCGTTTTGGTCAGCGCAACTGCTTTTTCTACGACTTCATCATAGACATCCTGATGAATCACTGCACGGGAACCCGCTGAACATTTTTGCCCTGAGTACCCGAATGCGGAGTAAACAATAGAAGAGGCAGCAAGATCCAAATCAGCATCTTTGTCGACAAGCACTGTGTCTTTCCCGCCCATTTCAGCAATCACGCGTTTCAGCCATTTTTGGCCCGGCTGCACTTTTGCGGCACGCTCGTAAATCCGGCAGCCGACCGCACGGGAACCTGTAAATGATACAAATCTTGTTTTAGGGTGTTCTACTAAGAAATCACCAATTTCCGCTCCGTCTCCCGGAATGTAATTGAGAACGCCGTTTGGCAAACCCGCTTCCTCCATCACCTCGACAAATTTAGCAGCCACTACTGGCGCAGCATCTGCCGGCTTCAACAGGATCGTATTCCCCGTGACAATCGCAGCCGCAGCAGTCCCTGCCATAATGGCGAGCGGGAAATTAAATGGCGAAATGACAATGCCGACGCCAAGCGCTTTATAATGATATTGATTGTACTCGCCTGCCCGGCTCTTTACCGGAGCCCCGTCCTTCAGTTTTAAGCTTTGGCGCGCGTAGTATTCTAAAAAGTCTATTGCTTCCGCTGTGTCAGCATCTGCTTCCTTCCACGGTTTTCCCGCTTCCTTTACAAGATAGCTTGAAAATTCATGCTTTCTTCTGCGCAAAATAGCCGCAGCTTTAAAAAAGATATTCGCACGGTGCTCCGGTCTTTGTTTTTTCCACGATTCAAATGCCTGTAACGCCGATTGCATCGCTTTTTCAGCAAGCTCTTGATTAGCCGCTGAGGCGTAGCCGATCACTTCTTCCTTATTGGCCGGATTAATCGAAGCAATTTTACGATCCGTTTCGATCTTTTCTCCATTAATGACAAGCGGATAATGCTTGCCGAGCTGAGTATTTACAAAGGCCAGTGATTCTTGAAAGGCTGTTTTATTCTTTGCTTCCTTAAAATCAGTGAATGGTTCGTGCGCATATGAAACGGTCATATGTAATCCCCCTCGTTATGTAATGTGTCTTCATACGAATATAAAAGCAAGATTCGTACCAATATTTCGTCTTTTCACAAAAAAACTTGTAGAATCGCAGAGAACTTTGTCAGAAATCTAAACATTTTCCCTTTTATGAGTATAAAGTGCAAAATCACTTTGCGATTTTTATGTCGTTCGCAAACAAAAATGCAAAATATTTTTGCAGGAGAAAGGGGGGATTATCCCCCCTAAACCCATCCGCGGAATTGAGACGCCTCTGCAGATTTTCTGATTCCCGTCATGTAAGCCGCCAAGCGCATATCGACTTTGTGTGCGGCCGCGGTCTGATAAATCGTTTCAAATGAATTGACCATCACGTTTCTCAGCTTTTCAGCAACCTCTTCTTCTGCCCAATAATATCCTTGGTTGTTTTGAACCCATTCAAAGTAAGAAACCGTTACGCCGCCGGCACTCGCCAGTATATCCGGCACCAGGAGTACGCCTTTTTCATTCAAAATCTTTGTCGCGTCGATTGTCGTCGGCCCGTTAGCCGCTTCGACCACAATTGAGGCCTTAATGTTATGGGCGTTTTTGGCTGTGATTTGATTTGAAATAGCCGCCGGCACTAAAATATCGCATTCTTGTTCGAGCAGCTCTTCATTTGTGATGACATCTGTAAATAAATTGGTGACCATTCCGAAACTGTCCCGCTTATCGAGCAAATAAGGAATATCGAGGCCATCCGGGTTGTACAGACCGCCGTGGGCATCCGAAATCCCGATAACCTTGGCGCCGGCATCATGCATAAATTTAGCCAGAAAACTGCCGGCGTTCCCAAAGCCCTGTATGATGATGCGCGCGTTTTGCAGCTTGATTCCTTTTTTCTTAACCGCTTCTTCTATACAAATGGTTACGCCTTGAGCGGTTGCTGTTTCCCGGCCCTGTGAGCCGCCTAAAACGAGCGGTTTTCCTGTGATAAAACCCGGGGAATCGAATTCCCGAAGCCGGCTGTATTCGTCCATCATCCACGCCATAATTTGCGAATTGGTGTATACATCGGGAGCGGGAATATCCTTTGTCGGGCCGACTAACTGGCTGATGGCGCGGACATACCCCCGGCTCAGCCGTTCCAATTCTCCAAACGACATTGTCCGCGGATCACAAATAATGCCGCCCTTTCCGCCGCCGTACGGCAAATTCGTGATCCCGCATTTGAGCGTCATCCAAATCGATAACGCCTTCACTTCCTCTTCATTCACCTCGGGATGAAAACGCACGCCCCCTTTTGTCGGGCCGACCGCGTCATTGTGCTGTGAACGATAGCCTGTAAACACTTTCACACTGCCGTTATCCATTTTCACCGGAATTCGTACAGTGAGCATTCTCATCGGTTCTTTCATTAATTCATACATTCCGCTCGGATAGCCCAATTTCCGCAGGGCTTCCTTTATGATCGCTTGCGTAGACAGAAATAAATTGAGAGCTTCTTTTTCTTCATCCTTTGTGATTTGTTTTTCTGACATGTTTTTTCACCTCATCATATTTTTATCTCCAGAAAAATGTAAGCGCTTTTAAAAAAAACTGTAATAGATCAATTCCTTTCTTGATTGGGTTCACCCTTATCTACATGCAAGATTCGTACCAGTTTTTTAACCATACAAAAAAAGAGGCTGATATCACACCAGCCCCTGATCATTTCTATTGATATTAACGAGGGTCGATAACCAGCTGTGTTTCAGCATAAAAACTGCCGATTCCCAGACCGTTTACCACATCGCCTTTAATCGTGTATGCGCCTGCACGCGGAAGCGTTTTGCGCACCATGACGAGATCGAATTCAGACGCCCCTAACAAATCAAGCGTAAGCGGCAGCCTGACCGTTTTTCCATCGTTTAAAATCTGTGTTTCTTTCAGTGTTCTCCCATTCACAGAATCTCTTGTTGTCGCGTGGAATCCGTCAGGAAATTGAAACTCGACTGCTCCCAGAGAAAGCACTGCGTTTGGTTTATAAGTCACTTCAATATCTGAAGTCGTCCATTCTTTTGTACTGTTTACGGTTTTTGCCTCAATTGATGCAGACTGTGCATGCGCTTGGCCTGAAGGAAGCAAGATTGATAGCAGGACAGCTGAACTGATGAAAAATGAAGATACGAATGAATTTCTTTTTAACATGACATTTCCTCCTCAAATCACGGTTGGAATTTGGCCAGAGCGTCCTCTGCAGAAAAAGCGTTTTACCGTAACTCGCGAATTACCATTTCTTTTTCTTAAAAGTTAATCTATCACCATTTTCCATGGAAGTAAATGTTTTTTCAGGAATATTAACACTTGGAATGATGTAATAAATTCTTCCTATTTACACAAGATTCTAATAGACTATTTCTGATCCGTATCTAGTAAAATATGAGCCTTGTATCTCTATCTTTTGTCCTGATATCAAAACAGGACAAAAAAAGTCGAAGATGCCTGATGATCTTCGATGGATAACTGCTCTATGATTTATTTAAATTCGGTATTCCAGTTAAAACCGATTGTCTCATCATTCCATGGGACTCTTTTTTCATCGGGCTGATCAGGGTTATACGAGGTTGTCGTAAAATAGATAATTGTCAGCGGCGTTTCGCCCAGCACTCTGTATCCGTGAGCGACGCCTTTTGGAATCAATAACAGCATCGGGTTGTCTTCTCCCATATAATAGACATCGGTTTCTCCCTTTGTTTCTGAATCCTCCCGCAGGTCGTAAAGGACAACCTGAGCGTGGCCTGTCGGGAAGAACCAGAGATCATCCTGCTTCTCGTGATAATGAAACGCTTTAATCACACCCGGATAGCTTTTGGACCAAGACGCCTGCCCAAAATGCTCAAGAAGGTTCTCATCATCGCGAACCAGTTCGGCAAAAAAACCTCTGTCATCACAATGCTTTGTCAGTTTCTTAACCTTGACTCCTTCAATCACGCGCACTGCTCCTTTCCTGCAAAAATTCCCGTAAAGCTTCCCGCCAATGGCGCGGGCGTATGCCGGCTTCTTCAATGGCACGGTGGCTCAGCACAGAGTAAGCCGGCCGGGGTGTCGGATTCCCGTATTCCTCTGTCGTCACGGGCGTAATCGTTGTGTTCAGCCCGCTTTCTTCCATAATGGCCTTTGCGAACTCATACCAGCTGCATATGCCTGAATTGCTGACATGGTAGATGCCCGGCGGATGACTGAACAGCTTGATAACCGCTTCCGCCAAATCCTTCGTATAGGTCGGCGAGCCGATTTGATCATTCACAACCCGCAGCTCTTGTTTTGTTTCTGCGAGCTTCAGCATCGTATGAACAAAATTGCTGCCGCTTTGTCCATACACCCACGATGTTCTGATGATCGTGCTGTCGGTTCTTGCTAACTGGATCAGCTCTTCTCCGAGTTTTTTACTTTTACCGTAGATGGTGTTCGGGTCAAGGTGGCCGTCTTCCCTGTATGGCTGGGTCCCCTTCCCGTCAAATACATAATCCGTGCTGATATGAACATATTGCGCTCCGATGCGGGATGACTCCAGCGCAGTGTAATAAGCGCCAACTCCGTTGATCAAGTAAGCTTTATCCAGCTCCGTCTCGCATTTGTCGACGGACGTAAACGCGGCGGTATTGACCACGATATCCGGCTGATAATGCCCGAACGAATGCCGTACAGAACGCTGATCGGCGATGTTCATCATCTGCTTTGTTAACGCAATGACCTCATATCCGGCTTGCTTCAGCTGGCGGCACAGCTCCAAGCCAAGCTGTCCGCCCGCACCGGTTACCAATACCTTTGTCAATCGGATCACCTTCTCATCGGTCATTGTCTGTATACCAGCGAATCGTGCGCGCAATGCCTTCTTCAAACGGCACTTCCTGCCGCCAGCCAAGCTCATTTTTCAGCTTTGACGCATTGATCGCATAGCGCCGGTCATGCCCTTTTCGGTCTTCGACGTGAGCAAACAATTCCTCACAGCCCAAATGTTTCATGATGATACTCGCCAGCTCTTTATTCGTGCGTTCATTTCCGCCGCCGATATTATACACCTCACCGTCGGTTCCTTTTTCTAAAATAAGCTTGATGGCGCGGCAATGGTCCTCTGCAAAAAGCCAGTCTCTGATCTGAAGCCCGTCACCGTAGAGCGGAACCGGCAAGCCTTGTTTTGCATGGCGGATAATCGTTGGGATCATTTTTTCACTATGCTGATATGGGCCGTAATTGTTGCTGCAGCGTGTAATAATAGCCGGCAGTTTGTGTGTTTTCACATACGATAGAACAAGAAGGTCAGAGCTCGCTTTGCTCGCGGAATAAGGGTTGTTAGGAGAAAGCGGCGTTGCTTCCGTAAATGCGGGATCATTCGCTTCTAAATCCCCGTACACCTCGTCTGTTGAAATATGAATCAGCTTTTTGGCTTTTCCTTGCAAGACTGCCTCCGCCAGACGGTATGTGCCCATGACATTCGTTGTGATAAACGGCTCCGCTTGGGAGATGCTTCTGTCTACATGCGATTCCGCGGCGAAATGAATCACGGCGTCATAGGTCTCGTCAAACGCCCGGTCGATATCCTCCTGAATGCTGATATCCCCTTTTACAAACCGAAACCGGCTGTTTCCCTTTAGTTTTTCGATTTCCTGCGGGTGGCTGGCATACGTTAATTTATCTAGAACAGTAATGCGCGCATCCGTTTCCTTGAGCATGAGCTTTGTAAACGTGAGCCCTATGAATCCGGCCCCGCCTGTAATGAAATATGATTTTGCCATAGCTATTCGTCCTGTCCTTTCTGTAAAGCCTGATGTACCAGCCGGGAGGCGAGATAAAGCGATTCGTGTGTTCCTGCATCGACCCACCAGCCCGATAACACATCATACGTAAGCTTGCTGTTTTCAATGTATAAATTATTTACATCAGTGATTTCCAGCTCGCCGCGCTTTGATGGTGATATTTGTTCAATATATGAAAACACTTCTGCATCATACATGTAAATGCCGGTTACACAAAGGTTGGTCAGCGGATTTGCAGGTTTTTCAATAATGGATCGAATGTGTTTATTTTTCTCATCAATCTCAGCAATCCCAAAACGTTCTGGATCATCCACTTCTTTCAGAAGCACTTTCGCACCTTTTCCCTGCTGTTGAAATCGCTCCGTATAAGGCTTTAATGAATCTTCGAATATATTATCACCTAATAATAAAATAAAAGGCTCCTTTCCGGTAAAGCGTTTTGCATATGATAACCCATCTGAAATTCCCGATGCGGCGGGCTGCACTTGATAAGTGACGGAGACGCCAAGCTCCTCCCCGCTTCCCAGCAGCTTATAAAACTGCGGCATGTGCTCTTTTTGGCTGATGAGTAAAATCTCTTTAATTCCGGCTTCCTCAAGCTTCATTATCGACCAGTAAATCATCGGATAAGGGCCTACAGGAAGCAAATGCTTGTTGACGGCTTTGGTTAAGGGCATAAGGCGTGAGCCGTTTCCTCCGGCTAAAATGACACCTTTCACATTAACACTTCCTTACGTGCATTTTTATATCTTATCATCAAGCAAATCATAAAGAATGGCTGATACCCGTTTCATTCCTTTTCCATCTACGAGCGGCCTTCCTCCCTCGTGCAGAGAAAGACGGAGAGGATAGCTGCTGAATATTTGTGACATATGATAAGCAAGCTTTTCGACGGATACATTCTCTCCCAGGCCAAGATCAAGAACGGCGCCATGTTCCGCAAATTTTGCAGCGGTTGTGGTTTGATGGGCAACCTGAGAAAGTACGAGGCACGGCACGCCGATACAGATCGCTTCATAAAGCGAGATGCCGCCGGCGACAATGGCTGCATCTGCTTGTTTCATAAACACAGCCATGTCATTTGTCTGCTCGATTAGTGCGTATTGGGGTTTGTTTTGAATCAATTTACGGACCGCCTCTTGATGCGGCGAAGCGCTGCCCATGATAAAAATCATTTTCTTGTCTTTCCTGTCCGGGAGCTGATCGGCCGCTGCTATCACTTTAAAAACAAGCTGCTTTGGATCGCTTCCTCCTAATGCAACAAGAATATTGCGGCAGTCTTCCTTAAGTGCGTAATCAGCTCTTGCGGCTTGAAAGGCAGGGTGGAGAATCAGATAATCCGGGCCTTCATAGACACGGGCGTTTCCCTGATCGTAAACCTTGCTTCTGACATCGCCGTAAATTCCGTTAATGACCGCATCACTTTGACCTATCGCTTTCTCATTTTTTTCTTCGAACAGAACGATTTTGGCATCTGTGCCTGCTTTTATTTTTGTTAATAAATCGACAGGTGCACCAAGGATATCGAATAAAAGCAGATCGAGCTTTTTATCGTTTATTTCCCGGAGAATACATTCATTTTGCTGAAGCCCCGGTTTTACGATGACCTGCCAGTACTCTTCTTGAAGAAATTGTTCAGACTCGTCATTTGTGTAAAACGTAATGGAACAGCGGTGTTTGAGTTCTTGCGCAAGCCTTTTCATTCGAACGACGTGCCCCATTCCTTTCTCGAACCCGCCGTCTGCGAATATCCCGATATGCATGCTACTCAACCTCTTTTTGCTTTGTCATACCGTTCATCGCCGCCAGATCAGGGTGCTGGTTCAGCAGGCTGATTAACTCTGCAGCCGAGACATCAGGGCGCTCGCCTGCTTTTTGATAGAGGGCTGAGACCAATTGATAGTCTTCCTCCGTATCGACGGTCAGCCGATATTGAGGAGCGCAGAGCTGTTCCGGAGCCTCTAAAAACTGCAAACGGTAAAGATGGGGATGTTTCCGGACATACAAGGTGACATGCTCTTGGTATTTATCCTCCAGCATTTTGATGCCGCTGATATCGAGCAAAAGCTTGGCGCTCACCGCTTCACCGCAAATGCCTAACGGCGTGTTCAGGATATACGTATAATCCGCACCTTGATCAAGATGAGCTGAAATCATCATATCGAGCAACTCTGGATCGACAAACGGATTATCCCCCGTTAAGCGGATGACGACTTCCGGTTTCGCAGCCTTTATGACTCGCGCAAATCTGTCGAGAACCCGTTCCTCACTGCCGCGGAAAACGCGAATGCCGTTCTTGATGCAGTGTGCCTCTAATACATCGTCGGCTTTTTTGTCAGATGTAGCGATGACAAGATTATCGCGCTCCTTTTGATAGAACGCGCTTTGCCGTACGCGCTGAACGAGAATATCGAGTAAATGCTCCGAACCAAGCGGACGCAGTACTTTTCCAGGAAGGCGTTCCGATCCCATTCTCGCCTGCACGATAAAAAGTATGTCATCCATGGGACGGGCTGTCCTTCGTTAAAATATCTTCCCACGTAATGCCTGTGTCTGCCGGGATGTCCCTTACCGCACGCACGCCGCCGGTCAATAGCTCAAAAAATCTCGGGTGCAGCCCCTGAGGCTTTTGTCCGGGGCGGAGCACGGCAATATTGTTTTCGCTGAAGGCATCCCCTTTTTGAATCGGAGCCGTTGTGAAAATTCCCCTATATGCAAATTTTCTGATCTCACCCTCAATGGCAGTTGTTGTTTTGTATGAACTGCCCAGCAGCTTTTCAGAAACTGGCTTCCTGATGCCTAGTTTCAGCTCGGCTTCCGTTTCCCTGATGGCCTTGACCATTTCCTTTAATTCATCCGGATTTAATGCAAATGAATGATCAGCCCCCGGCAGGTTTTTATCGATAGTAAAATGCTTTTCTATCAGTCTGGCGCCGAGCCGGACCGCGGCACATGGCGCTTCTGTCGGGTGTTCGCTATGATCCGAAAAACCGATGGGCGCATCCGGAAAAGCGGCGGCAAGCATCGGGATCACACTGAGGTTGCTGTATTCAGGCGGTGCAGGGTATTTCGCCACACAATGCATAATGGCAATTTCGTGGTTGCCCTCTGCTCTGATGGTGCGCCAAGCCTCATGAATATCAGCAATTTCCGCTCCGGCTGTCGAAAAAATCATCGGCCTGTTCATGCGGGCGACGTACTTGAGCAGCGGGAGATGGTTAATTTCATAGGATGCGATTTTAAAAGCACTTGGAGAAGTGGAAAGCAGCAGATCAGCTGATCCTTCATCACACACCGTGCTTAAAAAAATCACCTGTTTCTTGCGACAGTAGTCCAAAAGCGGATCAATCCACTCCGCGGGCAATTCCATGGACTGAACAAGAGAAAAAATTGATACATCATTGCCCGCAGCCGTTTTGTATAATCCAGGATCTTTCTGATACATCTTATCAGCCTGGAACATTTGAAATTTAACGGCATCTGCACCCGCTTCCGCCGCGGCATCAATCAGTGCAAAGGCCTGATCCAATTTTCCGTCATGATTAATTCCTGCCTCGGCAATGATAAAAACGGGAGCATCTTTGCCGACAGTTTTGTTTGCGATCTGAAAACCCGCCATTATTTCGCCTCCTTGCCCGGCCAAATGTGGTAATAGTAATATGATTGAACAGCGGTGAAGCCCATTCTTTCATATAGGCGGATCGCTCTTACATTATGAAGCTGCGTCCCCGCTGTTACCGTTTTATGCTTCAGCGTCTCCGGTTGTTCTATGAGATGCGCCAATAAATGAAACGCGATACGCTTGCCTTCATACCCCGGCTTCACAGCCATCAAATCAAGCACATACTCATCACCTTTTGATAAACCTTGCAGGTAGCCGATTATTTCCCCATTATATCTAGCGGCAATATTGATATCCGCTCTCCCCATCAGATTGTTTCGTGTCCACTCTTGAAAGATTTTGTTCGCTGCCTCACGGCTGAGATAAGGATCGTGAAAATATCTGCTTTTCGTAAATGCGTCGCTGGCTAACTGGCAAATCTCTTCGGTGTCTCCAGGCTCAGGCTGAACCAGTTCAAAAAATGGCGGCGTTTTTTCATATATAGACGGGGTCTTCGCCAGTTTAAGCAAACTGCCGACAAAATAAGATGACGGTTGCTGCTGAATGACATGTACTGCTCCGATATCCTCTGCCGGTACACGCACAAACACAAAATCCGTTTCATCCGTTTGCCGAACAGAATAAAAGGCCTGAAATAGCCGTTTCAGCTGTCCTGTGCTGTTAGCCGCGAGAAGCTTTACATTCATGGCTTTTTTCTGGAGCATTTTGCTTTCCCAAAGGGCGTCTTCATACAGCATCACGCCTTGAAGCTGGCTGTTTTCAAATAGGCCGAGCGAAAATTGATACGACCCGTCAAGTGTCATCTGTTTGCTTTGGAGAAATTCCATGATCGCCTCTTTGGAAACATTCTCTTTTATCGTATACACCTAACCAGCCCCTTTTGCGATGTCCCGCACGGCCTCTATCACGTCGTTGACATCTTCGTCAGACATTGATGGATACAGCGGGAGTGACAGGGTGCGTTTGTAATACTTCATGGCGAGCGGGTAGTCTGTTTCCTTAAATCCGAATTCCTTTTGATAATACGGATGAATATGCACTGGGATAAAATGAACACTGGTCCCGATATTGTATTCATCCTTTAGAGCCGTAATCATTTCATCCCGAGTGACGCCGGCCTGTTTTTCATCAACTTGCAGTACATATAAATGCCAGGCATGCCGTCCTTCGTTGTGAACAAACGGCGTGATCAGCCCCGGGATTTGCTGAAAAGCGGCTTGATACTGACCTGCAATCTCTTCTCTCCGTTTTTGCATGTCATCCAGCCGTTTCAGCTGATGAAGCCCGAGCGCCGCCTGCAGATCAAACATGTTCATTTTGTAGCCGGGCGACTCGACCTCATAGTACCAGCTGCCATTTGAAGAATAACGGTTCCACGCGCCTTTGCTCATGCCGTGAAGGCTCAGAACCCTGATTTTGTCGGCAAGCTTCTCATCATCCGTCGTCAGCATGCCGCCTTCCCCTGTCGCCAGGTTTTTGGTCGCGTAGAAGCTGAATGCTGTCGCATCCCCGATGGAGCCGATCATTCTCTGCTTATAAGTGGTGTATACTGCGTGCGCCGCATCCTCGAGCACAAATAGACCGTGCGTTTGGGCAATGGCTAAAATTGCGTCCATGTCACAGGACTGCCCCCCAAAGTGGACGGGTACAACGGCTTTCGTCCGCGGTGTGACCGCCGTCTCAAGCTTTTTCGGATCAATGTTAAGCGTCTTTTCATCTATATCCGCAAACACCGGCGTTGCTCCGGTATGAATAATCGTATTGGCGGTTGAGCTGAACGTCAGTGGAGAGGTTATGACTTCATCACCCAGTCCGACCCCTTTTGCTTTTAAAGCCAAAAATAAAGCAGCGGTACATGAATTCAGCGCCACGGCGTGCTTGGCTCCGACAAACGCGGCAAACTCTTTTTCAAACTGCTGAACCTTCGGGCCTTTGGAAAGCCATCCGGATTCAAGCGTTTCTGTGACCTCCTGAATTTCTTCCTTTCCGATCAGCGGCAAGGAATAAGGAAGAAAATGATTTCTCTTTTGCACCATTTCTTTGCGCTCCTATCGTTTTATTCAGAATGATCCCGCCTGTAATCAACTCCTGTTTTTGCTTTCAGTTCCGAAAACAAGGCGAGCGTCGACTCAGTAACCGGGTAATTGGAAGCCGTAAATGACAGACGCGCCGCTTCTGCCTTCTGATACATGGCGGGATTTTGAAGAACCTCAATCAGGGTGCGCGCTAATTCCTCCGGTTTTTCAAATATAAAGTCGCCAAGAGACTCGTAATACGGATACGTGCGGTTTCCGGTCGATTTCCCGATCAGTGCGGGCTTTTGAAACAGCATGGCCTCAAGGCCCACCGTTGAGGTTTGTGTCACAGCGGCGTCAGCATACGCCAGAATATCGTACAGATCCATCTCTTTTTTGATGACTCTGCATGCTTTATGTTTTTTTGCCGCCGCATGATACAGATCCAGCTTGTTTTTTCCGATTTCCCATGGGTGAGGTTTAATGATGATTTGCAGCTGTTTTTGCGTGGTAAGCTCCGCTAACACACTTGAATAAAATTCCTCGGAAAAGGGCTGTGTCGCGATCAAAACGATTTTTTTAGACGGGTGAAAGGCCAGCTTTCGATAAAATACTGACATGTCCATAGGTGTCCTGTTAAAAATTTCGTCAAAGCGGGGATGTCCCGTTATGAGAATCTGTTCTGGTTTGCAGCCTTTTTGCTGATACCAACCAGCTTCATATGCGCCAAAAACAGCCTGATAGGTTGTAAAAACGGGCAAGAAGGCTTCATCACCCATCAGCGCTCCATGCTGAAGGCAGACGCTCACGGCCCCTCTCCTTTCGCACATAAGAGCGAGCACCCTGCTGTAAATGTCTTCTGTCGTTCCTACAACAACGGCAGAAATGTTCTCTTTCTTGAATAAAGCATCTACTGTGTCAATGGCTTCCATGAACAAAGGAATATCCTTGAAAAGCCGTTCACGAAATGCTTGATCACCGAATGCCGGGTGGTCATCATAAGCCGAAAGAATCGAAAAAGCCTTTTCAAGATACGGCTTCGGATCGCCTTTTTCACATGAAGCAGCCACTTCAGGCTTGCTGATCACAGGCAAATCGCAATAATTCGGCATACTCCATCTTGCCAAAACAGCTGTTTTCTCAGGATCAAATTGGTAGTAATTAGCGTTTACAAAACGAAGGTGATCAAAATGCAAGATCACTTTTCCCTTAACAGGCGCGTCATTTGTTTTGGCAATGCTCTGTTTTTTCTCTTCAAAAAACGTCTGAATCTGGCCTTCATCGATATGCTGATCCGCAGGCCCGAATAATTCCGGTTCTTCTTCCATCATCACTCTCAGCTCAGGGCTGATGTATTGGTAAAAATTACTGATAAGCCCGAGCGGAATCCCCTTGTAGCGAAGCCTGTCAAAAAGCTCCGCATACTTCCGGTACAACACCCAATAATTGCTTAAATAGGCCGACAAACTCTCACCCCATTCCAAGCTTTTTTAATGATTCACGCAGTTCGCGGCAGTTGCGCTGCGGAGGAAGATTCCGAACGAACTCGTTTTTTTCTGACTCAAACAGCTGAAAATGAATGGATTGGTCTGTAATATAGTTCAGATCAAGCTCCTCGGCCAGCGGGTAAAACGGATAAAAATGATTGACTCTCCAAAAGAACCGGGCATCACCGATCCGATAAAACGCCGGGCTTTCATCCCAATAAGAGCCAAACGCCTCCTTCACCTTCTCAAGCACCGAATACCTGTGCATCACCGAGCAATGGTCAATTGCGCACGGAGCGTTCCACGTTACTTGACTGGCGGGCCTGACAGTTTCTTTTATAATGTCTCGATTCTGGTTTAAATGATAGGTTTTCGAGCTTGAGTAGATCACAGCCTTTTCCGGGTGATCATCGAGTTCACGCACCATCTTTAACAGCCGATCCGGCATATAGATGTTGTCATCCGTCGCATAGGTGATATATTCACCCTCTGCCATCTCAATCGCTTGATTGATCAGGGCCGCGTATCTCGTTTTTTCCGTTCTTTCCTTCACTCCAGATACATCGCTTTGATAGAAATGCACACGGTTATCATTCAAAAAGGGACGGATTTCATTCAGCGTCTCTTCATTTGAGTTGTCATCCATAATAAACAATTCAAAATCAGAAAAAGTTTGTGAGAGTATGCTTGAAATGGACTTTGCCACATAATCGCTTTTGTTATAGCTCGTCATAATCACTGAAACTTTCGGCAAATCCTACACCTCCTTCTTGAATTTTCACACCTGAAACTAACGTTATCTTATGTTGCTTAAGCGCAAGTTGCGCTAGGAATACAGACTAATATGCGAAAAGATTGTGTACGTCCATTGAAAAAACAGTGATCGGCCAGAGAAATCGGCACGCTCACTGTTCTTTTTTTCAGCATATTCCAAGCTTTGGCCTCATAAGGTGAAAGAGATAAAAATCGCAATAGCGACTAAGATCGTTTGTCATCGGAGGTGAGTCATCTCGGATCGTTTATTTATACATCCGGAACATGTTCTGAATGGTTTTCATAAAAAGGAGGAACGATATGAAACCGAAAAAAAATCAATATCAGCAAATGCAGGGATATGATATGCAGGGGTATTCGCCTCAATTCGGCCCAAATCCGTACCCGCAGCCGCAAGGGCAAGGCCCGCAAATGCAAGGCCCACAAATGCAGACTATGGGACAAATGCAGCAAATGCCCATGCAGCAGGGGCAGCAAGGCTTCGGATTCCCCACTCAGCAGCAAGGCCAGGGCGGCGGGTTTCAAATTCCATCGGGGCCGACGCCATCGGGCGGCCAAAACATTCCCGGCATGCTGCCTGTCGAGGAATCATATATCGAGAATATACTGCGCCTGAACAGGGGAAAAACGGCTACCATCTATATGACATTTGAAAACAGCAAAGAGTGGGGATCAAAGATTTTTCGCGGCGTCATCGAGGCTGCGGGCCGGGATCACATTATTATCAGCGATCCAAAGACAGGAACCCGCTATCTTCTGCTGACGATCTATCTTGATTACGTTACCTTTGATGAAGAAATTGCATATACGTACCCATACTCGATGTCATCCTATTCGCCAAGATAAAGAAAAAAAGCCAATCTCTCATATCATGAGGATTGGCTTTTTTATTTATAGATATTTGACGGCTGCGACAACGATCATGATCCAAGAAATAATGAACGCCACACCGCCAAGCGGCGTGATTGCCCCGAGAATGGAAATTTGCGTCACACTGAGGATGTATAAGCTTCCGGAAAACAGCACAATCCCCGCAAACATCAGCCAGCCGGCTATTGTGACGCTGCCGATGCCAGACAGTTTATCCGCAAGAAACGCGACAACAAAAAGCCCCAGCGCGTGATACATATGATACTGCACGCCTGTGTGCCAAACCTGAAGATATTTATCAGGAATTTTCCCTTCTAATCCGTGTGCGCCAAATGCCCCGAGGCCCACGGCAAGCATGGCATTAATAGCGCCTAATATAATAAATACTTTCATCTATTCTCTCCCGCCTTTTCGTTAAACTCATATCAATTATCATATCGCACCTGTATGAAAATTCAATGTTTGTTCTCTGATGACACGAGATTGTCGGATTTTCTCCTGCGCCAAAGCTGAAGCTGATCCATCGCTATTGCAGCAAGCGTCCCTAAGACAAGCCCGTTGCTTAACAGAGAAATAAACACCGGATGCATATCCTTTAATGCACTTTCTGGCACAAACATAATGCCGACACCTGTAAGCAGTGAAATGCCGATCACAGCCCGCACTCTTTTCAGCTCTGATTTCTCATAGGAATCAAATTCAGTAAACGCCAAACCAACCATTGCCGAGAACACAACAAAGTTTACCGCGAATCCAACGGGTGACGGCAGACTCGCAAACGCATTCATAAAAAACGGAATCACGCTGATGAAAACGACCAGCATACTGCCGAGAACAAACGGCTTTTTAGAAGGCATCTTTGTCGTTTCAATAAAACCCGCGGCTCCCGAAATCGGAACCGGTGCAATGGCTCCAGACAAACCGCTCAGCAAATGGCTGAATGCAGCCGCAAAACCGGCAGGGCGCTCATGACGCTTTCCATCTGTCTGTTTGCCGAATTTTTTCACCGCAATGTCCACAACCTTCATACTTGCCAGCATGTTAACGATCAGCAGGATCGTAATAAAAACCGAGGTGATGGCTAGGCCGCTGTTAAATAACGGAGCACCGAACGGAAACAGAGACGGCAGCTGAAACAGCCGATCCGGCATTTCGATCGGTTTCGCAACGCCCGTAGCCGCAAACAGCACCCATCCGCCGAAAAGGGCCAATAAAATAGAATATTGCTTTAAAAAAACGATATGAGAATTTGACATGATAAAAGCTGCGGCGACGACAACCAGCGCCAGGACAAATACAAGACCGTCCACGCTGTCTTTTAAATAGCCGATGCCGAGAAGCCCTTTTATTATCGGCTGGCTCAGCTGCATGACGAGCAGCAGCAAATAGACCCCTGTCACAACCGGAGTAAACAAGGCAGCAAGCCGATCAATGACCTTGAAGACACTTAACAAAAAGAAACATACAGCGCTTACAAGAAGCGCCCCCTGCAAGCCGCGCAATGTTTCGCCATATGTCGCAAACACCGTTCCGGTCAGGCCGCCGTAGATCGTGTACACTCCCCACCACAAGCCGGCAGGGCTTTCATTTATAGGCAGCCGGTGTCCTTTCAAACACTGAATAACTGCGGCAATTCCCAATACAAAAAAAGTGCTTTGAATCAGCCGTGCAGAATCTGAATGATCCAGATGAAACGACTGGGCAACCGCCACCGGAACAACAATCGCCGCGGCAATCATAAACGCTGTCCATTGCAGAGCGCCAAGAACCAATTTCACGTAAGCTCAACCTTTCTGATTAAAAATCAAATAAAGACTCTCCGTTTCCATCCTCTTCCTGCTTATCTTTTTCCTGCTTCCGATATTTGTTTAATCCCGCGCTGCCCATCATTTTTTCCATCAGCAGCTGGTCTGTCGAAGGCGGCGCCGAAGGACTTGCCGTGACACTCGGCTGAATGCGCGGCGTGCTCCCCGTCTCCGGCTGATCCAGCACGACGTCGCACAAAGAACGGACGACCGCCACGTGACGCTTCAGCTCCTCATCACCTTCAGCCGTCTTTGCTTTCTTCAATTCCTCTTCCATCTTCTGAATCAAAGCGGATATATGAATGTTCATAAAAAATCCTCCAAAAATAAAATGTAGTCTCCCTGCATTTTATCAAATTCCCGCCGCAAACGCAGAAAAGAGTTTGTTATTTTTTCTGACAAGCGCCTCGCATTTGACAAGCAGAAGACAATTTTCACATAATGAATCACCATGACCCGCAGGAAGGAGAGAGAATATGAACAGCATCCCCTCTATTGTCAGCAGCCATCAAGCATTTTTCGCGGCAGGGCATACGAAATCAATTGACTCAAGACTGGACGTCTTAAAGAAACTGAAACACACCATCAAAGCGTATGAAGCAGACATCACAGCCGCTCTCTATCAGGATCTTCACAAATCTGAACAAGAAGCATACTCAACGGAAATCGGCATCGTTCTGGAGGAAATCAGCTTTGTGATGAAACGGCTGAAAAAATGGGCCAAGCCGAAAAGAGTCAAAACGCCATTGACCCATATCGGTTCCAAAAGTGTCATTATCCCCGAGCCGTATGGCACCGTCTTGGTGATTGCGCCATGGAACTATCCCTTGCAGCTGGCGCTTTCTCCACTGATCGGAGCCATTGCGGCCGGAAACACGGTCGTTCTCAAACCCTCAGAATATACGCCAGCTGTTTCGGCTGTTCTTTCCGATCTCATCCGCGACGTTTTTCCGGACCATTATGTCGCTTTGGCGGAAGGCGGGCCGGACATCAGCACAGCTTTATTACAGCAGCCGTTCGACTACATATTTTTTACGGGAAGCGTCGCCATAGGAAAAGTTGTCATGGAAGCGGCGGCCAAACAATTAATTCCTGTCACCTTAGAGCTCGGAGGCAAAAGCCCCTGCATCGTGCATAAGGATGCTGACATCAAGCTTGCCGCCAAACGCATCGTCTTCGGGAAATTTACGAATGCGGGCCAAACCTGCATCGCACCGGATTATTTGCTCGTTCACGAAGACATCAAAACAGTGCTTGCGGAAGAAATGAAGCGTGTCATTGGCGAGTTTTACGGACCGCAGCCCGAACTGAATCCGGCTTATGGCAAAATCGTCAGTGAACGCCACTATCAGCGGCTGCTGAGCTTTCTGAAAGACGGTGTCGCGTTAAGCGGCGGCCAAGCCGATCACAGGCACCACAAAATAGCGCCGACCATTCTCGATCAAGTCACAGATGATTCCCCTGTAATGCAAGAGGAAATTTTCGGACCCATTCTTCCGCTGTTTACATATCGCGGCATCGATGAAGTCATTGAGAAAATCAAGTCGCGTCCCAAGCCGCTCGCCCTGTATGTGTTTACGACAAACCAAACAATTGAACGAGAGGTATTAGAAAACCTGTCGTTTGGCGGCGGCTGTGTCAACGATACGTTAATGCATGCCGCGACACCGTATTTGCCATTTGGCGGCGTGGGAGAAAGCGGAATCGGCAGCTATCACGGATTTGACAGTTTTAATACATTTACGCATAAAAAAAGTGTCGTCAAGCAAACGAACCGCTTCGACTTCGTTTTCCGTTATCCACCCTCCAAAAACGGCCTGCGTTTGATTCGAAAAATACTCAAATAAAAAAGCGCAGGCCATCTGCGCTTTTTATAAATCCTTTATACACCAATCAATCGGAGCCTCACCCATTTTCTCCAAGAAGGCATTTGCCCTTGAAAATGGCCTGCTGCCAAAAAATCCGTTTCTTGCTGAGAACGGGCTGGGATGCGTCGATTCAATAATAAAATGCTTGGACGTATCGATCCGTTCTTTTTTCATTTGGGCATGCCGGCCCCACAATATAAAGATGATCGGCCGCTCTCTTTCATTCAGCACGTCAATCATCCGGTCAGTCAGCCGCTCCCAGCCTTTTCCCTTATGGGAATTCGCCTGTCCGCGCCGCACCGTGAGCACGGTATTCAGCAAAAGAACCCCCTGCTTCGCCCAGCTGACGAGCGACCCGTGATTCGGTATGCTGCATCCGATATCATCCTGAAGCTCGAGAAAAATATTTTTTAATGAAGGCGGCTGCTTCACGCCCGGCTTTACGGAGAAGCTTAAGCCTTGAGCCTGTCCAGGCCCGTGATACGGATCTTGGCCGAGAATGACCACCTTGACATCATCGTACGGCGTATAGTGCAGCGCATTAAAGATATCGCGGCTGTCCGGATAGACCGTCTCCTCCATGTATTCCCGCTTCAGCATTTCTCTCAGCTCTTGATAATACGGTTTTTCAAACTCTTCCTTCAGCTGTTCCCACCAGCTGTCCTGTAAAAGCTGTTTCAAGATGCAAACCTCCTTACGAACGATGAAGTCTGGAATAGACAGGTTTGCCATCCCAAACAATCTCACTTTGTGCTTCCCGCCTCTTCATGTCAGGCTCTTCAAGCAGGACGGCAAAGTTTTTCGTCGGCAGTTCCCCTAGTCCGTGCTTCTCGCTTAAACGATCCAAATATTGCTTCCGCTTGGCGCCAAGGTCTGCGGACTGATTGTCTCCCGCGTCACTGAATGCATATATCACACTGGCACAAGGCACACGCTTGACCCGGTAATCCTTCGCTGCACGCAAGTAAAAATCCCAGTCCCAATAATTATGCACATCAGCATCGAAATACCCGATCTCATCGTGCAGGAAACGTCTGTACATGCTGCCCGACGGCACGTAGGTCGAGAACACTCTCATATCCTCATAATCAGCGGTATACGCAAATAACTTCCGCGAAATCGGATATCTTGTCCCTTCCCTCTCTTCAAACGACACAATTTCGGCATCAGAATGAACGAAATCTGCCGTTTCCATTTCCTTCGCCATTCTTTCCAGATGGCCCGGCGTGAAGAAATCATCATCATCACAAAGCATGATACAGTCGCCTGACACCTCTTTGACACCCGCATTTCTCGCGGCCACATGACCTGAGTTCTTCTCTAAATCAATCACAACAATCGGCAGATCCGGATACAGTGCTTTGGCCCGCTCAACCGATTCCCCGGCATCATTGACAATAATGACTTCATACGGCTTCATAGTCTGCTGCGAAATCGACTCCAGCAGCTCGCACAAAGCCGGAATCCGATTATAGGTCACAATTACGATAGAAATCTTCATGATGCTCTCCTTCTCATTTTCATAGTCATGTACTATTAAAACATATATTGGACGGGAGATCAGTGGGAAGATCCTACCGAACTGTGAAATGGAAACTACAGAAACAGCAATGTGACGCCTACCAGAAGCACCATAATCAGCATCAGATCTGCGCATACACGAATAACATCTTTCAGGCGGACGCCATTCGGCAGGACGAGATGCCACAGCTTCGATTGATAGACCGGCAGCAGCACCAATGCGTAAGAAAGGCACAAAAAAGTGAATGCCGGCGGAACAAAAGCACAGCCTGCATCGTCCCAATCACTCACAATTTCAAAAACACTCGTTCCATCTGACAAGAACAAACCAATCAGCAAGGCCAGCAGAACAAAGGACCCCAATTGAACATCAAACAGACGCATGCGTTGGTGGCAAGCAAGCCTGAGTGCCCAAAACCAGCCTATAGAATAGAAGAATAATAGAAAAATGATTGCACCAGCAG
Organism: Bacillus sp. 7705b; assembly: GCF_002289525.1. Taxonomy (NCBI): domain Bacteria; kingdom Bacillati; phylum Bacillota; class Bacilli; order Caryophanales; family Bacillaceae; genus Bacillus; species Bacillus sp. 7705b. Next base: position 266,229 of record NZ_NSDH01000003.1, on the reverse strand, counting down.
TAAAAACAACATCTGGCAGCCTATCGAGCAAAAAAACAAGCGGTACGGACACAGCCATAACCAAAAGCATGGAGGCACCCACAAACAAAAATACAGCCACATGAATAACAAAACCATATAAACAAGAGCCGAGTCTCATAACAATCCCCCTTATTACATAGAATTTCTATGTATATACCTAAAACATCAGGCAAGCTGGCACCTGCCAAAATAACAGCCTATTCGTCCGCACGCCGGAAATAACAGCGTAGCACAAGCACACGCCCCTATAAACCAAGGTGTCAGCAAAGATTGAAACAGCGCAGCAGGAACGAGATCAAACAGAAAAACAAACATAAAAATAACGTTCGGCATCATGGAAATAAGAATCGTATGTAAAACAAGCCGTTCACCGCGTTGCCCGAACTCCCTGACGCCTTGGTACCCAATCAGCACCCAATAGAGAATATAAGCAGCTAAAATCAGCCACACAGAAACAGAAATGCCTTTCCACACTGCATGAACAAAGGGAGATTCTAACCATGCATGCAATGCCGTAATGATAATACCTGCTGCAAATAAAGCACTATTGCAGAAAAGATGGAATAATAAAAACGTACGGGCGGATACAGGCTGTTCTTTCTGAAAGGAAGACACAATCTCATCCGGTGTGCCAAATTCCCGAAGCAAACATTCCATGGCTTCCGCCTCACTCTTTCCCTCTTGAATGGAGTGAAACAAGTGGTGTTCAATATGGTTTTCGATCTCTTCGATCATCGCTTCACAATCAGAAACCCCTTTAAGCCCGTTTTTCACTTTATATAAATAAGTCTCTTTATCCATTCTGTCCGCCCCGCTTCAGCATTCGGTCCATCATGGCTGAAAACATGCTCCATTCCTTTGTGCGCTCTGCCAGGATCTCTCTGCCGTCTTCTGTAATCCGATAATACTTACGATCCGGGCCTTTCTCCTGCTTCTCCCAATAGGAAGAAATATATCCTTGCCGTTCAAGTTTATGAAGGGAAGGATACAATGTTCCCTCTTTCATTTGCAGTTCATGATCGCTGCGGCTTCCCATCTCTTTTACAAGCTCATAGCCATACATCGGCCTCTCACTCAGGAGCGTTAATACCAATATCACAGTGCTGCCTTTAATCAGCTCACGATTTAACATGACAAAACCCCTACCTAGTTTTCTTATGTAGCATTTTACGAAATCACCCTGATATTGTCAATTGATTCCTATAAACCTTTCATATTGTGATAAGCAGAAAATCTAACTATAATGAGATATAAAACATTGATGGAGGTTCAACACATGTCTATGCATAAAGCACTCACGATTGCCGGCTCCGATTCCAGCGGCGGCGCGGGAATTCAAGCTGATTTAAAAACATTTCAAGAAAAAAACGTATACGGGATGACGGCCTTAACGGTGATCGTCGCGATGGACCCAAACAACAGCTGGGACCATCAAGTCTTTCCGATCGATCCTGACACGATTCGCGCCCAGCTCGCAACGATTGTAGACGGCATTGGTGTGGACGCCATGAAAACAGGAATGCTGCCAACCGTTGAAATTATTGAGCTTGCGGCGAAAACGATCAAGGAAAAACAACTGCAAAACGTCGTGATTGATCCGGTTATGGTTTGCAAAGGGGCAAATGAGGTCCTTTATCCAGAGCACGCGCAAGCCCTGCGTGAACAATTGGCACCGCTCGCTACCGTGATTACGCCAAATCTGTTCGAAGCCAGCCAGCTCAGCGGGATGGGCGAATTAAAAACGATTGAAGACATGAAAGAAGCGGCGAAAAAAATCCACGCCCTCGGTGCTCAATATGTTGTGATTACAGGCGGAGGCAAGCTGAAACACGAAAAAGCTGTAGACGTTCTGTATGACGGAGAAACAGCGGAAGTCCTTGAAAGCGAAATGATTGATACGCCTTATACACATGGCGCCGGCTGTACGTTCTCCGCAGCGGTGACAGCAGAACTCGCAAAAGGTGCGGAAGTCAAAGAAGCGATTTACGCGGCGAAAGAATTTATTACAGCTGCGATTAAAGAATCCTTCCCGCTGAATCAGTATGTCGGACCTACGAAGCATTCTGCTTTGCGCCTGAATAAGCAATCATAAGCGTAACAGGCTGCCTTATAAAGAGGCAGCCTGTTTTTATGTTCAATCTTACATATTGGGACGCTCTGTCGCATTCCATTTCACATCTTCGTAACCGTCCGCCTCAAAAATGTCTATATCACAAGAGTCTTTGTGCGTTTCATCTGCCGCTTCCATACTTGAAAGTAGTCCTCTTTTGCAACAGAAAAAACTGCCGATCACATCGGCAGCCTGTTTATTTGGTTTTTAAATTGTTCGCAGATGATCTCAAAAATGTTTCTATAGACTGAACAAAAAGTGCATATTCCTTCATTTGTTCATATGCCCGTGAAAGGGTTTCTGCCGCTTCACTATGCGGCGATGTTCCCCGAAGCATTTTTTTCAGCTGAAGAAGCACATCCTTATATTCTTCCCGCTTATCCTCAACATGATCCGCAGCCTTTTCTAAACATTCCGGTGTTATCTTCTGTTCATGTATATTCAAGAAAACAACTCCTTTTACAGAAAAAAATAGTAGGTTATCGTTGAAGAATAGCACAGATGGCACAGATTTCACATAAGAAAATAGGAGGATTTTCTACATAAGTGTCCAAATTACGACTTTCATTTCAGATTTTCCATTTGATCTCGCTGTCACTTCATCATTTCCCGGGAAAGGAAAATATCTCGCACTGAATACCTCTTCCCCATGATTGATAAAGACTTCCACAGATGACGCGTCGATATACATGTGCACTGTGTGCAGATTGCTGATTCGGCAATGTCTCGCTTCTGTTCTTGTACCGTCAAAGCTTGTGCGCGTTAGCGTGATAAGCCCTTCTTCCTTCTGGAAAGAGAATGTGGCAGTGGCTCGGATATCGATTTCAAAACCAGACTCCGTATTAATGTCTTCAATCAAAATCTCAGCTCTTTCAGGATTTTCGACTGGCAGCGTACCAGACGATCCATACATGTTGATTTGAACTTCCTGCCCATTTTTCCGCATCGCTTTCAGCTCGGGAAGCGGCTGCTGAATCAGCTTCTCCCCTGATAGCGTCAGCTGTCTCGGCAGCGTCATGCAGTGAATCCAGTGATAATCTTTCGTCGGATGATCCTTCTCATCCTGATCAGGTACAGCCATCCACGCAAACAGTATCCGGCGTCCCTGATCGTCTTCAAGTGTTTGCGGCGCGTAAAAATCAAAGCCTTGATCAAGCTCCGTAAACGCAGCATGCATCAGTCCCGTTTTTTCATAATTGAGCCGGCCTACAAAATATCCAGATTGATACACATTTTGATAACGATAGCCGTCAGTTTCAAGTCCTTGGGGCGAGACAATCAGCACTTCGGAGCCTTGAAGAGAAAACAGGTCAGGGCACTCCCACATATACCCGAAACCGTTCAGTCCGTTGAGGCCGGCACCTGTTATCGGGCCGAGAAACGCCCATTCTATCAGGTTATCGGAAGTAAACAAAACAGCTTGGCCTTTCATGTTCTCCGTTTGCGCACCGATCACCATATACCATTTTCCTTCATGCTCCCACACCTTCGGATCGCGAAAATGAGCTGTATAGCCTTCAGGAAGGCGGGCGACAACCCCTTTTTTCTCAAAGGTCAGCCCATCATCCGATACAGCAAGGCACTGATACGTTTCCCGATTCCCATCCTGATCCCTGACATTTCCTGTGTAAAACAGATAGAGCCGGTCATCTTTGACAACAGCGCTGCCCGAGTAGCAGCCGTTTTTATCAAACCAATCACTCGGAGCCAGCGCAATCTCTTCCCGCTTCCAATTCACAAGATCGCGTGTCGTATAATGCCCCCAAAACTTTGCGCCATGCCCCGTCTGAAACGGCTGCCACTGAAAAAACAAATGATAGACTCCTTTCCAATACACCACGCCATTTGGATCATTCAGCAAACCAACCGGAGGCATGATGTGAAAGTGCTGGCGGTGCGGATCGCTGTCAGCAATATGTTCTTTTTTCTCAATTTCTTCATAAGCCCGGCGACGCAGCTCCTGATCATGTGCTGTCATTTTTTTCTCTCCTCATCTTCGTTAATTTTCATGACAAACGCCGCAATGAATGCTGATACTGCTGCAATAACCATTCCTATCATATAGTTTACTAGATTTCCAAAGCCAAACGGTGCTGCAATGGCAATCATCGGAATGCCTGTTAACCCATAAGCGTTTGCAGCAACATGTGTAAATACGACATACGCGCCGCCCAACGCGCCCCCGATCATGGCGGCGATAAACGGCTTCCGGTATCGAAGGTTCACCCCGAAAATGACAGGCTCTGTAATGCCTAGAAAAGCGGAAAATGCCGCCGGAAGAGCGATTTCCTTCGTTTTTGCCTTTTTCGCTAAAAAGAAGACAGCAAGGCCGGCCCCGCCTTGGGCGACATTCGCCATAGACCAAATCGGCAATAAATAGTTCCTGCCAAGATCTGAAATGAGCCCCGCCTCAATCGCATGGAAGCTGTGATGAACACCTGTCAGGACGATCAGTGAATAGGTGCCTCCGAAAAGAAGGCCTGCGACAAAACCGGCATGATCATACACATATGTTAAAGCAACAGTAATACCGGAGCCAAGCGCTCTTCCTAGAGGACCGATGGCAATAAATGCGACAAACCCGGTGACAATGACAGTAACAAAAGGCGTAACAAGCAAATCGACCGCATGCGGAACCACTTTTCTTGTCCATTTCTCTACCTTGCTCATGACGTAAACTGCCAGCAGAACAGGGATGACAGTTCCCTGATATCCGAGAAGCGCGATATCAAACCCGAAAAGATGCATATAATCAGGTGATGCTTCCGCCAGACCCCATGGATTCAAAAGAGTGGGGTGTATCATGATTCCCCCGATGACCGCTCCTAAATACGGATTGCTTCCAAACTCTTTTGAAGCGCTGACCCCGATCAAAATCGGCAGGAAGATAAATGCCGCGCTTGAAAACATATCGAGGAGCTGCAGCAGCGCAGAGTCCTTACTCATCCAATGAAAGGCATTGATCATTCCCAATAACCCCATTAACAGGCCGCTGGCTACGATGGCTGGAATGATCGGAACAAAAATATTCGAAAGCGTTTTCGCAAATCTCGCCGCAGGGTTCAGTTTCTCTTTAGCAGCATCCTGGTGATTCACATGTTCTTCACGCTCTACATCGGCTTCCTTAGAAAAAGCGTCATACACTTTATTGACAAGGCCTGTTCCAAAAATAATCTGGTATTGGCCTGAACTGCTGAAAGCGCCTTTGACGCCTTCAAGCTCTTCTACTTGTGCTTGATCTATCTTTGATTCATCCTTAATCACCAAACGCAGTCTTGTCGCACAATGAGCCGCGCTGATAATGTTTTCTTGTCCCCCGAGAAGCTCAATGAGGCGTTTTGCAGTCTCTTTGTAATCCATCTTCTTCTCCCCCTTTTATAAACAAAAAAAGACCTAAAATTCGCCAACGAATAAAGGACACAACGATCCTTTTTCATTTACGCAAATTTTAGGTCTTGCCTGCTTTACCAGTCACAATCCCGCTTATTCGAATAAAGAATACGCTTTCATCATAATTGATGAGAGCGTTTTCGTCAACTGTTTTTTTAGATAAAAAGTGATGTAAAACATTTAGACAAAAAGTCGTAAATATTAATTGTGAAATACTTCACAATATCGTGCTATACTATGCTCATCTATCAAAGAAAGCAGGAAAAGACAATGGAAACTCAAGCATTGCAAAAGGTTGAACAGTATGCTTTAAGAAAACAAAACATATTCGTTTCAAGCAAAATCCGTTATTTGCTCAGATCCATTTTGGCCAGCATGTTTATCGGTTTTGGCATTACAGCCGCAAGCAAAACAGGCAGCTATTTCTCTATTGCCGACTCACCGTTTGCCTTCCCGGCTGCCGCTGTGACATTTGGAGCTGCTATCGTATTAATTGCCTACGGAGGCGGGGATTTATTCACCGGCAACACCTTTTATTTCACTTATACCGCACTCCGGAAAAGAATCCGCTGGCGCGACACCCTGTACCTGTGGGTTTTCAGCTATACCGGCAATTTGATCGGAGCCGTTTTGTTTGCGATACTTATCAGCGCAACCGGGCTCTTCGAGGGGGCATCCCATTCCTTTTTGATTCATCTGGCAGAGCACAAGATGGAGCCGCCTGCCTCAGAGCTGTTTTTCCGAGGAATGCTGTGCAATTGGCTTGTATGTCTCGCTTTTTTCATTCCGATGTCTCTCAAAGGAGAAGGGGCAAAGCTGTTTGCCATGATGCTTTTCGTTTTCTGCTTTTTTATTTCCGGTTTTGAACACAGCATTGCCAATATGTGCACATTTGCGATCTCACTTTTGATCGATCACCCTGATACAGTCACACTGGCGGGAGCAGCCAGAAACTTAATTCCTGTTACACTCGGCAATCTGGCCGCAGGAATTGTGATGATGGGCTGGATGTATCACACGCTGAATGCCGATCAATAAAAAAACTTCCAGAGATCACTCCCTGCAAGTCAAAGCGGTTATTCCGAGAGATCTTGAAGACGCTGGACATGCAGCGTGATATAGCCGGCCTCGGACTCCGGCAAATGTAATTGATATTCATTTTTCAGAAACTCCGCCAGCTCCAGCGCACATTGATAGGCAAATGAATACTTTTTTTGGATGAAATAAAGCATCTCTTCGTCCATGGCATGAAACGCTTCATTTGATTCCAACCGGCTGACCGCGTATCGCAAATGCGTGACAAGGCGTTGATAGGAAATGCTGTTTTCATCCACCTTTCGATTAAAGTAGTTTTCTATTTTCTCTATCATTTCTTTTATCATCGTCGTATGCTTCAGCGCTGAATACATACTCTCTGCATCCATCTTTGCCGTATGGATGTGAAGGGCAATATAACCCGCTTCATCTTCAGGCAGAGACACGCCCAATGTCTCTTTTACATGTCCGATCGCCCACAGGCCGATCTCGTATTCTTTTTTATAGAGCGCCTTTATCTCATGCAATAATTTATTTTGCACAAGCAGCCCATTTTGAATCCTTTCGATCGCAAAGGACAAATGGTCAGAAAGCGCGATATGAATATGGTCGCTCAGCGGCGCCGCGAGCTCCCCTTCCGCATAGCTGATGATATCCTCAGCTATGTCAATATGCTCCTCAGGCAGTGTTTGCAGGATTTGTTTAAATTTTTCATTCTCGTCGTGCACGACAAAAATCTTTTCTACTTTATTCATAGGGATGAGATCATTTTTCTTTTTTTGAAAAGCGATGCCCGGACCCATAACGATTTTTTCCTGATCATCCTCTTTGATTAAAGCCGCATTGTTGTTTAATACCTTATAGATTTTCAAGAGGCTCTCTCTCCCGCCAATTAGCTTTTATGACTGGGATTTTACCTCCTTTTGACCGCCATGTAAAGATGCGGGCCGGCCCTCTCCTGCTTTGGCGATTCCTTGAAGGCTTGCAGACATCTTCTTTTATAGAGAGCGGCGGCTTTCGCTTTCTGTTTTTCTTCGTCATTCACAGCCATCCGCCATTCATAAAACGAAACCAGTCCTGCGGCTTGCACCGCCGCTTTTCTTTGATATGTACGCTGAGCCGAATAAATAGCGGCAGCCGCATGTTTTCGGTCCGGCGCCACCCAGTTCATCAAAAAGACCATCCACACCCGTAAAGATACAAGCAAACGTTTCATAGAAAAACATCCCTCCGCTTCTTTTTGGCAGGCAGCCTTTTTAGCAGCCCGTTTTTTCAGCCGCAGCTCACAGGAAAAGACGGCCGATTTCTTTTCTCGCAAACTAGCAGCTCTAGCAAAACTCATGACTCTATGATAGACCGTGGAAAGAGAATTCTTTGTCACAATATGAGTGAAAAAACAAACTAGTTTTAAGAAGTTTTGTTGAAAGCTGAAAGAAATGAAATGAAAATTGGAGAACCGCTTTAAAAAGTTTATACACAAGTTATCCCAAAGATAAGAACAACTTAATCACAAGAAATATCCACATGTCCACAAACCCCATCTATATTTTGTATAGGAACATATATTCCCAACTATATATATACACAGCTTTATTCACTTATACACAGGGTTCTGTGTATAACTCCTTCCTTATACACAACCAAAATCCAATAAATGGTCCAAATGACACAAGGATTTTTTTGAATTTTCAAGAAATATATACTAGATATTTAACACTTTTTCTAAACACAAAGGGGGAAACACATTGAAAAACGGGATTATTCGTTTTCTGCTTCTAGGTTTGGTTTTATTCTTTACGTTATCCACAGGCATTACAGGTGTACAGGCAGCACCGGTTTCTTCAAAAGGATCGGCGGACCTGGAAAAGGCCGAGGTATTCGGTGATATTGACATGACAACAAGCAAACAAACAACGGTGATTGTGGAATTAAAAGAAAAATCCTTAGCAGAGGCGAAAGAAGCGGGAGTAAACCAAACGAAAAGCAAGCTCAAAAACGCCCGCTCAAAAGCAAAAAATAAAGCCGTGAAAGCGGTGAAAAACGGAAAAGTAAAACGAGAATATGAGCAGGTATTCTCCGGATTTTCTATGAAGCTTCCAGCTAATGAAATTCCAAAACTTCTAGCAGTAGATGACGTTAAAGCTGTGTACCCGAACGTCACTTACAAAACAGACAATATCAGGGAGAAAGACATCACCATCTCCGAGGATGCTGTCTCTCCGCAAATGGATGACAGCGCCCCATATATCGGAGCAAATGATGCATGGGATTTAGGCTACACAGGGAAAGGCGTCAAAGTGGCTGTTATTGATACAGGGGTTGAGTACAATCACCCTGATCTGAAGAAAAACTTCGGACAATATAAAGGATACGATTTTGTAGACAATGATTACGATCCGAAAGAAACACCGACAGGCGATCCAAGAGGCGGAGCCACTGACCATGGAACACACGTGGCCGGAACTGTCGCTGCAAACGGTACGATTAAAGGCGTAGCGCCTGATGCAACACTTCTCGCTTACCGCGTTCTCGGACCGGGAGGAAGCGGCACAACAGAAAACGTCATCGCCGGTGTAGAACGTGCAGTTCAGGACGGAGCAGATGTGATGAACCTGTCTCTCGGAAACTCGTTAAACAACCCGGATTGGGCGACGAGCACAGCGCTTGACTGGGCCATGTCAGAAGGCGTTGTCGCCGTTACATCAAATGGCAACAGCGGACCAAACGGCTGGACAGTGGGATCGCCAGGCACATCCAGAGAAGCGATTTCTGTCGGCGCAACGCAGCTTCCTCTCAATGAATACGCCGTCTCATTCGGCTCTTACTCTTCAGCAAAAGTCATGGGCTATGACAAAGAAGAGGACGTCAAGGCGCTTCACAATAAAGAGGTTGAGCTTGTCGACGCTGGCCTCGGCGAAGAAAAGGACTTTGAAGGAAAAGATCTGAAAGGCAAAGTGGCACTCGTCAAACGGGGCAGCATTGCTTTTGTGGATAAAGCAGATAACGCAAAAAAAGCAGGCGCCATCGGCATGGTTGTGTATAACAACCTGTCCGGAGAAGTTGAAGCCAATGTGCCAGGCATGTCAGTACCAACGATTAAGCTTTCATTAGAAGACGGCGAAAAACTCATCAGCGCCATGAAAGCAGGCGAGACAAAAGCAACATTCAAGTTGACGGTCTCAAAAGCGCTCGGTGAACAGGTTGCCGATTTCTCATCCCGCGGCCCTGTGATGGACACGTGGATGATTAAGCCGGATATTTCCGCGCCAGGCGTCAATATCGTCAGCACCATTCCGACACATGATTCTGACAATCCATATGGCTACGGGTCAAAACAAGGAACAAGCATGGCATCACCTCATATTGCCGGAGCGGTTGCCGTTATCAAACAAGCTAAACCGAAATGGAGCGTTGAACAGATCAAGGCTGCCATCATGAATACCGCCGTCACATTAAAGGATGGCGACGGAGAAGTCTATCCGCATAACGCTCAAGGCGCAGGCAGCGCAAGAATTATGAACGCGATCAAAGCCGACTCGTTCGTCACACCGGGAAGCTACTCGTACGGCACATTTTTGAAGGAAAAAGGAACCGAAACGAAAAAAGAAACCTTTACAATTGAAAATCAATCTTCCATTAGAAAATCATACACGCTAGAATACTCATTTAACGGAAGCGGCATTTCCACATCCGGCACAAGCCGTGTTGTGATTCCGGCTCATAAAACCGGAAAAGCCACTGCAAAAGTAAAGGTCGACACAAAGAAAACAAAAGCAGGCACCTATGAAGGAACAGTCATCGTTAGAGAAGGCGGAAAAACTGTCGCCAAGGTTCCTACATTGCTGATCGTAAAAGAGCCGGATTATCCGAGGGTAACGTCTGTCTCAGTTAATGAGGGCTCTGAACAAGGCACCTATGAAATTGAAACCTACCTTCCTGCGGGAGCGGAAGAGCTAGCATTTCTCGTCTATGACAGCAACCTTGACTTTGCAGGCCAAGCCGGCATTTATAAAAACCAAGATAAGGGCTATCAGTACTTTGACTGGGACGGCACGATCAATGGGGGCACAAAGCTCCCAGCCGGTGAATATTATATGCTCGCCTATGCAGCGAACAAAGGCAAATCAAGCCAGGTTCTGACTGAAGAGCCGTTTACTGTTGAATAAAAAGCAGCCCTGCCGAGAAACATCGGCGGGGCTTTTTTCATGCAGGCTTTAGCGGCTTCATGCCTCAGCAAACGCCTCCTGTAAAAGGCGATAAGAATGAAGTTTATCCTCAAATCGGTTCGTAATGGTCACCGCCATGATTTCCTCTGTACCATAAGCCTTACTCAAGGACATCAGCTGTTCCTTGACCTGTTTTTTCGTACCGACAATCATTCGGTTTCTGTTGTCAGCAATTCGTCTTTGTTCATAAGGAGAGTACGTATTTTGCCGGACAGCCTCATAATCAGGAACGCCTTCTAAAGGTATGCCCTGCTCACCCGCCAAGAGAGTAAAATCAAGCACTGCCCCCAGCTGCTCCGCTTTCTCCTCTGTATCCGCACATAGAACAAAAACAGCAACTGCCGCCCGAGGTGTTTCTCCTAACACAGACGGCTTAAATCGTCTCATATATTGTCTGACTTTATCCTCCCCGCCCTCGCCATTGATAAAATGGGCAAACATATAGCCGGCACCCGATTTAGCGGCAAGCAAGGCACTTTCTCCGGATGAACCGAGCAGCCACACATCCGGTGCGCTGGATATATGAGGCGCAGCCGTCAGATTCGGAAAACGGTGTTTGTCATCCGCCAAATCATGCAAATACATCGTCAGCTCCTTGATTTGCTGCGGATACTGATCAGCATTGCGCTTTCCGCCGTCATTGAGCGCCCAAGATGCAATCGGCATTCCTCCCGGCGCTCTGCCTAGGCCGAGATCAATTCTTCCCGGCGTCAAACCTTCCAGCACACGAAAATTCTCCGCTACTTTATAGGCACTGTAGTGCGGCAGCATAACACCGCCTGACCCCACCCTGATCCGGTTCGTTTTCGCCGCAATATGGCTGATCAGCACCTCTGGACTGGACCCTGCCAGACGCTTTGAAAAGTGATGCTCTGAAACCCCAAATCTCTTATACCCAAGATCCTCAGCCGCCTGGGCAAGCTCAACAGTTTCCCGTAATGCCGTTTCTGCAGAGCTTCCCTCGGACACCGGAGATTGATCTAATATACTTAATGATAACATCCCTACCACCTCGTCCTCATCGTATCACTGATCCATTATTTTTTCTTCTAAGCCGCTCACACTGTTCATCAGTGTCCCCCGATCAATCGTCATTTATTTGGTCATCTTGTCTCTATTTGTCGGAATATGTTACACGTGAAACATAAAAACCTCTCCGCCAGCGGAGAGGTTTCACATTTAGTTCTTATTAAAACCTTTTTCCTTCACATATTCATTTAAGTACGTACGCGGTTTCTGCTTCATAAAGTTCAGAATTTGGTCAGACCACGTTTCCACCCGCTGACCATTTGTTCTTTCTCTATAATAATCAGAAATGGTTTTGTCATATGCACTCATATGTTTACGAAAATCATCGTCATTCACGTTATAGGTATTTTCATGATATACAGCCTGCTTCGGCAATCTCGGTTTTTTGCCGGATAGGTTGGCAGGGTGTCCTACAGCCAGGCCAAAAAGCGGGAGCACATGGTCAGGCGTTTGCAGCACCTCTGTCACCTTGTCCAGTTCATTCCGAATGCCTCCGATATAACATATGCCAAGCCCCATTGATTCTGCGGCGATGCTCATATTTTGAGCCGCAAGCGCAGCATCAATTAGACTGACCATAAACATTTCCGTATTTTCCAGCAGCTCAGAAATAAGTTCGCCTTTTTCTTCAGCCAGTTTTTGATGACGGTACAAGTCCGCACAAAACACAAAAAAGTGCCCGTTATGTTCTACATAAGGCTGATTCCCCGCAAGCACAGACAGCTCACGTTTTTTCTCCGGATCGGAAACACCGATAATCGAATAAGCCTGCACATAGCTGGACGTAGGCGCAGCCTGCGCGCTTTTCACTAATGTATCAATTTCCTCAGCTGTCAGAAGCTGATCAGTAAAAGATCGGATCGACCGATGGTTTAAAATGGTTTCAATTGTGTTGTTCATCACAAGGACCTCCTTATCTGTTTATCATATCCCAAAAAAAGTGAAGTCAAAAGTGAAATGCTCTGAAACAAAAAAAGACAGCCCTTTAGAGGCTGTCTGCATTTTATGAATTAAACAAATAACTTCTGTATCTCGTCAGCTGAACACTCGCATTATACACAATACCGAAACCAATTAACGTGGCAAGCGTCGAGCTTCCCCCATAGCTGACAAACAGCAGCGGAATCCCGGTAACAGGCATAATACCGATATTCATCCCGATATTCTGGAATGTGTGGATAACAATTAATGAAGTGTATCCCACACAAAAGAAAGAAGCAAAACGGCTGTAAGGATGTATCTTATCAATGAGCACTACAAGTCTGTAGATTAAGAAAAAGAACATGATGACGACAATGGCACAGCCTAAAAATCCGAAGCTTTCACCTAAAATAGCAAAAATAAAGTCAGTCTGTCCCTCTGGTACATAAACCTTCAAATTATGAACACCATTTCCGATAATCCCGCCTGAGCCGATAGCCATGACGGCCTGATCAACCTGCCAGCCGCTATTTGCATCTTCCTGAGTTGTTCCATTTGAATCAGAAACCCAAGATGTAACCCTGTTAATTTGATACTCTTGAATCCCAACTGACTTAGCAACATCAGGAAAATTAATCATGACTAACAAGACAAGAGAAATAAGTAAGACACCTGCACCGCCAATAATCGCAATCAGCTTCCAGTTCACACCAGACATAAAGATCATTACAATCACAATAAACATACAAACCCCTGCTGTACCGGCATCCTGAAGAAGAATAAGCCCGATTGGTACTACAGAAACACCAGCTATCTTTAGTAACAAATAAACATCATCTCTAAGAGATCGCATTTTTTTAGGATTTGTCTTAGAAATTACCGAGGCCACCACCATCATGAGGCCAATCTTCATAAACTCTGAAGGCTGCAGGGTAACAGATCCAAATTTAAACCAACTTTTCGCACCATTTTTTTCAGGTGCAATCGACTCAGGACTTACTTTTAATATCAATAAGAGCAGAATTCCGAATAAAAATACATACAAACTAAGTTTTTCTAGCTGCTCAAGGTCGAAATAAAGCAAAGCAACTACTGCAATAGCACCTAATATATAATAGACAATTTGTTTCTTCCAAGCCCCGTCCCCATACTGCCCAAACTGCCCGGCAGCATAAATCGCCACAACACTTATAATAAAAAACACACCAAATATAAAAATCAAATCCCCCTGATAAAAGGGGCTTTGCTGTTTCTTATATCGACTCATTCTATCCCGCCTTACATTTTCATCGGAAAATCACTAATGTTTATTATACATGAACCACGTTCAAGATGACACGTGAAGCTCGTTTCCTTTTTTGTTTTTTGCGCACAGTTGCTGCGTTTTTTCAGCTACACGAAATATGACGTATCATAAACCGAAATGTTTCGATTGACACAAAACTTTTCAAATGAAAAAAACCCCACTATAAAAGGGGTTAAAAGAAATCCATAAGAAATGGAGGTTTTAATTGAAATTCGTCATCAAGCCGTTTGATTTCCGGTACCGGTCCTTTTATCATGCCTGTTTCAAAAAGGAAACGAGCACTCCTGGCACCTAGGAAGAAAGCGGTTAAAGAAGATATGCTGCATTCTATTAGATGGTCAGATGACTCTTCCGGAATGATCTGCACCTGCTGGGACTCGACACGGAAAGTCTGTTGATTCCACGGGGCCCATTGATCCGTTACCTTAAAGTCAAAGGGAGCTGTCAGCCGAGATTTTGGATATTCCCGTAAAAAACCTTCAACGTCAACGATGCGCGCCATACTATAAGGATATATCTCTTGTTTAACCCGGGGTTCGGCAGTTAAAAAATCAAGATCTTCCTTCATTTGTACAGTCAGTTCTACTTCATTTAGCATCGAATCATGCTGGCAAATAAAATTCCACAAGCCTCTCTGGGCCTCCCTGTTCAAATAAACAAATTCTTTAACTCGCATCGTTTTATTTTTAATGTCATACACAAGATATCCACAAGGCACTCCATCTTCAGAGATATACATAGCCTTCATACCATCGATCTTCTCTGTCCAGTGCCCCTTTGAACGTTTCATTAGCCCATTATGCTTCGTTCTATACTGATTATAAATGGCATTCACTGCATCTGTTTCATTCTCTTGAAGCCTCCTCATGTATCCAGAGGTATCACCTAGCTTTTGCAATTGTTCTTTAAGGTAAGTAAGACGTTTTTGATAGAAACAAAGTTCCCAGCCAAATTTGCGGTAAAAGGAGATTAGGAACGGATGCAAAAAGCTGATGGTTTGGTTTTCTTTCTTCATGACCGTGAGAGCGTTCCGAATAAGTTCCTTTACTGTTCCTTTTCTTCTGTATTCAGGCCAGGTTGCCACCCCAGCAATACCTCCCATCTTCATCTCCTGCTCCTCAAGCATGACAGAAAAGGGAATAATGTGAAGCTTAGAGAAGAGTTTCTCTTGTTCCTTCATTCCGATGATGTAATGGTTCTCTAAAGCTTTTACTTTCTCTTCTCGTTCCTCATCACTGAGTTCTTTCTGAAAAGCATATTCAGACATGCGGATCACTTCTCGCCAATCTTCTCTTTCAAGCTTTATTACCTGATACATCTGCATCCCCCTTCTTTTAAAAAGAAAGCTCCATACATTCTCCTAGCGGATAGGCGATAAAAAATAAGGCAATAGTGCCAGACCATTTCCACAATTACCTGTATCAATTTCTGGAAAACATGGTATAATAATTGTAACAAAATGTTCACAAAACAACCACAAAACAGACACAATTCATTTCCTCTACTTCATTTTTGTAAACGCTGTCACAAAATGAAAGGAGACGGGTATGATGGACATGTTTTTTGCTTATTTATTGGTTGCCAGCGCTACTCCCCTCTTTATTTGGCTCGATAACAAAAAAGTCGCACTCTCTGCTATTCCGCCAATTATTTTAATGTGGGTATTCTTCTTCTTTTACGCAACAGAAAGCCTTTCTCCACTCGGACACACTCTCATGATTATCCTGTTTGCCGTCAACGTCATTGTCGCTCATATCGCGGCCTTTATCATTTATGGCCTTCCTTATCTTCGCAGAAAGCGAAGCAGCAGCTGAAACAGCAAAAAAACCCTCTTCTGACGAAGAGGGTTTTTGCTTATTTGTTGTGGCCTGAGTGCTCTGAGTGTTCAGCGCCTCCAGGAGGATTTCCGTCCATATGGTCACCGTGATGATAGTGGGCCGCGAAAATCCAGATGGATCCAAGCACGATAACGATCGCGCCGAAGAATCCGAACAGCGTGTTTCCGACTTGGATACCGCCATTTTCGCTCTCTGTCATGTGCATGAACATGAGAAGCTGGAGCGCCGCCTGAATGAAGGCGAAGCCGAAAATGATCCAAAGTTTTGCTGATGAGCTCAGGTCAGTATACACTGCAACCCATAGAGCCAGCAGGGTCAAAACAATAGACAGTGCAAAACCTACAATGTGCTTCCATGGAAAGTGACTGTGTTCAGCAGATTTGTTTGCCATTTTACAGACCCCCCAATCCCATGAGATAGACACCTGTAAAGATGAAAATCCATACAACATCTAAGAAGTGCCAGTACAAGCTTGAGATAAAGATTTTAGATGAAGTTTGCGGAGTTAAGCCGCGTTTCTTCAACTGAATCAGAATTCCTGTAATCCAGAAAATACCGATTGTTACGTGAGTTCCGTGAGTTCCAAGTAAAACAAAGAATCCAGACCAGAACGCACTTGTACCGAGAGATGCTCCTTCATGTACATAGTGGACAAACTCGTTGATCTCACAACCGACGAAGCCGGCGCCGAGAAGAAGAGTAATAATTGTCCAAATGACTACGCCTTTTAAACTTCCGCGGCGCATTTCATGAACAGCGATCCCGCAGGTGAAGCTGCTGATAAGCAGCAAGAACGTCATAATCATTACCAGATTCACTTCAAACAGTTCGTCCGGTAAGACACCTCCTGCTGTTCTGTTTTGAAGAACGAAGAAGGTTGCAAATAGTGTTGAGAACAACACAATTTCTGCCCCTAAAAAGATCCAAAACCCGAGAATATTAAGTCTGCCGGTTTCAGATTGATATTCCATAGGCGCGTTAGAATTGCCGTGTTCTGCATGTTCCATAACTCACGCCTCCTTATTCGGAAATCTTTCTTTCCGTCTCTTTTATTTCATCAACACTAACGTAGTAGCCATTGTCGTATTCGAATGAACGCAGAACCATGCAGAGCAGGACTCCGATCAATCCGACTACGCCCATCCAGTACCATTCAAAGACAAGTCCAAAGCCGGCGATACCGAAGGCAACAGACATAAAGAACGGTCTGCCTGAGTTGCTTGGCATATGGATTTTCTTGAATTTGCTTTCAGGGTATAATTCAGTTTTTTCTTCTTTCATATGCAGGAATGCATCTTGAGATTTGACTTCAGGAAGCACCGCAAAGTTGTAGTGCGGCGGAATCGCAGATGAAGTCGCCCAATCAAGCGTACGTCCCACACCCCATGAATCTCCGCTGATTTCACGAGTAGAGTAACGGAAGCTGTAGTAGATGTTATAGCAAAGGATTAAGAATCCTACACCCATCATGAAAGCTCCGACTGTTGAGATAAAGTTCAATGTTGTCCAGCCGTCATTCGGTCCGTATGTGTAAATACGGCGAGGCATGCCTTGAAGCCCCAAGAAATATTGCGGGAAGAAACAAATATTGAACCCGATCATAAAGATCCAGAAGAACCATTTTCCGATTTTTTCGTTCAGTTTGTGGCCGAACATTTTTGGATACCAGAAAATAAATCCTGCGAAACAAGCAAATACAGTACCCGCGATCAGCACGTAGTGGAAGTGAGATACCAGGAAGTACGTATTATGGTATTGATAATCCGCTGCTGCCATCGCAAGCATAACCCCTGTAACCCCGCCGATAACGAAGTTAGGAATGAACGCAAGCGCCCACAGCATAGGCGTTGTAAAGCTGATTCGGCCTTTATACATTGTAAAGAGCCAGTTAAAGATTTTAACCCCGGTCGGAATCGAGATTGCCATTGTCGTAATTGAGAAGAATGAGTTAACGGACGCACTGTTCCCCATTGTGAAGAAGTGGTGAGTCCAAACTAAGAAACTCAATACGGAGATGGCGATAATAGAACCGACCATCGCTTTGTAACCAAACAATTGTTTTCTTGCAAAGCTTGAGATAATTTCTGAGAAAATACCGAACGCCGGAAGAATAACGATATATACTTCAGGATGTCCCCAAATCCAGAACAGGTTGGCCCAAAGCATCGGCATACCGCCTGCTTCCAGTGTGAAAAAGTGAGCGCCGAACAAACGATCAAATGATAATAGTGCTAAAGCTACTGTAAGCACAGGGAAAGCAAACACGATAATAACCATTGTGATCAGTGTTGTCCATGTGAACATTGGCATACGCATCAGTGTCATGCCTTTTGTTCTCATTTTTAAGATTGTGACCATAAAGTTGATCCCTGTCATCAGGGTACCGATACCGGCAATCTGAAGTCCGAGGAGGTAGTAGTTCTCACCCGGCCCAGGGCTCATGTCGTTACTTGCAAGCGGCATATAACTTGTCCAGCCTGCGTTCGGAGAACCTCCGATAACGAAAGAAATATTGAAAAGCATAGCTCCTACGAAGAACGTCCAGAAGCTCAGGTTGTTCAAGTAAGGAAATGCAACGTCGCGAGCACCGATTTGAAGAGGTACAACAACGTTAATAAGACCGATTAAAAACGGCATCGCCATGAAGATAATCATGATCGTACCGTGAGTCGTAAAAATTTCATTATAGTGGTTTGAGTCTAAAAAACTGTTATTCGGAAGCGCTAGCTGGGCACGCATCATCAAACCGTCGACACCGCCGCGGAATAACATAATTACAGCAGAGATAATATACATGATTCCGAGTTTTTTGTGGTCAACAGTTGTTATCCATTCAGACCAGAGCCATTTCCATTTCTTGAAGTAGGTAAGTACAACAATGATGGCGATGGTAGATAGTGCAATGGAAACTTGTGCGCCCAGAATTAATGGGTCACCTGTTACAAAAAATTCATCCCATTTAAATTTCATGCGGGCTTCCTCCTTTCCTGATCAATATCATTCTTCTGTATCATCAGACTTCTTAAATTCATTTTCCTTTACGTTTTCAAACGGATCTGTTTTAGAGTGCGGTGAAACGGCTTGATAGCCAAGGCGTTTGCGGGCCTCCATCGCGTATTCTGCGTCTTGTCCGTGATCAACGTATTTTAAGTGAGTAGAAGAGAACGTTAATTCGTCCACATTTTCAGGAAGCATCAATTGATCATACTTCTCTTTTGTCAGCTTAGGAGCCTCATTTTGAGTCTTTTTCACCCAGCTGTTAAAGTCTTTTTCTGTTACAGCATTCACATCAAACTCTTGGTCGGCAAAATGTTCACCTGTGAAGTTCGCGTTGCGGCCCTCATAAGTTCCCACTTCATCAGCCTGTAAGTATTGATCCATCAGCATTCCTGCCATCGCGTATTTTTGTCCTCCAAGCTGAGGAATCCATAGCGATGCCATTGAATCTGCAGATGAGATTTTAAACAAGATCGGGCGGTCGACAGGAATGTTTAAGTAGTTGACCGTTTCAATATCCTGTTCAGGGTAGCTGAATACCCATTTCCAGTCTACCGAAGTAGCGTAAACAACAAGAGGCTCTTTATCCTTTGTTGCTTCAGGAGCTTTTTCTAACGAATATATCGTCTGTACGGTTGGCACAGAAAGTGCGATGACGATTAAAATTGGGATCACTGTCCAGACTACTTCTAAGAACGTGTTACCGTGAATTTCTGGGTTATAAGATCCATTATCTTTGCCTTTACGGTCGCGGTATTTTACTAAAATAATGGTAAATAGAACAAAGACGACCCCGACAATAAACAGCATAAATCCGATAGATAACAGGATTAAATCACTTTGCTGATCAGCCACAGGCCCTTTCGGATCTAGTACTGAGGCATTGCTGCATCCCCCAAGGACGAAAACCACAGTTAACAGCGCTAATACAAGTAACGGTTTTATTGCTCTGAACAAGAAGATCACCATCCTTCCTATTGATGTAATAAATCTGAAGTGCATACTTCCTCAAAATCTTTTCTCTACTTTGTTATGCTATCAAAAACTTCACTTATTAGCTTTATTTTTTTATAAACTTCAGCCCATTTTCGCTTAAATGTCATAAAATCGACAAAAATTGCTCCAACTTTATTCATATCTATCGCTTAAGATGAAAAGTTTCTAGTTATTTCCGCATATAAGTAAAGAAAGATGATGAAGAACTAATTCTACTGACAAATAAAGGTTTACCACATTAAAAAACCAAGGTCAATCAAAAATTTCATTTTGTTAAACATTCTACAAGGGAATTAATTTTTCCTTGCCTAGCACCTTTTCACACGATTACCATTTTAACGCAACCAATATTGAAAGAAAAGGCTGAATAGAGCGGCGATATGCTCTGAACTGATCCCGCTTTTTTATTAGCACATTCAATTGTTTATCTTATACAAAAAGGAGGAATGATATAAGCAAATAAATTTAAAATAGGATGTGTTGCATGATGAGTTTCATAATTTCACTTATCGTCGCTATTATTATCGGATGGGTTGGCAGCCTGTTTGTAAAAGGAGATATGCCCGGAGGAATTATCGGGTCGATGATCGCAGGTCTTATCGGTGCCTGGATCGGCCACGGGCTGCTTGGAACATGGGGACCGCACCTTGCCGGATTTGCCATTATCCCGGCGATTATCGGTTCAGCCATTGTTGTATTTCTAGTAAGCCTCTTAGCAAGAAAAAGAGGATAAGAGCAAAAGAGCCCAAAGCGTCACGTTTTGGGCTCTTTTTTCAATAGTAAAAAGCCTCTCCCTTAACGGTTGAGGCTTTTTACTTGTTTGACGCCTAAACAATGGATAAACCTTTTGAAGGCCTGTTTTCCTTCGGGTGTCTGTTTAAATACGCCGGCATGTTCAAGAATGCGTGCGAATACATGGCCAAGCTCTTCTTTTATAACCTGTTCCGCATTCCCTTTTGTTATGGTTCTTCTTTCCATCAGACGAAGAGCCCAATCCTTATGTTTAGCCGTCAGCTCATTTTCTTCTAATGCTGTTTTCGGATCAGCAGAGCACAGGGACGCTGCCGTTGCTTTCATTTCTTCCTGTAAACGGCCCGGCAAAATCGCTAAGCCCATAACCTCAATCAGGCCGATATTTTCTTTTTTAATATGATGAACCTCCTGATGAGGATGGAAGATTCCTAATGGATGCTCCTCATCCGTCCGATTGTTTCTCAGCACGATGTCGAGTTCATATGAGCCTCCCCTGCGTCTTGCAATCGGTGTGACCGTATTATGTGGCGTATCACCTGTGAAGGCGGCTATGCCGGCTTTTTCATCTGAATATTGCTGCCATGCACGGAATATATGGTCCGCTGCGTCAGCGACAATATGCGGATCGTCTCCCTGAAGCCTGAGCACAGACATCGGCCATTTCACTAAGCCCAGTGACAAGCCGGGATAACTGGTCAATTCATATCTGTCCGTCATTTCGGCACGCGCCATTGGAAAATCGTGCGCCCCGCCTTGAAAATGGTCGTGGCTTAGAATGCTGCCTCCGACAATCGGCAGGTCTGCGTTTGATCCGATAAAATAATGCGGATATTGCCCGAGGAATGAGAGCAGTCTTTCAAACGTCTTTTTGCTGATCTCCATCGGTTCATGCTCACCCTTTAAAACGATGCAATGCTCCGGATAATACACGTATGGCGAGAACTGCAAATACCATTGCTCGTCTCTGAGAATAACAGGAATAATTCTGTGATTCTGCCGGGCTGGATGGTTCACACTTCCCTCAAAGCCGACATTTTCCTTACAAAGCACACACGGCGGATAATCCGTCTGCGTCTGTTCTTTGGCAGCCGCAATCGCCTTCGGGTCCTTTTCAGGCTTTGACAGGTTAATTGTCATTTCCAGCTCGCCATATTCGGTCGGCACCGTCCAATGAACGTTTTTGGCGATTCTGTCAGACCTGATATAATAGACATCCTCTGCATACTGATAAAACTCTTTTGTCGCCTGTTTCGGTCCGTATAACGCCTTTGTCTCTTCAAACTTGCGGATGACCTCAGACGGAGGCGGGACAAAACAGCCCATCAGCTTTGCACTGAGCAAATCTCGATAGGTGTCTGTATTTGCTTCTATACGGCCGGTTTCTGCCGCCCACTTGTAAATGGGAGAAAGCAAGTCAGGAAGACGCTTGCTCTGCTTAATGAGTGTGCTTGAGACCGGCTGGGGATGTTTGATGTCCAGCGCTTCATAAAGTCGGTTTCTCGTGTATTCCTGATCCCAAATCGATATCAGTTTTCGTTCCAGCCCATACTCGATCAGCTGTTCCAGATGTTCAAAAATGCTCATGTGTCACTCCCCCTTTAGTTCTCTCGCTCCTTCACCAATATCAGCGACATAAAAATCCGCTTTGAGTCCTGTTTTTTCTTGATATTTGTCTCCAACCTTTTGGATAAAGTCATCAACAAAATCATCCTTTACAATACTGATCGTGCAGCCGCCGAAACCCGCTCCCGTCATTCTTGAGCCGATCACTCCTTCTTGCTCCCACGCTGCAAATACGAGCTCATCGAGTTCCGGGCATGTCACCTCGTAATCATCCTTCAATGAAAGGTGGGATTCCTTCATTAACCGCCCGATTTCCTGAATATTGTTTTCTTTAAACATGTCGGCGGTCTTGATGGCGCGGTGGTTTTCATATACGGCGTGCTTTGCGCGGCGTCTGTTCGTTTCATTTTGGATCAGGCCAGAGTGGGCGTCGAAGTCAGAAGGCTTGATGTCGCCAAGTGATGTAATGTCGAGCTCCTTTTGCAGATCCAGCAACGCGTCACTGCACTCTTGGCGTCTCGCATTATAGCTTGAGTCCGCCAATGTCCTTTTTTTGTTCGTGTTCGCAATAACCAGCGCAAGCCCGGAGACATCGAGTTTGCTATATTCATAGTCCAGCGTATCGCAGTTCAGAAGCATCGCATGATGTTCTTTCCCCATTCCGATTGCGAATTGATCCATAATTCCGCAATTGACACCGATAAATGTGTTTTCCGCATGCTGCGCCATTTTGACAAGCTCCAGCGCATCGAGTTGAGGATGAAAATAGCTTTGGAGCACGACCGCCATCAGCAGCTCAATGGAAGCGGAAGATGAAAGCCCTGCCCCGTTTGGAATATTCCCTGAAAACACGATGTCAAAGCCATGCGGAATCGAATAACCCCTTTGCTGAAATTCATATATGACGCCTTTCGGATAATTGGCCCAGTCATCTTCTTTTTGATAACGGATGCCGTCAAGATTGCATTCCTTTATGCCGGCTTCCTGAAAGTTGTCCGAATACAATCTGACCAGCCCGTCTTTTCTTTCTGCAACAGCAGCATATGTACCCATGGTCAGCGCGCACGGAAACACGTGCCCGCCGTTATAATCCGTATGTTCTCCAATCAGATTCACTCTTCCCGGTGCGAAAAAAAACCGTAATCCCTCTTTCTCTCCGAATACACTTGCAAATATCCCCTTCAATTCTTCCCGCATGTGCATCACCTTTCATGGTTTTTATTTTTTGTTTCCCGGTCTTTCTGTAACGAAAACGGAAGATCATATGCTGCCGCCCTTGTCATACCCCTTCTTCTTTTGTCTTTTTAAAGACGAGCCATTTGCTTGCGACATAGTTGACGACAACAATCACCGCATTGTCGAGTATTTTGGCCAGCGTTTCATTTGTATGGAACTGTCCGACAAGGATGATCATCATGCCAAGGTCTATGCCGAGAGACAGCACCCGAACGCTGAAAAAGGCAGTGAGCTCTTTCAGCAGGCTTTGCAGGTCATCTGTCTTCTGCTGAAACACATATACTTTATTTGTGATGTAAGCAAACAGAACAGACAAAATCCAAGCGGCTACTGTAGCAGCTTTATAATCCACATTCATGATCTCTACCAATATATAAAAGCTGGCGATATTCACGATTGTCGTGAAAACCCCCATAATGATATACATAATCATTTCTCTATACTTCACTGATGTTCCTCGCTTTCTGAAAAACTTTTCAAATTTCTTAGCTTTGCGTATTCGCGGTTAAAAGTAACAAAAACGGAAAGCGCGTCAAAAAAGCTGCGGAATGTGGCCGGATGGCCCAATACACGCGATTGTTTGATGATTCCGTCAAGCACCGCACATATTATTTTAGCCGTATATACAGGATCAATACTGTCGTCAACCAGCTTTCTCTCCTTCAGCCAATGAATATATGACGTATTTTCTTCCACCCACAATTCGTATAGCCCTACATAAGCCTTGCATTTTTGGACAGCTTTAAAGGTCGGCATATTCATTGCAAACGAGGTGATGTCCCATGATGGTTTATTTTTGTAGTAAGAAAACAGCAGCTCTGCGGCATGTTTTGCAGCCTCATGCAGCGTCAGCGGTTTCGCAGATGTCCGCTCGATTTCATCCAGGTAGCCGATGATAATCTGTTTTTTCATTTGATGATTTTCGAAGATATGCTGCAGGAAGTCTTCCATGTTGTCAAAATGAACATAAAATGCGCCTTTACTGTACCCGGCAGCTCTGCTGATTTCTTCTACAGACACAGGGTCATACGCTCGGTCAATCAATAGATTCAAGCCAGCCTCTATAAATTTTTCAAATGTTTGCTCTCTTTTAATTTGAAATTTGTTTTTTTTCATATTTTTCTCCAGCCGGTATGATTACCCTTATCTTACACCGGATCAATCTTTTGCGGTATT
This sequence comes from Bacillus sp. 7705b, assembly GCF_002289525.1. Classification (NCBI taxonomy): domain Bacteria; kingdom Bacillati; phylum Bacillota; class Bacilli; order Caryophanales; family Bacillaceae; genus Bacillus; species Bacillus sp. 7705b. The sequence continues at coordinate 241,632 of NZ_NSDH01000003.1, read as the reverse complement.
TATTTCTTTCCAGAGGTATGCTATTCGGTTGTTAAGGGGTCATATTTAATAGGCAATAGGATTTATTTTCATTTACATACTATCCAGTCAGTATTTAATTGTTTATTATTATAAATAAGGTCCATTGGTTATATTAGTCATTTTTTTAGGGAATAGGTAGGTGATTTTTCCTTCAGTTTGTGAACACCGAGCAACTATGTGTGAAATTTGTTGTACTCGCCTCATCATCGCACCGGCTTGCCTTTTATTGCCAGGATGTTGCAGGAAAACATTTTATACAATTGGAGGTTACTATGAAAACTCAAGTTAAAAAAGATTTGGACAAAGATTGGCATTTGTTGATTCAAGAAGCTAGATCCATTGGGTTAGGCATTCATGATGTGAGGCAGTTTTTAGAATCTGAAACAGCGATGAGGAAAACCAATCACAAAAAAACCGTCCGCCAAGACTAATCCGGACAGGCGGATCTTTTACCTCTGGCTTTTCTATCATCTGATCTGAGTTTTCACCATTTCCTCTATTCGATAGCTTATATACTGCGCCGATTTTGAGGACAAACGGTGTTTCAGCCTAAAATATGACAGACAGCTGGTGATGCGGTCACCTCTTGGCACATGCATTGTCATAAAGAGGTGATGCGAACATGAAACCGGACTTTAGAAAAAGAGCAGCTTTGCAAGGCTGCATTTGGTGAGGTTTTGAAAGCAAACTTGTTAATATACAGCAGCTGGAAAACCTTCGCCCGTTTTATACCCCCGCGTTCTTATCTTCACGTTTCCTGCTTTTTTCGTCCACTTTATGATCCTGAAGAATAAATCAGACTTTCTGTACATACCTATTGGTGTACCTTTATGCTTATTTTTCAGCAGAATAAAAGGAGGAAAGCCATGTACAGATCGCAAGCTGATTACCAAAAGATTGCTGGGTCTCCATCTTTTCAAGCCTTTTTGAAGCAGAAACGGGCCTTTATTGTTCCAACTGCGATTTTCTTTTTTGTCTTTTATTTTTCACTCCCTGTTTTAACGTCTTATTTCACCTTTTTGAATACTCCGGCAGTTGGTGCTGTTTCATGGGCTTGGCTGTTTGCTATCGCTCAATTCGCTATGACGTGGACACTCTGTACGGTGTATTCCCGAAAGGCAGCTCGTTACGACCAATTTGTAAACGCTTTAAAAGAAGAGCTGAAGGGTGAACAGACATGAACCTGACAGCGTTTCTGTTATTTGTAGCGATTGTCGGACTGACGCTTGTGATTACGTATTTTGCAGCGAAACAAACGAAAACGACGAGTGAGTTTTATACGGCCGGCGGCGGGCTCACCGGTGTTCAGAATGGACTGGCAATTGCCGGCGACTACATGTCTGCCGCGTCGTTCCTCGGCATTGCCGGAATGATTGCGTTATATGGGTTCGACGGATTTTTTTACAGCATCGGTTTTCTTGTCGCTTATCTCGTTGTCCTCTATATCGTGGCGGAGCCGCTTCGGAATCTCGGAAAGTATACGATGGCGGACATGATTGCGGCGCGTTTTAAAGAAAAGAAGATCCGCGGTGTCGCCGCTCTCAATACCATCGCCATCTCTACCTTTTATATGATCGCTCAGCTCGTGGGGGCAGGGGCGCTGATTAAACTGCTGCTTGGGCTCGATTATACCGCGGCCGTTCTGATTGTCGGAGTGCTCATGACCATTTATGTCGTGTTCGGCGGAATGATCGCGACGAGCTGGGTTCAGATTATCAAAGCCGTTTTGCTGATGGCCGGCACCCTCGTCATCTCCATCATCGTTTTTTCTAAATTTGGTTTTAACCTTAATACAATGTTTGAGCAAATGAAAACCGCTACCCCGCTTGGCGCTGATTTTTTAAATCCAGGGAACAAATACAAGGTCCCGCTTGAAACCCTGTCGCTGAATTTGGCACTTGTGCTGGGGACCGCCGGCCTTCCGCATATCTTAATTCGCTTTTATACAGTTAAGGATGCCAAAACTGCCCGGGCATCAGTCGTTTCAGCAACATGGATCATCGGTGTGTTTTACATTATGACGGTATTTCTCGGATTTGGCGCGGCCGCGTTTGTCGGTTTTGACGCGATTACAGCGGCCGATCCAGCAGGAAACATGGCGGCGCCCCTTCTGGCAAAAGCACTCGGGGGAGATTTCCTGTTCGCGTTTGTATCAGCCATCGCCTTTGCCACGATTTTGGCAGTGGTGACAGGCTTGGTGCTGTCTGCCGCTTCTGCGTTTGCCCATGATATCTACAGCCAGATTATCAGAAAAGGAGAAGCAACTGAGAAAGAACAGATGAAAGCGGCTAGATGGGCATCTGTCGCCGTGTCAGTGCTGTCTATCATTCTTGCGATTTTTGCTCAATCCTTAAATGTCGCCTTTCTTGTCGCATTGGCATTTGCCGTTGCCGCCAGCGCAAACCTTCCGCTGATTGTGTTTACTGTGTTTTGGAAAAGATTCAATGCCTCAGGCGCATTATGGGGCAGCCTGACTGGGCTGATCAGTGCTCTTGTCCTCGTGTCGATGAGCCCGAGTGTGTGGGACCCGGCCGGAGGTGCTATTTTTGTAGGCGAGCCGCTCATCCCGCTGTCTAATCCGGGCATCATTTCGATTCCGCTCGGTTTCCTCGGTGCGTGGCTTGGAACGCTTCTGTCTTCTGATAAAACGGCTAGTGAAGATACATTTGCGGAAATTCAGGTGAAGGCGCATACGGGAATTCATATGGATCAGGATTAAAAAAAGCTCTCTAAACAGATTTTTGTTTAGAGAGCTTTCTTAGGTTACGTTTTCTGTTGTTCCTGAGAAATCGCGTTTTCAAATACTTCCTTGCCGGCTGCTCCCGGAATCACGGTGTCGCCGATGACAAAGGTTGGTACGGCTGTAATGTCAGCTTCTTCATAGGCGTGCTTCAGAGCTTGCCGCTGCACGTCCTGATATGTTCTTGCTTCCAGCGCAGCTTTGAATAATGCTCCGTCTAAGCCAACTTCCTCCGCCAGCTTCGTCAAGATATCAATCTCCCCGATGTTTTGGCCCTCTTGGAAAAATGCTGCAAATACACGGGTATTGTACTCATGTCCTTTGTTGTATTCTTTGGCAAAGTGAAAGCCTTCAAAAGCCAAGTCTGTATATGGGTGAGGCGAGACGTTTGGAAATTTGATATCGACTCCCAATTTCTCCGCCATCGGTCTGATCGAGGTTTGCCACATATACTTCTTGGAAGGGTCGTTTACAGGATCAAGCTGCGGTGAAGGACTTGGACGCAATTCAAACGGCATCCACTCGACTTCAACATCCTTTCCTTTTATCGCCTCTTCAAAAGCGGCTTTTCCAATGAAACAAAATGGGCACACGTAATCTGAATAAACTTTAATCTGTACGGTCATGATTGTCTCCTTTCGTATAGGTTGATTTTAAACTGTAACAATAAAAGTTACAACTGTTTTTTTTAAAAAGAAGCCTGCATGGCTTCTCTTTACGATTCAAGCAACCGCTGAGCAATATATTCTCCTTTTTTGCACCCGCCGGGGATTGCATATAAAGCAGAACCAATCGTTTGCGTATATTCATTTAACGCATCCTTTGCCGAAAGTGCCTTCAGCATGGGGATGAACTGATTGTCGGGATTTTTTTGAAAGCTGATAAACAGGAGACCTGCATCCATATAGCCGGTTTTTGAGTCAATGCCTTCTGTATAAGAAAAGGCTCTTCGCAAAATCTGTTTCCCCGTAGATTTCGCAAGACTGACGTGCGAATTTGACGGGATTTGATTCAGCTTGACAGGGTCTGTTTCTTTTTTTTGGCCAAAAGGTGCCCCTGAGCTTTTTCTGCGGCCGAAAGTATCCTCTTGATCTTTCAGGGAAGAGCGGTCCCAAATTTCAAGGAACATTTTGATTTTCCGAAAAGCCATATAAGTTCCGCCGGTCATCCAGTCAGGCTCGCCGGACTGAATCCACACGATCGAATTCATCAAGGTGTCATCCTTGGTGCTTTGGTTTCCTGTTCCATCTTTAAACCCAAATAGATTGCGCGGCGTTTCTCCTTTTTTGCCTCCGCTTAAAAAGCCTTTGTTTATCAGGCGGACTTCACAGGTGCCCACCGCTTGATTCAATAGGTTTCGCAGCGCGTGAAACGCCACCTGTTCATCATCTGCGCATACTTGGATGCAGATGTCTCCGCCTCCCTGCTTCGCATCGAGATTGTCATTCGGCATAGCCGGAAGGGCAGCAAGGTGTTTCGGTTTCTTGCTTTTCAGTCCGAAACGATCCTTCCCATCTTTTTCGAAAAAGTCAGGCCCGAAGCCAAATGTAACCGTTAAGTTGGAAGGCGGTAAATCAGCCGATTCACCTGTATCCTGCGGCGGCAGGTATTGATTTTTCTGTTCGCTCGACATTTTTTTGCCTGACGTCAGCATGTGTGTCAGGCTGGTCCAGTTTCTGAATAACGTGATGATATCGCTTTTCTCCTTCGCCGTCACATCAAGCGCGGCAAAATACACGTACGTCTGATGGGCAGTGGTGATTCCGGCCTGATGCTTTCCGTAAAATGGAACAACCTGGTCATCCTCTTTTTCGTCCTTCTTCGATGACTTAGCCGCGGTCTGAACAAGCGGAGCGAGACCGCCGAGGCCGCTGGCGCCAATCGCCACGGCCGCCCCAGCCATCGCTCCCCATTTTAAAATGTCCCGTCTGTGAATTTGTTCTGGCTTTTTTTGTTCATCGCTCATGCTGTTACAAAACTCCTTTTATAGCACATTCGCAATCTTCGACATGGTTTCAGAAAGAGTCGTCAGCTTTGTGCTCAGCTCTCTGATTTGATCTTCACTTAATTTATCATAAGACGTATAGGCTTGATCATTCGTTTTGTATTTTGCCATTAAAACTTCAAATTCGCTGAATTCGGTATCCAGCTTTTCCGTCAGATCAGAGTGGTCTTTTACGAGCGCGCTTTTCACAGTTTGATACACAGCCTCGGAGCCTTCAACATTTGCCATAAGATCGACTAAATCGATTCGTGAGTAGCGCTCCTCTTCACCCGTAATTTTAGAAATACCTGCTTCGTTCAGAAGCTCCATCGCGCCAGCCACAATTTGTTCAGGCGTTAATGTCAATGATTCAATCGAACCGTCAAGCTCTTTCACATCCTTGACAAGCTGGTCAGCCGTTGCCTTTTCCCCGGAAATATGTTTATCCTTCCAAATGGCTTTCTCAAGCTTGTGGAACCCTGTCCATTTGTCCCCTTCTTCTACATCGTTTTCACGGGCATCAATTTTCGGATCAAGATCTCCAAGGCTTTCCGCAATCGGTTCAATTCTCTCGTAATAGACGCGCGCTTTCGCATATAACGTCTTTGATTTTTCAATATCGCCGGCCTTCACGGCAGCTGTAAATGCTTCAGTCGCCTTCACAAGCTGATCGCTCTGCTCTTTGACGTAATCTTTATATTCATCTGCCGCTTTTGCCAGCTGATCGCTTGCCTTTTTGCTGCTCTTCTTCGCTTCTGTCAGCTCTTCTAAGGACGCTTTCAGTGACTCGGATTCTGTCTTAATTTTGTCTGTATCCGGTTTGGCTTTTTGCGCCTCTGTATAGATAGGCTGAAGGTGCTTTTCGATTTCTGTGTATTCGAACGGATAGTCGCTGCGAATATCATTTTCAAAAGAAAGCCAGTAGCTGTTTAATTCTTTCCCCTTCTTTTGAATCTCTTTTTGATCGGCTTTTTCTGCTGATTCATTCAGCTCGGAAATCATGTTCTCCATTTTATCAACGGAAGCTGCGATCTCTTTGCTTACTCCGCTTTTATCAGATGACGCTTTTTCTTTAGTTGACGAAGTGTCATTGGCTCCGCATCCCGCACACAGTGCAAGGATGCATCCGGCTGTTACAGCAATCTTTGTGATATTCATTTTGTCAGTTCCTTTCCGTTTGTATAATGTTTTGCCGCTTCTGAGATAAGCGCAATCAGTAAAAATAGCAAAATCAGCAATTGCGGAATCGTACTGTACACGGACGGATAAATTCCGAGAACGGACACAGACGGCAGCCAGCTTTCTGCGTCAGACGGAAGAATCCCCGCGAGCTGCAGGCTGTGGACGCCTGTTCCGAGAAATTTCACGCACATATACAGGACAACCGCCATTGACAGCAGAAAAAACGGCTTCAATGGAATGCGCATTCCGAGCTTCATCATAAGAACACCGACGATGACGAGAACGACAAGCCCCGCGGCTGTCCCGCCGATCAGCTCAGTGAGAGAGAGCTTTCCAACAAGGCCGATGAAAAAGATGACTGTTTCGAGCCCTTCCCTCACGACTGCCAGAAATGCAATGAGCGCAAAGGACAGCAGGCTTCGTTTTTTCAGTGCCTGTGATTTCTGGATATTGATTTTTTCTCTCCACTTGTCCATCGAGGCGTTTCTATGCAGCCACACCCCGACATACAAAAGCATGACAGCGGACAGCAAGCCGGTGATTCCGCCTAGCAAGAAATTGTTTTCTCCGAATACATTCGAGGAGAACAGGAGGGTGACGCCGATTCCGGCTGCTAAGGAAACGAACATGCCGGCTGACGCGCCTCCCCAGATCCATGCAGAAGAACGGGTGACACGGGCTTTTTTTGTCATGGTCAAAAGCGCCCCGATGACAAGCAGCGCCTCCATCCCTTCTCGAATTGGGATCAATGCCGCGTCCCACCAGCTGTAGCTGCTCGAAGCAATCGGCTCAAGCAATTGAATCATTTCGTCAATTTGCTTTATTACCTGATCGGGATGGCTGTCGATTTCAGCCTTCATGAGTGCCAGATTTTCCTCCGATGTGGTATACGCTTCTTTGGATTGGGATACGACGTCTCCTTCTACGGCCAGCCAAGATGTGATTAAGTTGTCGATAGCGGCTGACGCTTCACCCATCTGTTTTTTTTCTATCAATTGTTTTGTGTCTTTTAAGCTTTGAATATAGGCTGTTAAGGACGCCCTTGATTGACCAGAGAATGCCTTCTTCAGTACGACAGCCTGCTGGTAGGTTTCTAAGTGAGAAGAAAGCTCTTCAAGCTGTGTTTCGAGTTTGTTCGCGTCTTGATTAATGAAAGAAAGAGAAATCATAGCGATATTCGAGTCCATTTTGCTGTGGGATGAAAGGTTTTCCTTCTTAATAGATGGTTCTTCCTTTTTCCACGCCGATTTGAAGGTCTCAAATGTTTGCTGTGCGGAATCTATATCTCCGTCTTGTACAGATTTGATCATTTGCTTGTTTAATTCAAGCAGGGAAGCAATCGGATCATTTTCCGCATGCACCGCCGAACCGAAAAACATCAACAAGCTGAGTAATATAAGTGTCAGCCCCCGAGCCATCATGTTCCTCCTGTAATTGAAAATGATTATCATTGTATATCATAATCATAGCCAGTTCCCGATCTTTGTCAATGAAAATTTGAAGGTCTGAAAACCTTGGCGGAACAGCAAAAAGGCTGCCCTTTACAGGACAGCCTTTTGAAGGCAAGTCGGGTTATCTGCCGGTCTTATATGTGTGAATAACATCGTAAAATTTGCGTGCGGCTTCTTCCGGATCTTCCGTCAGACTGATAGCGCTGATCATACTGACACCATCAGCCCCCGCTTCGATGACGGGAGCGGCATTTTCTATTGTGATGCCGCCGATGCCGACAATTGGGATGCTGATGCCTTGACGTCTCACCGCTTCAATCAGAGACACACCCTGCACAGCTCTTGTATCCTTTTTTGTTTCCGTCGGATAGATCGGACCAAGACCGACATAATCTGCTCCATCCTCCTCGGCTTGCTTCACCTCAGACATCGTATGGGCGGACACGCCAAGGATCATATCGCCAATGGCGTCACGTACTTCTTTTGCTTTCGCATCCTCTTGGCCGATGTGCACACCGTCTGCCTTCAGCTTCAGTGCCAGCTCCACATCATCATTGACAATAAAAGGGACTCCGGCTTCACGGCATGCCGCCTGAACCTTTGCGCCGAAGGCAATCCGCTCCTCTCCTGTCAATGCGCCTTCGCCCTTTTCACGAAACTGGTACAGAGTGGTACCGCCTTTTAATGCGTTTTGCACGACTGTCACAGGATCAGCTTTCGTATTGTTTGAACCCATAATGAAGTAAACAGATAATAGCTTTTTCATCCTTTCCCGAGAAATACGTGTCATGAGACTGTCACCCTTTCTATTGTCGCTAACTCTAATACATCCTGTTCAGAGACAGAAGACAGCTTGTTCAGCAATTCAATCTGAAAACTCCCCGGACCTTTGTCAGCTGTCTGCTGCGCGGCAAGCTGTGCCGCAACACCATATGAGGAAATCGCAGCGATGGCAGCGTATAACGGATTTTTTTCCACTGCACAAAACGCACCGACAACTGAAGTCAGAAGACATCCGGCGCCTGTCACCTTCGTCAGCAGTTTGTGGCCGTTATGAAGAGTGTATACGTTAGATGCGTCGGCAATTACGTCGACTTCCCCAGTAATCGCAATGACCGTGTTCAGTTTTTGCGCCGCCTGTTGAGCCAGACGGATGATGTCGCCTCCGCCTTCACCGGCATCGACTCCTTTGATCATCCAATCCGAAACACCGACGGTATGTGCAATTTCCGCGGCATTTCCCCTGATTGCAGAGAGGCGCACCTCACGAATCATCTCACGTGCCGATTCAGTGCGGAACGGTGTCGCTCCAGCCCCCACGGGATCAAGAATGACGGGTACGCCATGTTCATTCGCTGATTTACCCGCAATGATCATAGCTTCGACGGTTTCCTTGCTTAGCGTTCCGATATTTAAAACGAGCGCACCCGCGATTTTCGCCATGTCGGCGACCTCTTCCTTCGCATAAGCCATTACGGGTGATGCACCGAGGGCGAGCAGGCCGTTCGCTGTAAAATTTGTCACAACATTGTTTGTTATACTGTGCACCAGAGGGCTATGCTTCCGGACGGCTGTTAGACGTTTTGCTGCTGATTGTGCATCCATATTAGCATCATCCTTTACTCTCTCTTTTTTTCGAATCCCATAAATACGATTTCGTATGTTCAAGCCAAGCTCTTGCCGCAAAGGACAAATAGCGGTCCTTTCTCCATATAATCGCAAGATGCCAAGGGATGACCGGATCGACAAGCGGGATGACTTTGACCTTTTCCGGGTCAAGGCCGCGGCATATGCGTTCCGGCAAAAGTCCGATCCCCAGGTTGGCTGACACCATCTCACTGATAAAATCCCATTGTGAGGTTTCGTAAATGATATGGGGTCGGAATCCGGCCTTGATACATTCCATCATAATTCGATTGTGGAGAACAAAATCCTCCCTGAAGAAAATAAAAGGCTCTTCCTTCAAATCCTGTAATCGGCTCTCTTTCTCACCCGCCAGCCGGTGGGAAGGGTGTACGACAAGCATTAATGTTTCTTTTACGATCGTAAATGAATGAAAAATGTCTTCGTTTGCGGGGAGAACAACAACACCGATGTCAAGAGAACCGTCCCCAACGCCTTCTTGGACTTTGATAGAGCCGTCCTCAACAAGCTGAAAGGTCACATTCGGATAATTTTCCCGAAAATCGCCGAGCACTCTCGGGAAAAAACCTGAGCCGATCATCGGCGGCAGTCCGATTCGCACATGCCCCTTCTTGACCTCCATAATATCATTTAACTCGGATGTCAGGTTTTGAAATGATTTAATGATTTCCTGCGCCTGCACATACATGCTATGGCCGGCGTCCGTCAGCTCCACCTGTCTGCCGTTTCGGTAAAAAAGCTCGATCCCAAGCTCTGCTTCTAAATTTTTGATCATTTTCGATATCGTCGGCTGGGAAACATAAAGTGATTGGGACGCCTTCGTAAAACTTTTCAGACGGGCGACCTCCAGAAAGTATGTTAAATGGCGGATATCCATGTACTTCACCTCTTCTATAGACAAAAGGAATACTTATTATGCTTAATATATATTTTACCTATAGCGTAACCTCATGTACAATATGAATATAAGGGAGGCATCAAAATGAAAAAACTGTTGCTTACCGTTATTCAAATCGCTCTGTTATTTATATTCGCTCGGCTGATCAATTGGGTGACAGCCCTTCTTCATATAAATATTCCCGGCAGTATAATTGGGATTGTGATTCTTTTCACATTATTACACTTTAACATCATCAAGCTTGAATGGATAGAGCTTGGCGCGGCGTGGCTTCTTGGGGAGCTGCTTTTATTTTTTATCCCGTCTGCCGTCGGAGTGATTGAATACGGAGACATTATGTCAAAATTCGGTGTCAGCATTTTGCTTGTTGTCATCATCAGCACGTTTGTCGTGATGGTGTCCACAGGAACGCTTACACAAATCATTGCAAAAAGAAAGGAGAAAAAACATACGTGTTCATCGGAATTGTAAGTTTGTTATTAACGGTTTTGGTGTATTTAGGAGCAAAAAAAGTATATTCTCGTTTTCCGCGAGTCTATACGTCGCCGCTATTGGTGACGCCCGCTGTGTTAGTCGGTCTGCTGCTGCTGGTGAATGTCCCGTACGAGACATATAATCTCGGCGGTGAAGTGCTGACCGATATGCTTCAGCCGGCTACCGTGGCATTTGCGATCCCGCTTTATAAATATTTCCCTGTTTTAAAGAAATACGCAGTGGAAATTATTTTAAACGTCGCCCTCGGCTCATGCATCGCGATTATTTCTACAGCTCTTATTGCGAAATGGCTTCACCTCGGAACTGGCTTGATTGACAGCCTCGTTCCAAGATCAGTGACAACGCCGATCGCCATGAACGTATCTGAAATGATCGGCGGAATGCCTGCGGTCACAGCCATATTTGTCATTTTGACTGCATTGTTCGGCACCGTCATCGGCCCGATGGTCATCCGCTATTTCCGCATTGATAACGAAATTGCGCGGGGCGTGCTGCTCGGCACAAGCGCACATGGAGCGGGCACATCTAAAGCATTTGAGCTTAGCTCAGTGTCCGGCACGATTTCCAGCGTGTCAATGATCCTTGCGGCGATTATGACGCTTTGCGCGGCGCCGTTTTTACTTTCATTTATGTAGGAAGAAAAAACTGTCCTGGCAAGGGCAGTTTTTTTGTGTCTCCTTCCATTGAAAAGCTGCAAAATTACAATATAATGTAATTTGTGGATACCAAAGGAGGCACCCCCATGCATAACTTGCAGGTGAAACGGCACTACGCAGCATTAAAAGGATTTTATTTGTTTGCTTTCCTGGGCACAGGCAGTATCATTCCGCTGCTCAGCATGTATTTAACAAAGGAACAGCATTTAAGCGGCTCACAAGTCGGCTTGATTATGTCACTCGGCCCGATTGTGATGATCTTTTTCCAGCCGTTTTGGGGTATGCTGAGTGATTATACGCAAAAAACAAAAAGCCTGCTTGCGGTTTGTACATCAGTAACAGGTGTCATCGGGCTCGGCTACATCGCATTTGACGGCTTTCCCCTATTTATTCTGATTGCGGCCTGTTTTGCAGCCTTTCAGAGCACAATCATTCCATTGTCAGACAGCATTTCTTTACGCTACACACAACAAACAAACGGAAACTACGGCGGAATCCGCCTATTTGGTTCTCTCGGCTTCGGCATTGCGGTGTTTGTCATGGGACAGGTGACGAATCAGCTGTACCCCATTCACGTCATCTTTATCTTTGGCTGTGCCTTTCTGTGCATGGCAGCCATATTGGCCTCACAGATGCCGGGCCAGCAGAAAACAAAAACAAAGATCAATATCCGCAAAGGGTTCCGGGAGCTGGTCAGCAACAAACCTTTCCTCATCTTTATGATCATCACCTTTACGACATTTGCACCAAATTTAGCGAACAATACATACTTCAGTCTGTTTCTCGACAAAAGCGGCGCGTCTCTTTCCGCCATTGGCCTTTTATTTTTTATCGGAGTGATCTCAGAAATTCCGTTTATGAGGTTTGCGCAGAAATTCATAGATAAAATGGGATTGCTCAATGTCATCATACTGTCCGGCGGGGTTTCATTATTCAGATGGACGCTTTACTTCACAGAGCCTTCGTTATGGATCATTTATGCGACGGTATGTCTCCAAGGCGTTTCTATTGGTTTATTTATTCCGGCGGCGCTGCAATACGTCAAAAAGATTACCCCGAGCCACGTGGAGGCGACAGCGCTAACCATGTACGCCGCCATCGGCAACGGATTCGGCAACTGGTTCTGTACGTTTGTTGGCGGATACATTTTTGACTACGTTTCCATTTTCGCAGTCTATCTGCTCTTCGCCATTCTTAGCATAGCAGGCGCAGGGCTGACATTATATTTAATAAAAGCAGAAAAAAATAAGCATTCGCTTCATCAGCCGGCTGTTACTTTTAAACCATAACGACTATAATGAATAAAAAGAAAGGAAGTGTGCTATGAACGGGCAAGAGCGGAGCAGCATTTCTAAAGGATTACAGGTTGATATTGTCTTGAAAGCGGATCAAAAAACAGGAAAACTGACGCGAGGCACAGTGAAGGATATTTTGACGAAATCAAGCTATCACCCGCACGGCATTAAAGTCCGTCTGGAAGATGGCCGTATCGGACGCGTCCAGCAAATCATTTCTACATAAAAAGCTGCCCTGAACCGGGCAGCTTTTTTCTTTTATTTTTTCTGCAGAAAGACAACTTTTAAGTAATTGCCTTCCGGATATGCTGACATCGTTTTAAAGTCCTCCGGCAATGTAAATTCCTCTATAATCGTATAGCGTTCATTTGTTTCTTTGAACGCGGTATCGATAAAGCCTTTGAATTTCTTCATTCCGAAGGCGCTGCTGTTTGTAGAGGCGACAATGATGCCCTTGTCGGCTGTAATGGCGATCGTTTCCTTCAGCAGATTTTTATAATCCTTGGCCGCGCTGAAGGTGCGTTTTTTTGTGCGGGCAAAGGATGGCGGGTCGAGAACAATCAGATCAAAGCGCAGATCCTTTTTCGCCGCATATGAGAAGTATTTAAAAACATCCATCACTTTAATATCGTGCGCCTCGTAATCCAGCTTGTTCACGCTGAATTGCTCGATCGTTTTGGCCAGACTTCGATTTGCCACGTCCACGCTTGTTGTTTTCTCCGCTCCGCCAAGCGCTGCCGCCACTGAGAACGCACCTGTATAAGAAAACGTGTTTAAGACGTTTTTTCCATTGGCATAGCGGTCTCTGATCGCTTTGCGCACATGTCTTTGATCTAAAAAGATGCCTGTCATGGCGCCTTCGTTTAAATCAACCGCGTATTGTATCCCGTTTTCTTGAATGATGATCGGGAACTCGCCTCTTTCTCCCTTCACGAAGTCATCATCCTCGACATACTGTCCAGCCGTATCGAAGCGTTTCTTTTCGTAAATCGCTTTATATTCAATATCCAGTTCATCCAGAGCGGCAATGAGCGTTTCTTTAAAGGTGTAAATGCCTTTGCTGTACCATTGGAGCAGCAGGTATCCGTCATAATAATCAACAGTGACGCCGCCGATGCCGTCGCCCTCACCATTGAAGAGACGGAAAGCCGTTGTATCAGGCGCCGCGAAAAGACTTGCACGCGCTTGTACCGCTTTTGTTAATTTGCTGAGGAAGAATGTTTGGTCGATATGTTCATTTTTATTGCGTGTGAGCGTCCAGCCGACCCCTTTGTTTTGCAGGCCGTAATAGCCCCTTGCGAGAAACTCGCCGCTTTCAGACATGACATCAACGAGGTCGCCTTCTTTGACGTGCCCCGCACTGCCGGTGAGAGCTTCCTTTTCGATGAGCGGATAGCCTTTTTTGATTTTTGCAGCATGTGCTTGCTTTAGGGTGAGTAGCTTCATATATGTTCGTCCTCTTTCTGTTTGCTTTTTCTTATCGTACCACAAAACGCCAAGATGTCTTCATTGACAGAAAGGAAAGGTTTTTCTACGATAGACAAAAAGAGTTTCTAGGAGGAACAGCATGGCAAAACGAATTGACCATACAGGCATTATGGTAAGGGATATTAACGCGTCCATTTCATTTTATGAAGAGGTTCTCGGCATGAAATTGAAGGACCGCATCACTCATACGAACGGTATTATCGAGCTTGCTTTTCTTGGCTTTGAAGATGGTCCGGAAACAGAAATCGAACTGATTCAAGGCTACAGCAGCGAGCTTCCCGCCGAAGGTAAAGTGCATCACATTGCCCTGCTGACTGATGACATCGCGGCCGAATATACAAAAGCGGAAAGAATGAATGCGAAATTTATCGACGAAGAGATCACAACACTTCCAAACGGGTATCGGTATTTTTATATCGAAGGTCCTGACGGCGAGTGGATAGAGTTCTTTCAGCGGTAAGAAAAAAGAACGCACCTCTGTTTAGAGGTACGTTCTTTTCTTATCTATACCAATTCATATACGTGGTTTCATCGCAAAACATGGCCTCCCAGCCCATACGCTGAACCATGTCATGAATCTTTTCATCTTTCGCAAGAAAAACATTCATGAATGAGTCGTATACACTCATAAACACAAAATCCATTTTCTCATCAGTCAAAATGAGCTCTGCGGCGGCTTCATCAAGAACCGTCCGCAAGTTAGCCTCAGTTGTGTCGAGAAAGCCGCTGTTTTCCACAATTGGTTCTGAGTAATAAAACCGATTGGACCCGTTGTAACGAAGCACTTTTACCAAACCGGGAATATGAAAATTTGAAATATGGTCCTCACTGGGATAAAAGAGATTTCCTTTTAAGTTCGCGTGTAAAAGTTCAGCCAAATCCTCTCTCGCGTACTCATCCCTTAAAGCAAATATCGATGTCTTCAAAGCCAGCGCCAGCTCTGCATGTGTTTGGAATCCGCATGAAGACATGATCTCTTTCCATGTAACTGCTTTTCCTTTTTCCCTTACTTCTTGATCATTTGGATAAATATGCTCATACTCATTTTTTCTCTTAGCTTTTTCCCACCCTTCAGGCATTTGAATAAAAGGAGAAAATAAAATAGCAGCTGATGTATATTCAACTGGTATTTGTTTCAAGATTGGTGATTCGTCATCTAACCATATGTATTCTAGCATGGGCACCCCCTTTACATATTCTAACATTTACTTATAGTTGATATAAGATCATCAGCCCTTTAACAGCTGATGATCTATTACAGCTTACATCACGTCACATTTTTATCTCCGGATTCAACCGCACTCTCTTCCTTCCATTTTTGATGATCCCATATTCTGAAAAACGGATAGTAGATAGCACATGTAATGAGCAGGTTCACCAGCTGCATGACCGCTCCAGATACTTTTCCACCTGTCGCCAGGTACCCTGATATGAGCGGCGGCATGGTCCATGGCACGGCGATTCCGGCGGGCCTTGCCACCAGTCCTGTACTCATGCCGATATAAGTGGCGGTAATTGTGAGGAGCGGGGCTATGATGAACGGAACGATAAGGAGCGGGTTCATCACAATCGGCATGCCGAAAATGATCGGCTCGTTGATGTTAAATAGCGCAGGACCAATCCCTAATCGGCCGAGCTGCTTCATCTGTTTGCTCCGGGACCGCACAAGCATTGTGAGTACAAGCGCCAGCGTTGCTCCGCTTCCGCCGACATTGATCCAAATTTGAAAAAACTGAGTCGTAAAAATACTCGGCAGCGCCTCGCCCGCTTGAAACGCGAGACGGTTTGCATCCATGGCGCCATACCAAATCGGCGCCATAATACCGCCGATGATCGAAGCGCCGTGAATGCCGCACGCCCAAAGCAGCATTTGCACGAATTCAGCGATCAGACTCCCGCCGAGGCTGCCTCCAAGGATGGAAAGCGGCGTGCCGAGCAGGTCTCCGACGACATTGTGCAGGCTTTGAAAAGGCGTCATTTCAATCAGAAGACGCGCCAGCCATATAAGAAATACGATAATAAAGCCGGGAATCAGCGCGACAAATGATTTGCTTACCGCCGGCGGCACGCCGTCAGGCATGTTAAACACAATATTTTTTTGAATGATGTACCGATAGACTTCAGTCGAAAACAAGGCGATGATCATGGCGACAAACAGTCCCTTGCTGCCGAGCAATGTAATGGGAATGCCGCCTCCGATCATGATTGATTCTGTTGAGCCATCCGGCGTAAAAGGCACCTCGAACGGCGTTGCCAATAAGAAGGCTGCAATTGAAATCGCTCCGGCCGACAGGGCATCAACACCGTAGCTTTCCGCCAGCCGATAGGCGATCCCGAAAGCCGCAATCATTGCCATAATATCGAATGAAGCATTGACAGGATAGCCGAGCTTATCCGCCCACTGTTCCCCAAACACGCTCGTCATAAAATCAGCATAACCGGGAATCGGCAGACTGGTTAAAATCAAAAAGACAGAACCGATAATAATCAGCGGCATGGTCAAAACAATTCCGTCACGCAAAGCGCTGAGATGCCGCTGCCCGGCAATTTTCCCAGCGACAGGCATGATTTTTTCTTCCATCACCCGAGTGAACGCGCTCATCTGAAAAGCCCCCTTTTTTCACTGCTTTGTAAACAACCTTTGCAATGTTTTCTTTATCTTATTTTGAAAACGCTTACAAATTCATGTGGAAAATTTCCTCTTTCTGCGGAAAAAATCTGCATTCTTCTGAACAACCCTCTCAATGAAAAAATCTTTCCTTCTTATTATCAAAATCACATTTTCCTCCGATATATATATCAAACATCATAGAAAAAGGAGAAGAACCATGAAAAACATGTTTTGCAAACTTGTTGTATCAGTCACTCTGTTTTTCAGTTTTCTCGCCCTAGAGCCTCTTGCACATGCAGAAACCAGCAGCGAGAAAGAGGTCATTGTGGTCTATAAAAACAAAGACGGCAAGGAAACCGTCCTGGACAGTGATGCTGAGGTTGAGCAGCAGTATCAGCATCTTCCGGCGGTAGCTGTTACAGCAGATCCAGAGACAGTAAAAGAATTCAACCAGGATCCTGATATTTTGTATGTCGAAAACAATGTCACGTTCACTGCAGCGGACAATACAGACCTCAAAGTACTGTCAGAGAACGCCGACACCACTGACAACTTCGAACAATGGAATCTTGAACCGATTCAGGTCAAACAGGCTTGGAAGGAGGGGCTGACAGGCAAAAACGTCAAAATCGCTGTCATTGACAGCGGGATCTCCCCCCACGACGACCTGTCGATTTCCGGCGGGTACTCAGCTGTCAGTTACACCTCTTCTTACAAAGACGATAACGGCCACGGAACACATGTCGCCGGGATTATCGGCGCTAAGCATAACGGCTACGGAATTGACGGCATCGCACCGGAAGCACAAATATATGCGGTTAAAGCGCTGGATCAGAACGGCTCGGGAGATCTTCAAGGTCTTCTCAAAGGGATCGACTGGTCGATAGCGAATGGAATGGATATCGTCAATATGAGCCTTGGCACGTCTTCAGACAGCCAGATTCTTCATGACGCCATGGACAAAGCATATGAAAAAGGCGTACTGCTCGTTGCCGCAAGCGGAAATGAAGGAAACGGCAAGCCAGTAAATTACCCGGCGGCATACAGCAGTGTCGTTGCAGTGTCAGCGACAAATCAACACAATCAGCTCGCAGCCTTTTCAACAACAGGAAATCAAGTTGAATTTTCAGCACCGGGAACAGACATCACGAGCACGTATTTACATCAATATTACGCGACGGGAAGCGGCACATCCCAAGCGACACCGCACGCCGCTGCCATGTTTGCGTTATTAAAACAGCGTGATCCTGGTAACACGAACGTGCAGCTTCGCGCCCTCATGCAGAAAAACATCGTTGATCTCGGAATTACGGGCCGCGATCAGCAATTCGGCTATGGACTGATCCGGTATAAAGCCCAGCAGGCAGATAAAGCGTACGCGGCGGCTGAGCAAGCGGTCAAAAAAGCCGAACAGACAAAAACACAAGCCGATATCGACAAAGCGAAAAAGCTCGTCAGCAAGCTGCCTAATTCCAGCGCCAAAAAAGCTTTGCAAAAAAGACTGGATAACGTTCAGGCATACAGAAATGTAAAAGACGCGAAGGACAAAGTGGCAAAGGCAGAAAAGTATAAAACCCAGCAAACCGTTGATACAGCACAAGCCGCGATCAACAAACTGCCGAACGGCACGGATAAAAAGAACCTGCAAAAACGGTTAGATCAGGTCAAGCGCTATATCGTATCAAAGCAAGCAAAGGACAAAGTCGCCAAAGCGGAAAAAAGCAAAAAGAAAACAGATGTCAGCAGCGCTCAATCGGCAGTCAGCAAGCTTCCGGTAGGCTCAGAAAAAACGTCCCTGCAGAAGCGTCTCAACAAAGTGAAAAGCAGCAATGTAAAAAAGGCGCAGCAATCAGTCGCCGCAGCGGAAAAGAAATCAACTGACGCAAACGCGGCGAAAGCCCAAAAGGCCGTCAATGAACTTCAGTCCGGAAAAGAAAAAACGTCATTGCAAAAACGGTTAGATAAAGTGAAGAAAAAAGTGGCGGCAGCTGAAGCCAAAAAAGTCGAAACGGCCAAAGCCAAAGTGAAAAAAGCGGAAAAAGACAAGACAAAAAAATCAAAAACAGCCGCTCAGTCCGCAGTAAATCAATTAAAAGCATCCCATGAAAAAACAAAGCTGCAAAAACGGCTGAACGCCGTTAAGCCGAAGAAATAATTGAAAAAACCTTTAAGACGAGTGTTACGTCTTAAAGGTTTTTTCGTCTGTTAAACTGTGTACGCAACCTTTTTCCCATTTGCTTCACAGGCTTTTCATACTATTGCTATCCTGCTGTGAACAGCATAAAATGAACGTTATTACAGATATCAACTGCATATTGCGGGATTGTGACTGGCAAGCAGGCAAGACCCAACGATGCAAAGGGAGTATTAGTGCCTAGAAAAAGAAAGGCATTTTAACTCTTCTTTTCGTGTTGGGCTTGTAACGGCGCCAATGACATTTCTGCTTTATATGTTACGTAATGCCCCGTCACCCGACGAGGGCATTTTTTGATGGCTCTGCACGCTTTACATTTTTCTCACTTTTTTCATTTTGATTGTCAACTTTTCATTTGATACGATGAACAAGCCGACTTTTCTTCAGCAGAGGAGGTTTTTATTGTTTGCAAAAAGAAATTGCGAAAGAATTATTGCTCCTCGCAGGAGGAAAAAGCAACATTATCAGCATCAGCCACTGTACAACTCGTCTTCGTTTTGAAGTAAAGGATGAAACGAAAATCGACATACGTGCTATTGAGAATCTGCAAGGTGTGCAGGGCACCTTTTTCAGATATGGCCTGTTCCAGATTATTTTTGGGGCAGGTATCGTCAACAAAATTTATAAAGAAGTCGTTTGTGTGTGGGAGGCATCGCCTTCTGAAGAGGCTGTTCAAGAGAAACATGCCAGACGCAAACTGAACCCCGTCACAACATTTGCTAAAACGCTGTCCGATATTTTCATGCCGATTATCCCGGCGATAACAGCAAACGGTTTGCTCATGGGGCTGATCGGCATGATTCAGGTCTTTCACTGGTTCTCTGCCGACAGCCCGTGGATCAAAATGCTGGATCTCGTGTCCAGCACCGCCTTTATTCTGCTGCCGATTTTGGTTGGCTTCAGTGCCGCCAGACAATTTGGCAGCAACCCATTTTTAGGGGCATTGATAGGAGGGCTTCTGACTCATCCTGATTTGCTTGATCCATCCATGCTCGGCAGCAAAACCCCCGCTTCCTTGGACATATGGGGGCTGCACATTCCATTGATGGGCTATCAGGGCGCCATTATACCGATTCTTCTCTCCATTTATATCATGAGCAAAATTGAGAAGCTTTTAAAAACGATTGTGCCCAAGTCACTTGATGTCGTGATCATTCCCTTTATCACTGTGATGGTGACAGGGTGTCTCGCGCTGATTGTGATGAACCCCGCCGCAGCTATCATCGGCCAGGTCATATCACAATCGATTGAATACATTTATCACCACGCGGGCATTGCTGCCGGAGCTCTTTTCGGGGGCATCTATTCCACTATCGTTCTATCAGGCTTGCATCATAGCTTTTATGCAATTGAAGCGACTTTGCTTGCTGACCCTCATGTGGGTGTGAACTTTTTGGTGCCGATATGGTCAATGGCGAATGTGGCGCAAGGCGGAGCGGGACTGGCGGTTTTCTTCAAAACGAAGCAGTCAAGCCTGAAGAAAATCGCGCTCCCCGCTTCCCTTACCGCGTTTTTAGGCATAGTGGAGCCAATTGTTTTCGGAGTAAATGTGAAGCTGATCCGCCCCTTTATCGGAGCCGCTATTGGAGGCGCTCTCGGCGGGGCGTATGTAGTTGGGGCACACGTCGTTTCGAATTCCTACGGACTGACCGGCATCCCGATGATTTCAATCGTGCTGCCGTTTGGCATTGCGAATTTTGTTCATTATATGATCGGTTTTTTGATCGCGGCCGTCTCTGCTTTTATAGCTACATTGTTTCTCGGGTTTAAAGAAGAGACAGAATAACTGGATTTATTCGATTTCATTCATAAAACGGGGGATGAAAGGACAAAAAGCTATGAAAATTAAAAGAATATTAAATCATAATGCAATCGTCGTAAAGGATCAAAATGAAGAGAAGATTCTCTTGGGTGCAGGAATTGCGTTCGACAAAAGAAAAAATGATATTGTCGATCCGTCTAAAATCGAAAAAACATTCGTCAGAAAAGATACACCTGACTATAAACAATTCGAAGAGATTTTAGAAACATTGCCGGAAGACCATATTCAAATCTCCGAGCAAATTATTTCCCATGCTGAACAAGAACTGAACATCAAAATCAACGAACGGATTCACGTTGCGTTTTCAGACCACCTCTCATTTGCGATCGAACGCCTGAGCAACGGAATGGTCATCAAAAATCCGCTGCTGAATGAGATCAAAGTTCTTTATCCGAAGGAATTCCAAATCGGCATGTGGGCTAGAGCGCTGATTAAAGAGAAACTGGGCATTGAGATTCCTGAGGATGAAATCGGCAATATCGCCATGCACATTCACACAGCGAGAAACAACGCCGGCGACATGACACAGACACTTGATATTACAACGATGATCCGTGATATTATCGGCATTATTGAAACCCAGCTGTCGATCAACATTGTGGAGGATACCATTTCTTACGAAAGACTCGTGACCCATTTGCGCTTTGCCATTCAGCATATCAAAGCAGGCGAAACCATTTACGAGCTGGATTCAGAAATGATCGCCATCATTAAAGAAAGATTCAAGGATGCTTTCCTATGCGCCAAAAGCATCGGCACATTTGTGAAAAAAGAATACGGCTTTGAATTTCCTGAAAAAGAACTGTGCTATATCGCCATGCATATTCAGCGCTTTTATCATCGGTCAGTGGCCCGCTGATAAACAAAAAACGCTTTTGATCATCTCAAAAGCGTTTTTTTCATATATAGATTATTGATTGATAGCCGGGTTTCCGATCGTATTCCACTTTGTATAGGACATGTAATGGAAATACTCATCGCGATACGGATGTTTTGTATTGGAGTTCCAAGGCTTTTCTCCGCCGCAGAAGTGGACGATTGCCGGTTTTTCTCTCGTTTCATTATATTGCTTCCGTCCTAACAGTGTCGAAGGTGTTTTCAGTTTTAACATGATGTATGTTTGAGCGTTCCAGCGCGGATGAAGCTCATACCACTTATCATATAAGATCGCGTTCAGCGCATCTTGGTCATGTAACACAAGAAAATCTTCAGAACCGTTTTCATTGATAAAGTTGAGAACTTTTTCTGTGATGTTTTGCTTTCTCCAAGGTTCCATATCAATAACCATAATACCCGAGTTAAAATATTTTCCCGTGTCAGTGATATTCATTTCTTTCAAACGTTCATGCTGCCCCGCATCTTCCACAGCAGCAACGGTGTATGGAGCGATGTCCAAGTCCCATAGTTTCGAAATATCCTCAAGGACAAGTGCATCACAATCGACATAAATCATCCGCTTAATGCTCTCATCCTTAATTAAGTCCGGAATCGAAATGCGGTAATACGCCGCTTTTGTAATGTGGCTGCTTTCCACAGCATGTTCATACTGGTTGGCATCCACTTCTAAAAACTCAATCGGCACGCCGAACTTCAATGTGGTTTCTTCCAGCCTTTTTTTGTTATCAGGCTCAATTCCCCCATCAATCACATATAGCTTTACTTTTCTGTTCTGGTCCATGTTTGTCAATAAAGAAACGAACATCCCACCTAAATGACGAGCATAATTATCATCTGCGCATGATACGATATGCATAATTTCATCTTTCTTCAATGGTATTCATCTCCCTTTGTGTTGTACAAGTTACATTCCCTTTTTCAGAAAATTAAACACTAATCTCCAATATTTTTTTGAATAGAATGTGCTTTACAACAAAAAAGGTGTTATTTTTTGAACATCCGATAAAGCCAATAAAGGATGAAAAAGCTCGCGATCGTAATGGCTTCAGCTGAGGCGATATACCATGGCCAAGGCCCGAGAACATCCAATAGTGAAGAACCGCCCGGCTTTTTCGTTAAATACATATAATTCGCTTTCAGCCAGCGGTCAACCAGATAAATGATTCCTCCGTACAGATTGACAATCAATACAGTCACCCATAAAGAGCGCTGTCTGAGTCTGTACGTGCCAATCACCGCCATAAGCAAACAGGACAGAAACACGGATCCGTGCGAAATAAAAAAGAGAATATACCGCACATGCGGAAATGAGAACATACCAAGGTCTGGGGTCAGAAGCGCCTGAAGGGAGCTTCCGATGCCGACAAAATACAAAAACACAAACAGCTTTCTGCTTTTTGTCACCAGCATAATAGCTGATAAATACACAGACAAGTCACTCAGCTGAAGGGGCAGAGAAGTCCGCACCGACCACCTGCCCGCGGCGATCATCCATATTTGGTAACCAATTTGTGAAGCAAGCAAAAGAAACACAAACAAATAGCGCAGAAATGTACTGAATGCTGGCCGGCTGACTGGCCGGCGGAACAAAAACAAAAGAATGGCAAGCATGCCGATCAAGCTTAATGTCACTGCATGCTCTGTCGAAAACAGATGAAACGGATCGTGTTTATACACGCCTTGAACATATTTTTGCACAACTGCACCCCCGTCTGCGGGTTTTTCTTTATTGTGGTGTTCTTTTGGCTTTTTTTATGCAACCGAAAAATATAGGCTTGAAGTTCACCATCGTCTCTGCTACAATTCATTTCATAGCTAATGATTCTGATAATTTAAGGCGGCGACAAATGGAACGTTTAGATAAACAGCAGCAGCTTCGCAAAGAAGAGCATGACACACTCAGCAAGCTTAAACAAATGCCCGTTGAGTCACTCAACCTGGAAGCCATTTCGATCGCGACGAATCTGTATCGGTCTGCGCAAAGGCTCCGTGTCAAAATGGAGACTGAGGTTCTTTCTTCTTACAAATTATCTTGGACCGCTTTCTCCATTCTTTACGATCTATGGGTATGGGGCAAACTCGAAACGAGAAAAATCGCTGAGCTGTCAGGCATTTCAACTGCAACAGCAAGCAATGTGATCAAAACGCTCGAAAAAAAGGGCTTTTGCTCCAAAAGCATCGATACCAGAGATCGGCGACTTGTTTTTGTCACAATCACTGAATCCGGCAAACAAGCGATCGAAGACCTCTACCCCGAGTTTCACAAAGGGGAAACGGAATTGATTACGGGCATGACAAAAGAGGAGCAAAAAACCCTGACAGGACTGCTTAGAAAAGTAGCGGACAATCTTCATACATCATAAGCTTTGACGGGAATCCAGTAGCGGTTTGTCTCCCTGTGTCAGAGAGCCGGCGGAAGGTGCGAGCCGGCACACAGGCAAACGCGAATTACCTCCCCGAGCTTTCTTTGTGAACGTTAGTAGCAAAGGACGGGAAACCGTTATTCGAATGAGCGGAAGACAATGTCTTCAACCAGGGTGGTACCGCGTGCATTGAGCCACGTCCCTTATCGGGATGCGGCTCTTTTTGTGTTTCTAAAAAAGGAGGAAGAACAATGAAAACATTTGATCAGCTCACAGCAGCACAGCAAAAAGAAGTCGAAAGACAGCTTGATCTATATATGACAGGCGCCCAAGAAGTCATACCGCCGGAGGAATTAAAGGCCAAGCTTGTCAAATCGATTGCGGCAGGCACACCGCTTAAAATTAAGCTCGGATTAGATCCTTCTGCACCGGATGTTCATCTGGGACATACGGTCGTTTTAAACAAGCTTCGCCAATTTCAAGAAAACGGCCACATTGTGCAGCTCTTGATTGGCGATTTCACAGGAAAAATCGGTGATCCGACAGGCAAGTCCGCGGCCAGAAAACAGCTGACTGATGAAGAAGTCCAGCACAACGCCAAAACATACTTCCAGCAATTCGGGAAAGTGCTTGATCCAGAAAAAGTCGAGCTGCACTACAACTCGAAATGGCTGAAAACATTGTATCTGGAGGACGTTATTGACTTGGCAGGCAAAATAACAGTAGCCCGCCTGATGGAACGCGATGACTTTGAAGAACGCATCGCCATGCAAAAGCCGATCTCCCTGCATGAATTCTTTTACCCGTTGATGCAGGGATACGATTCCGTCGTTCTGGAAAGCGATATTGAATTAGGAGGAACAGACCAGCATTTCAATGTGCTGATGGGGCGGCATTTTCAAGAACGATACAACAAAGAAAAACAAGTCGTCATCCTGATGCCGCTTTTGGAAGGCTTGGACGGTGTTGAGAAAATGTCGAAATCGAAACACAACTACATCGGCATTGACGAACATCCGAACGACATGTACGGGAAAACAATGTCACTGCCCGACAGCCTGATGAAAAAATACATTCATTTGGCAACGGACTTGGAGCTTGAAGAGAAAAAACGGCTCGTGAAGGACTTAGAAACCGGCGCCGTTCACCCAAGGGATGCCAAAATGCTTTTAGCCAAAACGATTGTCCGAATGTACCACGGATTAGAAGCCGCTGAAGCAGCCGAACAATCTTTCAAAACAGTCTTTCAGGAAAACAGCCTGCCTGAGGATATTCCGGCTGTGAACTGGAAAGGTGAGAAAACGATCGCGATGATCGATCTGCTCGTCACTCTTGACCTTCTCTCTTCGAAAAGCGAGGCGCGCCGCATGATTCAAAACGGCGGTGTCCGGATTAACGGAGAGAAAATAACAGACATTCACGCCGATGCAAAGATAGAGGAGAATATGATCATCCAGGTCGGCAAACGCAAGTTTTTAAAACTCCGATAATTTGATGTCCTGACGCTTATGAAATCGGCTTTCATAAGCGTTTTTTTTGCAGGTATAAAGAACTGTCTTTTCAAAAATGCGCTTCAGTTTGCAGGAAAATCCTTTAGCATCCCGAAATATTCCCCATCCAAACATTAGGGGAGGTTCATGTTTATGAAAAAGCTTTTGACTGTAATGACGATGGCCGTTTTAACGGCCGGCACGGTTCTCTTGCCGGCACAGAGTGTCACCCCTGCTGCGCATGCTGTTCAAATATCAGATAGCCAGCGGGAGCTCCCATTCAAAGCAAAGCGTGCATACTCAACCATTTCTCAGCTTAGTGAAACAATCGGCCCCAGAATAGCCGGGACATCTGCCGAAAAAAAGAGTGCCTTATGGATCGCTTCATCCTTCAAAAAATTAAAACTGGATGTGAAGGTTCAAACGTTTGGCATTCCTGACCGACTTGAAGGAACGCTATCCTCAGAAGGCCGTGAGATTCTCATTCGGGCGGCATCCGGCTCTACACCAACTGAAGAAAAGGGCCTCAACGCTCCGCTGTATCACGCCGGTTTAGGATATCCTGATGATTTCTCCGCTGACGCCAAGGGGAAAATCGCTTTGATTTCAAGAGGAGACCTGACATATTATGAGAAAGCCAGGAATGCCGAGGCGGCCGGCGCAACGGCTATGATCATTTACAATAATAAGGAAAGCCTTGTGCCTGTCACCCCAAATCTATCAGGAAATACAGTCAGCATTCCTGTCGTCGGAATTAAGAAAGAAGACGGTGAAACTCTTATCCAGAAAAAAGAAGCAACCTTACAACTAAAAGCATTCTCAAACCAAACCTCCCAGAACATCATCGGTATCAAAAAACCAAAGAACATCACAAATCCTGATATTGTGTACGTTACAGCCCATTATGACAGTGTTCCTTTCTCGCCCGGCGCAAATGACAACGGATCAGGCACTTCTGTTATGCTGGAAATGGCACGCGTCTTGAAAAGCATCCCTTCTGACAAGGAAATCCGCTTTATCGCCTTTGGCGCTGAAGAGCTCGGCCTGCTCGGCTCCTCCCATTATGTAGATCATCTATCAGAAAAAGAGTTGAAAAGAAGCGAAGTGAACTTCAACTTAGACATGGTGGGTACAAGCTGGGAGAATGCGTCTGAGCTGTATGTCAACACATTGGACGGGCAATCTAACGATGTTTGGGAATCCAGCCATACGGCCGCTGAAAAAATTGGATTCGACCGCCTGTCTCTGACACAGGGAGGCTCATCCGATCACGTGCCGTTCCATGAAGCCGGCATAGATTCCGCTAACTTTATTTGGGGAGATCCGGAAACAGAAGAAGTAGAGCCATGGTACCATACCCCTGAAGACTCTATCGAACATATCAGCAAAGAACGCCTTCAGCAGGCTGGCGACCTTGTGACAGCCTCTGTCTATGAAGCTGTGAAAAAAGAGAAAAAACCAACCGGCAAGAAGGCACATATCAAGGCAAAAGTCTCTGATATTTATGAAGATATCAAATAAAAAAAGACGGCACATTGCTGCCGTCTTTTCTAATCCACTTCTTTCTTAATCCCCAGCATTTTTTCATCTAAATAGTGGGCGATCTCCGCCGCTTCCTTCAGTTCATCGGTTAAATGTTTAGGGACGTCGTTGTTCAGTTTATAGTAGATTTTATGCTCCAAGCTCGCCCAGAAATCCATGGCGATGGTGCGGATTTGAATTTCTGCTTTGACGTATTCCACTCTGTTCGTTAAGTTCACAGGCATTTCAATAATCAAATGCAGGCTTCGGTAGCCGTTCGGTTTCGGATTCTGAATATAATCCTTTACCTTTACGATCCGCAAATCCTCATGCTGCTTCAGGACGTTCACGACATTATAAATATCAGAAATAAAGGAACAAATGATACGCACACCGGCAATATCGTTGATATGTTCCTTCATTTCCTGTGTCGTAATCTCGCAGCCCTTTCTCATGAGTTTATTTACGATGCTTTCAAAGCTTTTCACACGCGATTTTGTATGCTCAATCGGATTGTGGCCGTGAATTAAATTATATTCCTGACTGATAATCGAAAACTTTGTATCAAGTGCATCTAGCGCAAATTTATAAACTAACAGTTCGTTTTTCCAGTCTTCCATGACGGTTTTTAAATCGTCCATATGTGTTACAGATAAATCCATTTTCGTCATCTCCTTTAACGGATCTTTATCCGCTGTCCATGTACTAGACGTGCCTGCCTGCTGCTAGGTTCTATGAATTTTTTTACAAAATCCTGTCGAATGTAACAAAAAAAGACCGCACGAAAAAGCGGTCTTCTTTCTTACCGGAAATAGCTGATCAATAATCCAATTGACAGCAGGAATCCGAAAAATGTATTGGTTTGCGCTGTAGATTTCATCGCTACAATCATATTCATCGGCAATTCTTTTTTGACGAAGCCTTTCACCGCCTGAACCGGCTTAGGCACGCTCAAAAAGACGACAAACAGCCATGGGCTTGCAGCTCCTGTAATGACCAAGCCGACAACCCAAATATAAGCGACAGCAAACGACGCAGCCAGCAGAGTGACGGCTCCTTTATGTCCCATCAGGATCGCCAATGTTTTGCGTCCGCCTTTTTTATCCTCTTCGATATCACGAATATTGTTCGACAGGTTGATCGCGCCGACAAGAATCGCAATCGGAATCGAAATGAAAATGCTCTGCTTATTGATCATGTCCGTCTGAATAAAAAACGAAATCAGCACAAACACCGAACCCATGCAAATGCCTGAGAATAACTCACCGAACGGTGTATATGCAATCGGCAGAGGCCCGCCTGTATACAGGTAGCCGATCGCCATTCCGACGAGACCGATGACAGCCAGCCACCAGCTGCTGCTCATGCAAATATACACACCGAGCAAAATGGCAATGCCGTATGAAGCGAGAGCTAATTGCAGAATTGTTTTGGGCTTCATACCATGTCTGACAATTGCGCCGCCGATTCCGACAGATTCAGCTGTATCTAACCCGCGTTTAAAATCGTAGTATTCATTGAATAAGTTCGTCGCGATCTGGATCCATAAGCAAGAAAACAGCATAGCCAGAAACAGCAGCAAATCAACCTTCACATAAAACATCGCCAAAACTGTTCCGAGAAGCACAGGAACAAACGACGCCGTTAATGTATGCGGGCGCGTTAATTGCCACAGGATCTGCCCCATACTTTCTTTTTCCGGCGCTGTCTGACCCTCACCCTTATTTGTTTGGTTCATCTTCCTCTTCCTTTCTATTAAAAGGCTTACTTTTTTCAGCCGGCCACTTGATGAAACTTGCGTTTTGCTTCCTTATCTATCATAATGACTTCTCCACCATTTCACAAGATACCTTAAGCGGGCGTTTTCCTTCTTATTATACGCTTTCTGCCCTGATTTCATTAGAGTTCTGCCTGCGCCTTTACAAACAGGAGCGGAAAAATTTTTTTAAATCATTTACGCTTTTTAAAAGTTAAAAAGTTCTCTTCATAACATTTATTCTTTCCTTTATAATGAATCAGTCAGAGAAACTTCATTCATACTCTTTCAAAGATAAAAATTCACTTCTGAAGGCAGAAGCCGATATATAAATTTGAGGGATATTAGGGAAAATATGAAACTTTTTGCGCATCCGCTCGTCATATACTCATGTAATTGTCGAAAAAACGGGAAGGGAATTTGAATATGCTGCAATTGATGAAACAGCTGTATGAAAAACCCGCTGTCAAGTGGACATGTCATACAGGCTTTTATTTGTTGATACTGCTTGTTTTGTTTTTTATGTATGGTTTTCACACCGCGAATACCGGTTCTTATATTTATAACGATTTCTAATTGGAGAGAGAATAACAATGAAACTTTTAGATGCTATTCAAACACATGCGGAAACTTATCCGCAAACCGAAGCCTTCCGCTCTCAAGGCCAGTCGCTCACATATCAGGAACTTTGGGCGCTGTCTGACCGTGCGGCTGCCGCGATCAAAAAACGCGTTTCTGGAGAAAAGGGTTCTCCTGTTCTGGTGTACGGACATATGGAACCGCACATGATTGTCTCCTTTTTAGGAAGCGTAAAGGCGGGACATCCTTATATCCCGGTTGACTTGTCCATTCCGTCCGAGCGGATTGCGAAAATCATTGAAAGCTCGGGCGCCGAATTGCTGATTCACGTATCTGGTCTTCCTGTTGATATTGACAGCGGGCTGATTCAGACAGTATCAGCGGAAGAACTGCTGGAAAACGAAGGCACTGTCAGCCGTGATCAATGGGTGACGGGACACGAAACGTTTTATATCATTTACACTTCCGGAAGCACGGGCAATCCGAAAGGCGTGCAGATTTCTGCCGCAAACCTTCAAAGCTTCACAGACTGGATTTGCGCGGACTTCCCGATCAACGGAGGCAAAACGTTTTTAAACCAAGCACCGTTTTCATTCGATTTATCCGTCATGGATCTTTATCCGTGCCTTCAGTCAGGCGGTACTTTACACTGCGTGACAAAGGACGCCGTGAATAAGCCGAAGATCTTATTCGAAGAGCTCAAAAAGTCCGGGCTGAATATATGGACATCGACGCCATCCTTTGTGCAAATGTGCCTGATGGATCCTGGATTTTCACAAGATCTGCTTCCTGAGGCGGACACATTTATGTTTTGCGGAGAGGTTCTCCCGGTTTCTGTAGCCGAAGCGCTGCTTGAGCGTTTCCCGAAAGCGAGAATCTTTAATACGTACGGTCCGACTGAGGCGACAGTCGCTGTTACGTCTGTTGAAATTACAAGTGACATCATCAGCCGGCACGAATCTCTGCCAGTCGGCTTCGCCAAACCGGATATGAACATTTTGATTATGGATGAACAGGGGAATCAGCTCCCGGATGGAGAAAAAGGCGAAATCGTCATTGCAGGCCCGAGTGTAAGCCGCGGCTATCTCGGTGAGCCTGAGCTGACAGATAAAGCATTCTTCTCTTATGAAGGCCAATGGGCATACCGAACTGGTGATGCTGGTTATACACAAGATGGTCAGATTTTCTGCCAAGGCCGCTTGGATTTCCAGATTAAACTTCACGGGTACCGGATGGAGCTGGAGGAAATTGAGTTTCATGTGAGACAGTCTCAGTACGTGCGCTCAGCTGTTGTGATTCCGTATCAGCCAAACGGAACTGTCGAATATCTGATAGCTGCAATTGTGCCTGAGGAGCACGAATTCCAGAAGGAGTTCCAGCTGACGAGTGCGATTAAAAAAGAGCTTGCCGCTTTCCTGCCGGCTTATATGATTCCGAGAAAGTTCATTTATCAGGATCACATTCAAATGACGGCTAACGGCAAAATTGACCGGAAACGCATCCGCGAAGAGGTTCTTGTATGACGCCTTACAGCTCGTTTTTATTCTTTATATTGCTTGGCATTCTTCTTCTGCCGACCATCATTCTCGGGTTGAACGGGAAAAGATTCCAGGCATACAACATGTTTATATCCATTCTTATATTGGCTCTGATTTTCTCGCATGACTTACACGGCGTCATCGCCCTGTGTCTGTTTACCATATGGCAGGTGCTCCTGATCAGCGGCTACCTGGCGTACCGGCAGAAAGCGAACAGCGGCTTTGTCTTTTGCTCGGCTGTTATCGCGTCTATTCTGCCTTTATTCTTGTCAAAAATATGGCCGTTTCTTTCTCATCCGCAGCCGCATCATCCGGCGCATAACCTGATCAGCTTTTTAGGGATTTCGTATTTAACCTTTAAAGGCGTTCAGCTGATTATGGAAGCGAGAGACGGGCTGCTGAAGGAACAGCTGCCGCTTCACCGCCTGCTGTATTTCATCCTGTTTTTCCCGACGATTTCTTCCGGTCCGATTGACAGGTACCGCAGATTCGTCAAGGATGAGCAGAAGGCATGGACAAAAGAGGAATATGCCGATCTGCTGTATACGGGGATTCACAAGATTTTCATTGGATTCCTTTACAAGTTTATTATCGGCTATGCGATCAACACATATTTCATCATGAACCTTCCCGCGATCACGCACAATAAGATCCTCGGGAATCTGCTTTACATGTACGGCTACAGCATGTATTTATTCTTTGATTTTGCCGGCTACACGATGTTTGCCGTCGGGGTCAGCTATATTATGGGGATTAAATCGCCGGAAAACTTTAATAAACCGTTTATCAGCAAAAATATTAAAGATTTCTGGAACCGCTGGCATATGTCTCTGTCATTTTGGTTCAGAGACTATGTATTTATGAGATTTGTATTTTGGATGACAAAGAAAAAGTGGATCAAAAACCGTATGGCCGTCTCAAACATCGGGTATTTCCTGCTGTTTATGCTGATGGGGGTTTGGCACGGCCTTGCGCCGCAATATATCATCTACGGCCTCTATCACGCCGTCCTGATGACGTGTTACAACTTTTTCGAGAAGTGGAATAAGAAATATAAATGGCTCCCGTCCAACCGCTGGACAACGATTCTCGCTATTGTGATCACGTTCCATTTTGTGTGCTTTGGGTTTTATATTTTCTCAGGAAAACTATTTCATCACCATCATTAAAGGAGATTAGAAAACTATGGATTTTAAACAAGAGGTATTAGACGTTTTAGCAGAGGTTTGCCAGGATGACATCGTAAAGGAAAACCCTGATATTGAAATTTTTGAAGAAGGTTTGCTTGATTCTTTTGGAACAGTAGAATTGCTGCTTGCGATTGAAAACCGTTTTGATATTCTGGTGCCTATCACTGAATTCGACCGGGATGTATGGAATACGCCTAATCACATTGTAAACCAGCTGTCTGAGTTGAAATAATGAAAAAGCGTTTTTTCGGTCCAATTATTTTGGCGTTTATTCTATTCGCAGGCGCCATCGCAGTTCCATCTTCATGGCTGACTCGTTTTATTACCGATAAACGGGTTGAAGAGTCAGCAACAACCTTAAACCCGAGTATGTTTCAGGGGCTTTATTTACAAAATCAGATGCTCAATGATCCGAAGTATCTTCCGATTTACGGGTCTTCTGAGCTTTCCCGGCTGGACGAGTTCCACCCATCTAATTATTTTCAAGTAAACAATGAGGGATTTACGCCTTACCTTGTCGGCAAAGGCGGGTCCCAGTCATTGATACATTCTTTAAACTTCGCTGCCCATATGGATCAGCTGAAGGGCAAAAAAATTGTTTTCATCGTTTCTCCGCAGTGGTTTATTAAGCGCGGGTCTGATGAACAGCATTTTGCGCCGAACTATTCCGCGCTTCAAGGGCTGGATCTGGCATTTAACGATCAGATCGACCCTGACGTGAAAAAGAAAATGATGAAGCGTATGCTGCGCTTCAAAGCTGTTCAAAACGATGCTGTACTTTCCGAGCTTTATAAGGCGATGGTGAACGGCCAGACATGGAAAGTGAACGCGCTGAAGCCGGCGGCAAAAGTATATTACAAGATGCTCGAAAAGAAAGACCTTTATTATTCAGCGACGGAAACCACAGGACCAAAGCGCTATATCTCACAATCCGTCAAGGATAAGTCATGGTCTGAATTAAATAAACTGGCCGATGAATCAGGCAAACGCCACTCCGGGTCTAACGATTTTCACATCGACAATCCTGTTTATAAAAAGCTGAAGCCGAAAGTGCCTAAGCTGAAAGGGAAAAACAAAGGCAGATCGTATGCGAAGTCACCGGAATACGGCGATTTTGAGCTGATGCTTCATATCCTGAAAGACGCGGGCGCAGAGCCTATGTTTGTCACCATCCCTGTTAACGGAAAATGGTATGACTACACAGGCTTCCCGAAAAAAGGGCGCACTGACTATTATGAAAAGGTCAATAAACAGATTAAAGCGAAGGGCTTCCAAGTCGCTGATTTTTCAGGTCATGAATATGACCCTTATTTTATGAAAGATACCATCCACATCGGCTGGAAAGGTTGGGTGTATGTGGATAAGGCAATTGATGAATTCTATAAAACCGGAAAGGTTACTTCATCGTGAGCATCTATTAGGACGCGGCTGCATATTTCCTGCTAAGATTTGAAATAGTAAAGGAATCACAGCCAGCTTGATAAGAGGTGTTACATCAATGAAGATGACAGGCAATACGGTTTTGATCACAGGCGGTTCAGCAGGCATCGGGCTTGAACTGGCCAAACGGCTGCTTGAGCTCGGGAATGAAGTGATCATTTGCGGACGCAGCGAAACACGTCTTGCAGAAGCAAAAAAACAGCTCCCAGCCCTCCATACAAAACAATGCGATGTCGCAGACCGCACGGAGCGTGAGGCATTGTTTGAATGGGCCCAGAAGGAATTTCCAAAGCTGAACGTTCTCGTTAACAATGCGGGCATTCAAAAGGAAATTGACTTTAAAAAAGGAACTGAGGAACTCTTTGTGGACGGGGATGAAATAGAGCTGAATATCCAAGCGCCTGTCCATTTATCAGCTCTTTTTACGCCTCACTTGATGAATCAGCCGGAAGCGGCAATTGTTCAGGTAACGTCCGGGCTCGCGTTTAACCCGTTAGCTGTTTATCCGGTGTACTGTGCAACAAAAGCGGCGCTCCACTCCTTCTCACTCACGCTCAGGCACCAGCTTCGTGATACAAGCGTTGAAGTGATCGAGATGGCGCCGCCTATGGTTGACACGGGATTAAATCAAAAATCACGCGATAAGCAAGGTCTGACGTACCGCGGCATTACACCTGAAGAATATGTTCAATATTTCTTAGACGGCTTAAAAGAAGGCAAACAAGAGATTACAAATGAACGTGTCGAAGGTCTGCGGAATGCGGTCCGTGCCGATTACGACAGAGTATTTGAACAAATGAATGCGCAGGAGAATTAATTTCTCCTGCTTTTTCTTATAAATTTTTTACAAATTTGAGCAAACCTATTGCGATTATTTGGTGAAGGTATACAATAGAATATAAAATATTTTCAAATAAGTTTGATAATATAAACAATTTAACAACAGGGAGATTGACCATGACTAAACAAACGATTCGAGTTGAATTAACATCAGCCAAAAAACCGAAACCAGATCCACATCAGCTTTCTTTCGGAAGAGTGTTTACAGACCACATGTTTGTAATGGACTACGCATCTGATAAAGGCTGGTACGATCCGAGAATCATTCCTTATCAAGCCGTTTCAATGGACCCGGCCGCAATGGTATATCACTATGGCCAAACGGTGTTTGAAGGCTTAAAGGCTTACGTCACAGAGGATGACCATGTTCTGCTTTTCAGACCGGAAAAAAATATGGAGCGCCTGAATAAATCAAATGACCGCATCTGTATTCCGCAAATTGATGAAGAACAGGTTCTTGAGGGTTTAAAACAGCTGATCGCTATTGATAAAGACTGGATTCCGAATGCGGAGGGCACGTCCCTTTACATCCGTCCATTCATTATCGCAACCGAACCTTTCCTTGGTGTCGCGGCATCTCATACGTATAAGCTCTTTATCATCCTTTCTCCGGTCGGCTCATATTACAAAGAAGGCATTAAGCCTGTCAAAATTGCTGTGGAAAGTGAATTTGTCCGTGCGGTAAAAGGCGGAACGGGAGATGCGAAAACCGCAGGAAACTACGCTTCAAGCTTAAAAGCGCAGCAGGTAGCAGAAGAGAAAGGATTTTCTCAGGTTCTCTGGCTGGACGGCATTGAGAAAAAATACATCGAAGAAGTCGGCAGCATGAACATCTTCTTTAAAATCAACGGTGAAATTGTGACACCGATGCTGAACGGCAGCATTCTGGAGGGCATCACGCGCAATTCCGTCATTACTTTGCTTAAGCATTGGGGGCTTCCGGTATCAGAACGAAGAATCGCCGTTGATGAAGTCATCCAAGCCCATAAAGACGGCGTTCTTGAAGAAGCCTTCGGAACGGGTACGGCGGCTGTTATTTCTCCAGTCGGCGAACTGATCTGGAATGACGAAACACTGATGATCAACAACGGTGAAACGGGAGAAATCTCTAAAAAGCTGTATGACACGATCACAGGCATTCAAAAGGGTACAGTTCCTGATGAATTTGGATGGACGACTGAAGTCGCAACGCTCACTGAAAGCAAATAAACAAAAAACCGGCCCCAAACGGGCCGGTTTTTTTATGCTTCAATTTTGTTAAAGAACTGCGGCAGATGTGCTTTGTGCGCCTCCAGCATTTCGTCTAAGATCTGTTTGGCCACTGTGTCGGATGGTACGAGAGGATTAATCGTCATGGCAAGCAGCGCTGTTTGGTAGTCGCCTGTGACAGCCGCTTCCGCCGCGACACGCTCAAATGATTTGATTTGCTGGACGAGACCGCGGACAGATACTGGCAGATCGCCTACGGCGATTGGCTTAGGGCCGTTTTTCGTCATCACGCAGTTTACTTCAACAGCGGAATCATCTGGAATGCTTGCAATCGCACCGTTATTGACCGTGTTCACCGGCTGAATGTCGTGTTTATCATTGTAAATGGAGCTGATGAGGTTGCACGCTGCATCGCTGTAGTAAGCACCTCCGCGTTTTTCAAGCTGCGGCGGCTTGATCGCCAAATTTGGATCTTTATAAAGCTCGAACAGCTCTTGCTCTACCTTTTGCACCACTTCAGCACGGGTGCCTTCCGTTTGTGATGCTTCAAGCTCGTGCTCGAACATTTCTTTTGTTTTGAAATAGTAGCGGTGGTAGCCGCAAGGGATCATGTCGAGTGCTTTTAAGAATTCTGGCTCCCACTCAGCGCCGGAGATGTTTTTCATTGTCATCGCGTTTTTCGGATCACCCATCGCTTCAATAACTTTATCCTTCACGCTGACACCGTCTAAGAAGACGTCCATTCCGAACACCATATGATTCAATCCGGCAAATTGAACCTCTACCCGGTCAACATCTACATCGAGCGCTTTCGCTACGCCCATTTTGATGCCGATCGGGACATTGCAGAGACCGACGACTTTCTTCAGGTTGGAGTAGCGAAGCAAGGCCTCCGTCACCATACCTGCCGGATTTGTGAAATTGACAAGCCATGCGTTCGGACAAAGCTCCTCGATGTCCTTCGCAATCTCTAGGATGACCGGAATGGTGCGCAATCCTTTAAAGAGTCCTCCCGGGCCGTTTGTTTCCTGGCCGATGACGCCATATTTTAATGGAATGCGCTCATCCTTGGCTCTCGCCTGCAGCAGTCCGACCCGGAATTGAGTCGTCACAAAGTCTGCATCTTTCAGCGCTTCCCTCCTGTCCAAAGTGAGGTGAATGTCGATCGGGACACCGGCTTTTTCAACCATCCGCTTGGCGAGCGTGCCGACAATGTTCAATTTTTCCTCGCCTTCAGGAATATCAACGAGCCATAATTCACGTACAGGCAGCTCCTTGTACCGTTTGATTAAACCTTCCACAAGCTCCGGTGTATAGCTTGAGCCTCCGCCAATCGTTACAATTTTCAATCCTTTTGTCATATGCTTGCTCCCCCTTGCACGGTGATTTTTTCATATAGCTCAATGAATTCAGCCGCCAAATCCTTGACTGTCATGGCATTCATTAAATGATCCTGAGCGTGGACCATCAGCAGTGTCATTTCTGTTTTTTCTCCGCCTGCTTCACTTTGGATCAGTTCTGTCTGATAATGATGGGCTTTTGATAATTCATCCGCAGCTTCTTGAAGCTTACTCCGCGCCTCTTCGCTGTCGCCGTTTTTCGCGGCGGCGATCGCTTCCATTGCGGAGCTCCTTCCGTTTCCTCCGTGAAGAATGATTTGAAAAATAATTTGCTCCATTTTCTCATTCACGCGACTCACTCCTTTCTTTACAAAGCCGCCTCTTTGTCGTCTGAAACAGCAGGCGTTTGAACGAGCTCTAATTCGTTTTCTTCTTTCAGCTTCTGTTTATCCCACATTCTGAAGAACGGGTAGTAGACAACAAAGGAAACGGCAATGTTAATGGCTTGCATGACCGCGCCTGATATTTTGCCTCCTGTCGCCAAGTAGCCTGAAAAGATCGGCGGCATGGTCCACGGGACTGCGATACCCGCAGGTTTGGCGACAAGTCCGGTGCTCATTCCGATGTATGTGAGTGTCAGTGTGATAAGCGGCGTGACGATAAACGGAATCAAGAGCATCGGGTTCATGACGATCGGCATTCCGAAAATGATCGGTTCGTTAATATTGAAGACCGCCGGGCCGATCGCAAGCTTTCCGAGCTGCTTCATTTGTTTGCTTCGGGCGCGAAGGAACATCGTGACAACCAGTGCAAGAGTGGCACCGCTTCCGCCGATATTGATCCAGATATCGAAAAATTGCTGGGTGAAAATCTTAGGCAGCTCCTCACCGGCTTGGAACGCGATCCGGTTGGCATCCATGGCGCCGTACCAAATCGGTGCCATAACGCCGCCGACAATGTTGGCGCCGTGAAGACCGCAGGCCCATAAAAGCATTTTGACGGCTTCTGCGATAAGGCTGCCCCCGAGGCTTCCGCCAAGAATGGAGAGCGGCGTCCCCAGTAAAACGCTTACAATATTATGAAGGCTTTCAAATGGCGTCGCTTCAACAATCAGTCGGGCTGCCCAAATCAGGAAGATGACGGCAAAGCCGGGGATTAAAGCGACAAATGACTTGCTGACCGCCGGCGGAACACCATCCGGCATTTTAAAAACCATATTGCGCTGGATAATGAGACGGTAAATCTCTGTTGACACCATCGCGATAATCATGGCGACAAACAGGCCTTTACTTCCCATCAGCGAAAGCGGAATACCGCCGCTGACCATCATCTCTTTCGTCGAGCCATCCGGCGTAAACGGCACTTGATACGGTGTCGCTAAGAGGAAAGCCGCAAGGGAGATGGCACCGGCCGACAAGGCATCGACCCCATATTTCTCCGCCAGCCTGTAGGCGATGCCGAATGCGGCGACAAGCCCCATAATTTCAAAGGTGGCGTCAACCGGGTAAGCGAGCTTCTCAGACCAGGCGCTGCCGAACGTTTTTGCCATAAAATCGGCATATCCGGGAATCGGGAGGTTGCCGATGATGAGGAAAAAGGAGCCGATGATAATAAGCGGCATTGTTAAAATGATACCGTCACGGAGCGCCTGCAAATGACGCTGCCCCGCAATTCTTCCCGCTATAGGCATGACCTTCTCTTCTAACAACTGATTGACTTTATTCACATAGCCCGCCCCTCTCTATGACGCGTTTCCAAGCTGTTCAGCCGATTTCAGCACTTCCGCTCCGTTGCACGTCCCATAATGGACTGTGTTAATGACGTCTACCGGAACACCCTTTGATTCTCCTAGTTTTTTCAGCTGAGGAAGCATGTAACGGACTTGCGGGCCGAGGAGCAATACATCCGCTTTATCGATATGATTTTGTACAGAATCACCTGATACTGCCCAAATGGTATAGTCTTTTCCTTGTTCCTGCGCGCTTTTTTCCATCTTGCTGACGAGTAAGCTTGTTGACATGCCTGCTGCACAAACGAGTAATATATTCATGTAAAAGACCCCCTAAGAGTTTGATAGAATTTGTATGTCCTGCTGTTGATAACATCATATTATGAAATCGCTTTCATAAACACTCAAGGTTTTTCCGCAGGAAACGGAAAAAAGGTATATCCAGGCTGTCAGTTTATCGTTTTTTGTCAAACACATCGGAGAGCTCTTGGTACGTGCGGCTTTTTAACAGCTGGCTTACCGCTGCCGGATCATCCAAAATGCTGCCGAGCAGTTTATACATGCTTTGCAAATCCGCTTTGTTTTCCTTTTCGACACAAAGCAGGCAAACAAATTGAACCCGTTTATTCTCCCAGTCTATCGGCTTTTTGAGCGTACAGACGGCCCAAAATGTCGTTTGCGTCTGCGGGACGAGCGGGTGCGGAATGGCCACGAGGTTGCCGAAGCACGTTGGCGACATCTCTTCTCTATCAAATATAGAATCTATGATTTCCTTATTCGCATAGCCGCCGTCCACTGCTTTCTGACCTAAAAATTGAATCACCTCTTCTTTCGAACGCAGATCCTTCTGGAAAAAAACGAGATCCTTTTTGAGATAGCTGACAGCTTTTTCTTTCTCATCATTCAGGATGGATTCTATTTTTGTAAAATCGGTTCCGCCTAAGATGGTGTTTACCTTTAGTACAGGCACAGGGAGTTCTTTTTTGATCGGAATGGTGCTGACCACAAAATCAATCGATTCATAAGACAACTGGTCAAGACTGTAATATTCAGCCGTGCCGAGAATATCGATCCGTTTGCCGAAGTGGGAGCGAAGTTTTTCCCTCAGAAGCTGGGCGCTTCCCGCACCTGACGCACAAACGATGATGCAGCGCTTAGGCGGGCTTTCTGTTTTCTTCCGTTCAATTGCGGCGCCGAAGTGCAGCGCTAAATAACCGACTTCATTTTCATGAATATCGATGCCCGTTTTTTCTTTTATGACGATTCCGGCGATGATTCCGGCCTCAAAGGCGAGAGGATAATTTTCTTTGATCGCTGCCAGCATCGGATTTCTCAGATTCATGCCATACCGGTTGCGGGTGATCGCGGGTTTTACATGCAGTGCCAAGCCAATTTTCAGCTCTTGATCATGCAGGATGCCGAGCTTTAATTCTCGGTCGACCGCTTCGATCATGGCGGCAGTCAGCCGATCTGTTTCTTCATCGATTGAAAATTCGCCTTCTCCGCACTGCGGCTGTGTCATTCGTTTCGTGCCGAGAAGATGCATGGCGATATAAGCCGTTTCATTTTCCGGAAACGTGACGCTAAGGGCTGATTCCAGTTCTTTCACAATGGCTTCAGCAGCCTGGTATTCTTTTTGATGCAGAATGTGATCCATATCTTCCGGGAAAAGAGAAACATAGTGTTCCGTTCTGATCCGCTTACAGGCGATGGCGATATGAATGATGAGGTTATTCAATCCAAGGTTAGACAGAGGAATCCGGTCGTTTTTAATCTTTCTCATAATCACAGAATGGATGATCTCAATTTCTTCCTTTGGCAAAATATCAGCCTTTTCATTCAGAAAATCAATTTCTGTTTCTCTTTCATCAACAATGTACTCCGCCATACAGTACCTCATCTGCACCTCGTCTCCGCGCAGCTTGAAGCCGTAATTCGGGCGTGTTTCCATGACAATGCGGTAAGGAAGCAGCCGTTTCTTCACTTCCTTTAAATCGGTTTGGAGTGTAGATTTTGAGATAAAAAGTTCTTCGGCCAGCTCATCCAGCTTGAGATAATGATCCGCCAGCAGCAGCCGTTTCATGAGATATGTAATCCTCTCCTCGGGAAATACCGGCAGCCCCTTTTTCTGCTGAAACACGTCTTGCAGCAGCGTTCTAAAGGTCTGCTCGTCATGAATGCGCAGCTTGTATCCCGAGCCTCTTACCGATTGAACCGAGGCACCATGGCCGCTTATCACATCTTGGAGTTCCTTTATATCATTGCGGACCGTCCGCGTCGTCACATGTAAATGTGCGGCAAATACCGAGCTTGTCACCGGAACTTCAGCCGCCATCAATAAACGCAGAATTTCACGAAGTCGCCCATGCAGCATGAGAAAAACCTCCTATCAAGATAGATGCAGGAATTACATAAGTAGGCAGAAAGGATGTGGTGAAGGGAAAGCGAAATGTATATAAATTCTATAATGGCGAGAAATGCAAGTCAATGAACATCCGGAGGACAAGAGGGAAAACAGACCCATAAAAAACAGCCGGGATCAGCCGGCTGTTCGGGATGCGGACATGTTCTTTTGTTTAGACGCCTTGCGGTCCTTCATGATTTTTCGAACAACCGGGTAAATGACCGGCGCCCATTTGATAACGGTTTTGATCATTTTTTTCAAAGCTCCGATTCTCCCTTCTTTTTTCTCAACCATTCCCCTGATTCCCCTTTGTTTAAACATGCTAACGCGACACGTACCTGTTTCCCGTCACCCAGAAACGCCACGGATAATCGCGCGCCTCTCCGCTGTTGTCGATGCCGATGCGCGGGCCGGTTGACATGTCTTCCGGTGTGTACCCGCTTTCAATGTAAAGCGGCTGTTCCGTGATCCAGCGTCCGTAGTCATTCATCGTGACGCCAAGCGCTTTCGTTAACTTTCCGGGACCATTTGTCCATTCTCTCGGACGCCGGCCCGGCCTTCTTTCCTCCATTAACAGCTGGCCTTCATGAGGCTCAATCGCCCTGATCAATACCGCTTGCGGAACATCCTCTTCTGCGGCAACGACGTTCAGCAATGTATGAGTGTGCATCACATACGTATACACACGGCCAGCTTCAGCAAACATAATCTCAGTCCGCTTCGTCCGGCGGTTGTTAAAGCTGTGGGCTGCTCTGTCCCCGGCTCCCATATAGGCCTCTGTTTCCACAATAAAACCTGAAGCTGTCCCTTCATCCGTTTCCTTTACCAAAAGACAGCCGAGAAGAGAAGGAGCCAGTTCTAGGGCCGTTTTTTGATAAAACGTGATGGGCAGCGTATTTCTTTTTCTGGTCACGAATGTCGTACTCTCCTTTTTTCGTTTTGGTAATTGTACCATTCCCGAAGCAGCTAAAAAAAAACTTCAGTTTTAAAATTCTTCCATTAAGGGAATATTGTTACCGTTCAAAAAGGAGGCTCAACCAATGAAAGATGATCATCAAAAAGAGTATCACGGCACAAATGTCGAAGGCAGTGAGGATGCACTTTCTCATAAGACATCCGGAAAAAACGAGTCAGAGGATACCTTGACGAACAGACAGGGGCATCCTGTCACCGACAACCAGAATGTGAGGACGGTCGGGAACAGAGGGCCGACAACGCTGGAAAATTACGATTTTCTCGAAAAAATCAGCCACTTTGACAGGGAACGCATTCCCGAACGTGTTGTGCATGCCAGGGGTGCAGGCGCACACGGATATTTCGAAGCCTATGGCAGTTTTGGAGACGAGCCGATTTCAAAGTACACACGAGCGAAGCTTTTTCAGGAAAAAGGCAAGAAAACGCCGGC
This sequence comes from Bacillus sp. 7705b, assembly GCF_002289525.1. Lineage (NCBI taxonomy): Bacteria > Bacillati > Bacillota > Bacilli > Caryophanales > Bacillaceae > Bacillus > Bacillus sp. 7705b. The sequence continues at coordinate 199,450 of NZ_NSDH01000003.1, read as the reverse complement.
ATTTGTCCGTTTTTCCACGGTGAATCACGGAAAACATTCACCTGAAACATTACGGGACCCGCGCGGTTTTGCCGTTAAGCTTTATACTGAAGACGGAAACTGGGATTTGGTCGGGAACAACCTGAAAATCTTTTTTATTCGCGATCCGCTGAAATTCCCGGATCTTGTACACGCGTTTCAGCCTGATCCGGTGACCAATATCCAAGATGGTGAACGTATTTTCGACTTCATTTCTCAATCTCCTGAAGCGACACATATGATCACGTTCTTGTTTTCGCCTTGGGGCATTCCGGCCAACTACCGGCAGATGCAGGGTTCAGGCGTTCATGCCTACAAATGGGTGAATGAGGAAGGCAAGGCCGTTCTTGTGAAATACCATTTTGAACCGAAACAGGGCATCCGCAACCTGACACAGAAGGAAGCAGAAAAGATTCAGGGGAAAAACTTCAACCACGCGACACAGGATTTGTATGAAGCTATTGAAAACGGCGATTATCCGGAGTGGGAGGTGTATGCCCAAATCATGAGTGATGACGAGCATCCGGAGCTCGACTTTGATCCGCTTGATCCGACTAAGCTGTGGTATAAAGAGGACTTTCCGTGGAAGCCGATCGGCAAATTAGTGTTAAACAAAAACCCTGAGAATTACCATTCTGAAGTAGAACAGGCTTCATTCGGCACAGGGGTCCTTGTCGACGGACTTGATTTTTCTGATGACAAATTGCTTCAAGGACGGACGTTTGCCTATTCCGATACGCAGCGGTACAGAGTTGGCGCAAACTACCTGCAGCTGCCAATCAACTCACCGAAAAAACACGTCGCGACCAACCAGCAAGGGGGGCAAATGCAATACCGCGTGGATATCGGCGAAGGTCAAAATCCGCATGTCAACTATGAACCGTCGATTATGGGCGGGCTGAAGGAAGCGAAGCAAGATGGTAAAGACCACACCCCGCATGTCGAAGGTAACCTGAAGCGGGAAACGATCGACAGAACGAACAATTTCGGACAAGCCGGTGAAACGTACCGGAGATTTACTGAGTTTGAGCGTACTGAACTCATCACAAATCTGGTCAATACGCTTTCAACCTGCAGAAAAGAAATTCAGGAGCAAATGATTGAGAATTTCACAAAAGCCGATCCGGACTACGGAAAACGCGTGGCGGAAGGGCTGAAAAAGGCTTCAGAAAATAACAGCAACGGACCGGTTGGCACGACAGAAACGGCTCAAGCCGCCGAGCAGGCTGAACAGGAAAGCCATCCGTCTGATCCGTATTAACACCAAGAACAGGACTTTTTGAAGTCCTGTTTTTTCATTTCTCTATTGAAACGTTTCCACAAATTGTGTTGTACTGGAAGGAAAGAGGTGGTGAGAGCATGGAAATTCAGCAGCCGCTGATTCCTCAGCAAAAAACAATCGGCACTTTAGATCACGCCGTTTTCTTATGCATGGTATTTTGTTTTTGGTTTTCGGGCTATATTTACGTTCCTGTTTTCAGCCTGTATTTGGAGGATCTGCACTTTTCATACGGAGCGATCGGCATGATTCTCGGAAGCTACGGGGTGACCCAAATCCTGCTGCGGTTCCCGCTTGGGCTTCTGTCAGAAATTCTATTTTCTCTGCGCAAGCCATTGTTAATCGCCGGCTTTGGATGTTCCATTCTCAGCAGCGTGCTTTTTCTTGCGTTTGATTCTTTTTTCTTCGTCCTGACCGCCCGGCTTCTCGCGGGGATTACAGCATCCATGTGGGTGATGGCGACGATTCTATACGCTCATTATTTCAAAGATGGCAGTGCCTCAAAAGCAATGGGCATCATGCAGTTTTTTACCGTCATGCCTCAGTTTGTCAGCATTGTGTTCTGCGGGCTTGCAGCAGCGCATTTAGGCAGGCAGGTTCCGTTTTGGATGGCACTGGCTGCCTCGTGCATCGGCCTTGTGATATGCTGCTTTATTAAAGATCCGTCCGTTTCTTCTGGGCAACGTAAGTCTCTCCGTATAACGCAACACATCAAAGACACATTGCGGCTGCCGAAGCTGAAGATTTTCACGATTCTATCTATGACTGCACATGCCGTGCTATTTATGACGGTGTTTGGTTTTACGCCGCTTTACACGAACCAGCTCGGAATGGGAGACATCGAACTGCTTTGGGTGATGACCGCCTTTTTTCTCCCTCATGCAGCGGCTACCCTGAGCTTTTTGTTTTTGCGTTTTACCGAAAGAATCGCCTATGGCACCATGCTGATCTGTTTTGCTGTCATTGGAGTCTGTTTGATGTTCGTTCCTTTTTCAGCTTCATTGCTCACAGTTTGCATGACCCATGCTTTCATCGGTCTGGCGCTTGGCTTTGTGTTTCCCCTATTGTTAAGCCGGGTCGTCGATATCAGTTCAGCGCGTTTAAAAATGTCAGCCATGGGATTTTATCAATCGTTTTATGCGCTGGGCATCTTTACCGGCCCCCTTCTCGCCGGAAAAATCGCACAGATTTTCGGTTTGGCCGAGGTATTTTATGGAGCCGGATTGATGGCATTGGCCGCTTTGATGATGATGCTGGCCACAAAGCGAAAACTGATCAGTTAATAGCTTTCATACCGGCGGAAGCGCCACACAGAAAAAACGGCCAGAAGCATGATGCACAGAATGGAGAATGTGAGCGACCATCCGAAAAAGTCCGCCCGCTCTCCATGAAGCAGAATATGCTCTGCCTGCTTGCAAAGCTCAGCCGGCAGCCATTTCGCACCATCAGGAAAAAGCGAGACAGCAAAGGAAACGGCAGCCGTCAGCCCAATTCCGGCTGCCGCGGCTGCTCCGAGAGACCGAAACATCGTGCTTCCGGCAAGCCCTGCAGTAACAATAAACATCATCCAAAGAGAGTAGAGCCCGAGGCTTGCTGCAAAGCGGCTGAACGATGCGTGCTCAAACAATATCCGGACGTAATAATAAGCAAGTCCGTACCCAGCTGCAAACGACGCGATCCCGATCATGCTTTGGGTGATCCATTTGTTCAATATATACTGGGCTGCCGTCACTGGCCGCGACATAATCAGAGCCGTTACACCTTGATTTCTTTCATTCGCCACACTGCCCATGACACTGAAGATGATCAGCGCCATGCCAAGCGTGTTGAATTGGGAAAGCGTGCTCACCATCACCTCAGATCCGGAAGGCATGGTAAAACTGATTTTCATACCGTCTGGAAGGTTCCCCCCATGCGCAATGATTTCCGGCATATAATAAATGGTCAGCGGCTGTGTCAGCCCCACGATCATCATCGCAATGGGCAGCCAGATCAGCTTTCCGCTTCTCCAGCCTTCCAGCCATTCCTTTTGTAATAGCGTCATCATGACATTCATGCGTGCACCACCTTAAGATAGACGTCTTCGAGAGACTCTGTTTTCTGTTCAAAACGGGTGACTGTCAATCCCATTTGGATACAATCACTCAGCAATATCCTGCCAGAGCCTGTATCGCTTAGCTTAAATACAGCTTGGGACGGATTCATATAGACAACATCGGATATATAAGGCTTCTCTTCAAGCCAGCCCTTCAGTTTCTCTTTCACAGTAAGAGTGAAAACATTCGTTTGATGCTGTTCTTTGAGCTGCTGTAAAGCGCCTTTCCATGAAATCTCGCCGTTTTTCATGATCACGACTTGATCACACACCTGCTCCGCATCGTGCAAAACGTGAGTAGAAAACAAAACAGCCATATGTTTTTTCAGCTCCCGCATCATATCCAGCACCTCGATACGCCCTGAAGGGTCCAGGGCAGAAACCGGTTCATCCAAAATCAAAAGCTTCGGTTTATGAAGCAGAGCCTGAGCCAGACCGAGCCTTTGTTTCATGCCGCCAGAATAACCGCCGATTCTTTTGTTTGCCGCGTCCTGCAAACCGACAAACTCCAGCATTTCGCCTATTTTCTCTTGGCATTTTTTCTTTGAAAGGCCAGACAGTCTCCCGGCAAAGGTTAAAAATTCATTTGCCGTCATCCATGAATAAAAAGCCGGGTACTGCGGAAGGTAGCCGATCATACTGCGATCTGCTTTTTGCTCCCCGTACAGCTTGACCGTCCCGGAGGTGGGTGACAGCAGTCCGGACAGCATTTGAAGCGTTGTGGTTTTACCAGCCCCATTCGGTCCTAATAGAGCGACACACTCGTTCTCCTTGACTTGAAAGCTGACATTCCGTACAGCTTGATGATGCCGGTATGATTTGCATAATGACTCAATAGATAGCATGCTCGCTCACCTTTGCTTTCTGCCGACGGTAAAAAATAAAATCGGCCCAATAATATTGATGCATATAATCACTGCTGCCCACATCCATTTCGGCCCGTTTGTCCGCTCTTCTTTCACACAGCTGATCAGGGCAAACACTGCCAGCACGGCCTGTAACACAATCAGCGGTACAATCATTTCCCAAGAAATATTCATTAGCTGATCCTCCTATTTTTTCGGTCAGGCCTTATCACAAAAAAGTAATAGCAAATCAGAGGCATCGGCGCTTGAATCAGTCCGATAATTCCCCACACCCATGCCAGACGATCCCGTTTTTTCGCATCAATGAATAAAAAGATTCCCTGTGCCAATACAATCAGATAAGCAAACACAAAAATCGTCAAATCTATTTGGGACATCAGTGTTTCACCTCACGTTCGCCAAGGTATCGTTTTTTCTCAGCTGCAATCAAAATCGGCAGGACAGCCAGCGCACAGACCTGAAGCACGACAAAAGCAGCGGGAACTTGAGTAAATGCCAGAGTCGCCGCGCTTACCACCATCAGTGCAGAGAACACAAATAAGATAACTTCTTTCAGCACGCTTTTTCTTCGTGCGGCTTTCATTTGTGACAGCTGATCAAGCAATTCTTTTTGACTCGGTATATTCGGATTGGCGCATTGGTCAATTTTCTGCAATTCCGATTTTAAATGAACAGATTGCTTTTCTTTATTCATCAGTCCACTCCTTTCTGATTTGCTGGAGCCCTTTATGGACTCTGGACTTTACCGTGCCTTCTTTGATATGCAGCATCATTCCGATATCAGCATAGGTATAGCCGTAATAGTGCCTTAATAAAACGGGCGTGCGCAGCTTCGGGTCAAGCTGAGAAAAGAGATCAAGCGTCTCGCTCCACTCAGAGCCTTTCGTTGACACGTCCCACTTGATCTTGCGTATCGTTTCCTCTGTAACAGCCTGATTTCGTTTCCATTCTCTCTTTCTCTTTTTCTGGTGATCAAGGTAGAGTCTTGACGCGATAGAGATCAGCCAAGTGGAGAATTTGGATCGGCCTTGAAAACTCCCCAGATGGACGTATCCTTTCAGAAAGGTTTCCTGAACCAGATCCTCGCTGACGTCAGGGTGAAGGGAAAGCTTTAACAAGTATTTATATAGAAAAGAATAATAATGCTGAAAAAGGGCTGTAAACGCCTCGTCGCTTCCCTCTTTCGCCTGCTGAATCAATTGCTGTTCTTCATTTGTATCCAACGGCCGCGATCCCCCCTTTTTTTGTTATCTTGCCTTATGAGACGACACCGGATTCCAGAGCGTTCAACTTTTTTTATAATTCTTTTGATCTATTGACTTCACTGGCCTCTCATCAGTTTTCGTGAACTTCTAAATTTGTAAAGCGAAGTACAGTCTGTTAAGCTATGTTTTTATGTCTATTTCAAAATTTCATTATATATGGAGGACGATGCATTGAAAGTAGAAAGGCGAACGATTGAATATATTCCGAATGAAGAAAGACATGGTAAAGCAAAAGATTTATTTCCCGTATGGTTCGGGGCCAATATGCATATCACCACGTTAGTGACCGGTACTCTTCCCGTTGCAATGGGACTTAATCTGTTTTGGAGTGTTGCCGCTATTATTTGCGGAACCTTAATCGGTGCCATATTTATGGCTTCTCATTCCGCGCAAGGACCCCAGCTCGGCATCCCGCAAATGATTCAAAGCCGTGCCCAATTCGGCGTAATCGGAGCGATTCTTCCCCTCTTCTTAGTCATGTTTATCTACCTTGGTTTCTTCGCAAGCAGTACAATTCTGGCGGCCGGGACCTTAAGCAGCTTTGTTCCCATACCGGGATCATGGAGCATTATAGGCTTAAGCGCCGCATGTTTTTTACTCACCATTTTCGGTCATGATTTGATTCACAAAATGCAAAAAATCCTTTCTTGGACCTCTTTTGCCGTATTTTTTGCTGCAACGATACTCATTTTCCAATTACCGATTCCGGCAGGCAGCTGGATGCCCGGGACGGTCGACTTGCCCGTTTTCTTGGTGGCAGTCAGCGCCGTAGCAACTTGGCAGCTTGCCTATGCGCCTTATGTCGCCGATTATTCCAGATATCTGCCAATTAAAACACCGGCGTCCCAAACGTTTTGGTACAGCTATGCAGGAACATCTGTCAGCTCCATCTGGATGATGCTGCTCGGCGCGCTGCTGACCACGGCACTTCCTGATTTTACGACAAACTCAGGGACCCAGATTGTGCAATTGTTCGGTCCCTTCTCGTTCATTATGCTGATCATTGTTTTATTTGGCCAGATGGCGATTAATGTCTTTAACTTGTATGGAGCTTTTATGTCCACGACGACTACGCTTGAGCCGTTTCTGAAATTAAAAGTCACACCGAAAATCAGAATCATCATGATCCTTGGCGTCACCGTCGTCGGAACAGTCCTAAGCCTTCTCGGGCAAAGTAATTTTATGGAGCTGTTTTTGAATTTTATCTTTTTTATCAGTTATTTCTTAATTCCATGGACGGCGATCAATTTAGTGGATTACTACTTCGTCCGCCACGGGAACTATGAGGTCAAAGCGATGTTTGATGTCAACGGGCCATATGGAAGAGTCAATTGGATCACAACGATTGCTTTCATTCTGTCCATCTTGTTAGAAATTCCGTTTATCAATACATCCTTTTACATCGGGCCATTGGCAAAAATGTTTGGCGGCGGGGATATTGCATGGATTATCGGCTTAGCCGTGCCTTCTGTTCTATATTATGTACTCATGAAACCGCGCCTGAAAAAACGAGCGGCTTATCAAGAAAAGCTGTCTTCCCTATGAAGACAGCTTTTTTCATTCAAATCGTTTCCACACACGAGGCAACATGTCAGAGAGCTCGTGGGCGAGCAGCGTATGAGCTGAGTGTTCGTCAGTCCAAAGCTCGGCGCATGCACCGTGCAAGTATACGGCATTTAATACGGCATGTTTCGGGTCTTTGTGGCAGCAAAGCATGCCCAATATCATTCCCGTCAGTGTGTCGCCGGTTCCGCCTTTGGCGAGTGCCCCGTTTCCGGTCGGATTGCTCCAGCAGTCGCCATCGGGAAACGCGATGATGGTTTGATTTCCTTTTAACACGATCACCGTTTGCAGCTGAACCGCCCACTCCTTGGCATATTCTGCTCTTTTATTTTGTAAGTCTTTCACCGGAACCCCTGTCATTCGGGAAAATTCACCTGGATGCGGCGTAAGGATGACGGGCGCCTTCCGTTTCGGATACGTGCGCTTTGTCAGCGCCCCGGCATCCAAAATAACGGGGCAATCCTTCTCAAGGACATGATCAACGGCCTGCTGCACCCTCTCTGTTTGCGGAAGCCCCGAACCGATCGCAATTGCCCGGTACGTCTCTTCAAGGCCAGAGCCCGCCGCTTTTTCCCAGCCGTCACGCCAATACGTGGCCTCCGGCAGAACCGGAACGATCAGCGGGATCACGCTTTCAGACGTGCCGATGACAAGCTTGCCGAGACCGCTCCGCATGGCACCAAGCCCGGCTAAAAGCGCAGCGCCCGGCATGTCGTCGCTTCCCGCCAGCAGCAAAGCCGTACCGTACGTACCTTTATGGCTCGCTGCATCTCTTTCAGGGAGCGCAGCCCTTACATGCTCTTCCGTCCAAATCGGAACATTCATATCCATACCTCCTCTTATTATCTCTTCTTATTTTTCCTGCACTACTTCCTTTTCAAACAAAAAAGACAGCCCCAGAGGCTGTCTTTTATTTTACAGGAACGTCGAGGTGATAAAGACGGCGATACCGTTCGTTCGTCGCCAGCAGTTCCTCGTGTGTTCCTTCCATTTCTGTTTTTCCATTTTCAAGAAAGACGATTTTATCGGCTGCTTCCACTCCCGCCAAGTGATGCGTAATCCAAAGAATCGTTTTACCTTTCAGCACCTCAAACACGGTTTCCATCAGTTCGCGTTCCGTGATAGGGTCCAAGCCTACTGTAGGCTCATCAAGTATAATGATCGGCGTATCCTGCAGCAAAATCCGGGCGAGCGCGATCCGCTGCCGCTCTCCTCCTGAAAAACGGATTCCGGTTTCCTGAACTGAAGTATGATACCCGTCAGGCAGCGACTCAATGTAATCATGCAGCTTCACCTGCTTTGCGGCGCGGCGCACGTCCTCGTCGCTCGCCTTTCCGTTTCCCAGCCTGATGTTATTCAGAATACTTGTATCAAACAAGTGAGGCTTTTGATTTAACACAGCCACCGCATCAGCAATCTGGTCCTTTAAAAACGCCGTTTCCACTCCGTTTAACGTTACCGAGCCTGAGTCAGGATTCAATGCGCCCTCAATTAATGCGAGTGATGTTGATTTTCCTGAGCCGCTCCGGCCAAGCAGCGCCATTTTTTCTCCTTGGCGCAGCGTAAAGGAAAAATGGTTCAGTACTTGGCTGCTGTTGTCATAAGAAAACGTCACATCTCGAAACGCCAAGGTGACATCTTTGAGATCAAGCCTGTCAGCCGCAGACTCTGTTTGTGAAGCTTCAGGCTGAGGAGCCACCTTGTTCATTCTTCTGATAGAATCCTGATAACCCGGCACTTCGCCCAACGCATCAGAAAGCGGCAGAAAAGCTTCTGTCAGCGGGAACACAACAAGCACAAAGGCAGCAATCATCGTTTTGGCGAGTTCGCCATTTGCATGCTGCCCCGCCGTCCAAAACAGCATCAGCAAAATGAGGCCGGCGACAAGGCATTGCGCGGCGAAATCCCGCCATCTTGTAAAACGATGTTTTTTGCGTTCCAGCTCAAACCAAGCGTTTTCTTCTCTTTCATAGGAATCAATAAAAGCATGCCGGCGTCCGCTGAACATCCAGTCGCTGACCCCCATCACGGCATCTGTGAGACGGCTGTACAGCACATTTCGCCCGCTTTTCAGCTTGGCATTCTTCGCCCGCGTCACAAGCAAAGACACGACCGGAAACAGCACAACCAGAACAAACAAATAAAGCGCCAGCAAAATGGCAAACGGCCAAGAGAAAAAGCCAAGCGCAATCACTGAAACAGCATACAAAAGCAAGGCTGAGATGGCAGGGAAAATGGTTTTTAAGAAGGCATCCTGCAAATGCTCAATATCCTCAGACAAAATGCCGAGCATATCTCCCGTGCGAAAACGGGACCGCAGCATCAAAGCGCCAGGCTCAAGCATGTTGTAAAGGCGGACGCGCATGTCGGACACGATTTTCAAAATGATATGATGTCCGATCAGGCGCTCCACATAGCGTGACACAGACCGGGCGATCCCAAAGGTTCGAACGGCGACAATCGGCACATAAATGAGCAGGATGTTCTCCGGCCTTGTCGCCGCCTTTGAAATTAAAAACCCAGAAGTAAACATGAGAAAAGCAGCGGAAAAAATCGTTACCGCGCCCAAAAAGACAACAAGAACAAACAGACGGGCATTTTGCTTGATATACGGCAGAATCCATTCTTCTTTCTTCATGCTCTTTCCCCCAGTTGTGCCTTCACGAGTTTGGTGTACACACCGTTTTTCGACAGCAATTCATCGTGAGTCCCGATTTCTGCTACCCTGCCTCCGTCCAGCACGATAATTTCATCCATATCGAGCATCCAATGGAGGCGGTGTGTCGCGAGAAAGACGAGCTTGTCATCAAATAAATCCAGCATCGTTTCTTTTATTTCATATTCTGTTTCGATATCCAGATGGGCGGTCGGCTCATCCAGCAGCAGAATCGGGCGGTTACCCAAAAAAGCGCGGGCAAGCGCGACACGCTGAGCCTGACCGCCGCTGAGCGCCCGGCCGCCTTCTCCGATCCGTCCCTCTAATCCTTCAGGAAGGGTGTTTACAAACTCCGTCAATCCCGCTGAGGAAGCAGCGCGGGCTGTATCTTCAGCAGAAGCGCTTGGGTGATAAAACCGGATATTGTTCGCCAGCGTATCATCAAAAATATAAGGATGCTGCGGAATATAGAGCAGGTTTTTCTGCCAGTTCCCGTCCTGCAGATGCGAACGGCTTGAATTGTTCACACTGATAACACCGTCATCCGGCTCCAAAAATCCTCCGAGAATATCGATTAAAGTTGATTTTCCGGCACCGCTTGCTCCAATGATGCCGATTTTTTTCTTCCCTTTAAATGAAAGAGTAATATCAGACATCGCTCGGCCGGCTGAGACACCTGACAGCTTCAGTTCATCCTCATCGGACCATGTTTCAAGCTGAAGCGGTGCCTCTTCTTTGAATCCCGGCTGAGATAATATGTTTTGAATCGTCTTGCCCGCTTCCTGTCCATTAAGCGTCGCATGATAATCATTTCCCACTTCCCGCACCGGCAGAAAATATTCAGGTGCCAGAATAAGCGCTGTTAAAGCGGGGCCAAGCAAAATATCGCCGTCAATCAAACGCAAGCCTAAAAACACAGCAACTGTCGCCACCGACAGCATCGTGAAAAAATCGAGAGCAAATGAAGATAAAAACGCCACCCGCAGTGTGCTCATTGTCGCTTTGCGATACCGCTCACTGACGTGGAAAATGTTTTTGCTATGCGATTTGCTCAATCCTAAAAAACGCAAAGTCTCCAATCCGCGAAGAGAATCAACGAAATGGTTGGACAATGTCTGGTATGATTTCCACTGGCGATCCGCTTTTCGCTGTGCGACAAGGCCAAGAAGAATCATAAAAATAATCAGAATCGGCAGGGCCGCAACTAAAATAATCGCAGAAGTCCGATCCTGAAAAAACACGTAGATGACAACCGCAGCCGGCACAATCGCCATGCTGACCATTTTCGGCAAAAACAGCTCTAGATAGCGGCGGAATTGGCTGATGCCTTCCATCGCCAGCGTCACCATTTGCCCCGTCCCCTCTTTCTTTGCAAAGCGGGGGCCTAAGCGGAACAGCTGATCGAGAAATCTTTTCCTCAAATCAGCTCCCGTCCGGGCGGCATAATGATAGACGATTTTCTGACGCGCCACTGTCACCCCGTGCCGCGCGACAAAAGCGATGAGGAAAAAGCCGATCACCGGAAACAGGGAGGCAATGCTCTTCCCGTTGAAAAGCCCGGTTACAGCTTCACTCAGCCACTCTGCCTGCATGATAATAGCGGCTGTCTGAATCAGCGTTAAGCAAGTAATCACGGTGAGAATCCGCTTCATTCCTTTATATCGAAACAGGTCTTTTCCCATTAATAAGTCATAGGCTCCTTATGACTGACGCGCTTCCGGAAGACATAATAGCTCCAGATCTGGCTGCCGATTACAAACGGCAATAGCGTTAATGCTGCAATTGACATGACTTTTAGCGAATAATCACCGGAAGAAGCGTTAGCTACTGTTAAATCGAACGCGCTTTGAATCGAGCTGACCATCACCCGAGGGAATAATGAAATGAAAATCATTCCTACGGTCAGAGCAAGCCCCGCGCCTGTCATCGCAAATGTCCAGCCGTCTTTTTTCTTGCGGATGAATAAAGCTGCAAGCATAAAGCAGATGACAGTTAAAACAACAAGCGGTATTGTAATCTCGCCGCGGCGTGTAAACATGTCTGTCTCATAAGCAGAAAGGGCCGCGAAAGCAAGCACCGCCACAAAAACAACACCCATTATCTTTTGCGCCATTTGTCGGGCGCGCTGCTGCAAATCACCAATCGTACGCAGCGTGATGAACATTAATCCATGCTGGAAGCAAAGAAGTGTTACGGTCACGCCGCCTAGTACAGAATATACATTTATATAATCAGATAAGTGCGCGTGAATGTTCATATCGGCATCAATCGGCATACCGCGGAATAATGTCGTAAATAACACACCGAGCACAAACGGAGGAATCAGACTGCCGAAGAAAACCACCCAGTCCCAAACCTTTACCCATTTCAAATGATCAACCTTGCCGCGGAATTCAAACGCGACCCCGCGGCCCATTAACGCAAGCAGCACAATGACAAACGGAATGTAATAACCGCTCAGCATCGTTGCATACCAGTTTGGAAACGCCGCGAAGATAGCACCCGCACCAGTCAAAAGCCATACTTCATTCGCGTCCCAGAACGGTCCGATCGTGTTGATCAGCACTCTGCGCTCTAATTCATTATGGCCAAGAAAACGGGTCGCCATGCCGACCCCAAAATCAAAGCCTTCCAAAAAGAAGAAACCTACAAACAATACAGCAACGAGTATAAACCAAAGATCATGAAGAGATGCCATGGTATACCTCCTGACTAAATGGATCTGTTGATACAGGAACATCATGATGATCATCATGCTCCGCGCCTTTTTTAATTTCACGGATGAACAAGAAGACGAGCAATGCGCCCAAAATCATATACATCACACCGAACGCGATGATTGAGAATAACAGGGAGCCCGCCGTTACGTTAGGCGACACGGATTGAGCCGTTGTCATTAAACCCATGACCGTCCAAGGCTGACGCCCGATTTCTGTCATAATCCAGCCCGCAGAGTTTGCAATAAACGGGAAGGAAATCAATGCGATCATGATGCGCAAATACCATTTGCTGTTTTCCAGCTTTTTGCGGCGGTTTAGCCAAAGGCCGCCTAACGCAGCAAGAATCATGACAACACCTGCTCCAACCATAATGCGGAAACTCCAGAACGTCGTTTTGACAGGCGGAATATAGTCGCCTTTTCCGTACACTTTTTCGTACTCTGCCTGAAGTGTTTGCATTCCTTTGACACTGCCGCTGAATTTTTGATAAGCCAGATAGCTCAATGCGTAAGGAACTTTGATTTCATTAGAGCTCTTTTCATTTTTCGTATCAATTGTGGCAAAGGCCGTCCAAGCGGCAGGGTCGCCGCTGTCTTCCCAAAGCCCTTCACTGGCAGCCATTTTCATTGGCTGTGACTCCATCAAGTGTTCAGCCTGCATGTGTCCGCTAAGACCGACGCCAAGGCCTGCACAAAGCCCGACAATCATTGCGAGTTTGAAAGATTGTTTAAAGAATGGCACTTCTTTTTTCTTTAATAGTTTAAAAGCACTGACACCGGCGATAAAGAAAGCCCCGGTGGCAAGCGCACCGAAAATGACGTGCGGGAATTCAACCCAAAGCTGCGGATTTGTAATCAGCGCGCCAAAGTCATTCATTTCCGCGCGGCCGTTTTTGATCGTAAAGCCGACCGGCTCCTGCATAAAGGAGTTCGCTGTTAAGATCCAGAAAGACGACATAATCGTTCCGAATGACACGAGCCAAATGCAGAGCGCATGAATTTTTTTAGGCAGGCGGTCCCACCCGAAAATCCATAATCCGATAAAAATAGATTCCATGAAAAACGCCAATAATGCTTCAATCGCAAGCGGCGCGCCAAATACATCTCCGACAAAACGGGAATAATCAGACCAGTTCAGTCCAAACTGGAATTCTTGTAAAATCCCCGTAACAACACCGACTGCGAAATTTATTAAGAATAAGTGTCCCCAAAACTTCGCCATTTTGAGGTACAGCTCATTTTTCTTCACAAGATAAAGAGTCTCCATCAATGCAACCATAAACACAAGCCCGATAGACATTGGCACAAACAAGAAATGAAACAACGTTGTTGATGCAAATTGAATGCGGGCTAATACTAATTCACTCATGCTTTATCCTCCATTTCCGGTTGAGAATGTTATATTGTTCACTACTTCACAAGCAGAACCGAAACTTTGATCAGTATTTCACAAAATAAACGAAAAAAATATTGTTCAATATTTCACAAATACGTCAAAAAATCGTCCAATATGATTCAAGATTGCCAGACTGACGAATGGCACGATCTCTATATGGTTCATATTAAGTACTTTACAACGATCTGCTTCAAAAATAAAGCCCGAAATACCTAAAAAGACCCACACGATGTGACGGATTATTGTCTATTTTGTTGCTGATTTATGACGGCTGCTAGGATAAATGACCCTTTATTATCGTACATCAATGCCTCGCTCCTTGCGAATAAAATGCTTGACCGGCATCAGCACTCGTTTCTCGGCACTCCGGCACATCCGGAATTTAGTCAGAACGTCTCTTTTCATCTGAATCATAAAGATGAAAAAGTTTGAATAGTAAATTTTTAATATATTAATAATTTCAATTTTTTAGTATACTTAACATAGTGAACAATTTCACTGCAACAAGAATAGGGGAGGTTTTTCAATGGGAGAGCTTCAAACTCAATTGCAAATGCAAACGGATACAATTCACGAAGGGGTTCGAAAAGAGAATTGGTTTGCGAAAGCTATGAATATAAAAGTAGGCATCATACCGCTTCCTGTATATGCCCTGCTGTTTATATTAATTACTATTTTTGTATTGCATCACGATGTGAAAAGCGACATCTTGACATCCATTGCCGTCATGGCGTTTTTCGGATTTACCTTTGCCCAAATCGGAAAATCGATACCGATTGTGCGCTCTATCGGCGGCCCGGCCATCCTTGCTACTTTTATTCCATCTGCTGTCGTCTACTATCACCTGCTGCCAAATGATATTGTCAAATCCACCACAGAATTTACAGAAAACTCAAACTTTCTTTATTTGTTTATTGCCGGAATTGTTGTCGGAAGCATCCTCGGCATGAAAAGAGAAACACTTGTAAAAGCATTTATGAAAATTTTTATACCGCTTATCGCCGGTTCTGTCGCGGCCGCCATTGTGGGACTGGCTGTCGGTACATTGCTCGGCCTCGGATTTCAGCACACCCTTCTGTACGTCGTGATTCCTATAATGGCTGGCGGCGTTGGAGAAGGCGCCATCCCTCTGTCCATCGGTTATTCCGATATCATGCCGATGTCTCAAGGGGAAGCGTTTGCACTTGTTCTTCCATCGATCATGCTCGGCAGCCTGTGTGCGATCATCTTAGCGGGCCTGCTCAACAGAATCGGCAAGAAAAAACCGGAATGGACCGGCAACGGTAAAGTTGACCGTTCAGAAGATTCACCTGCGCTGGAGGAATCGCAAAACGGCCAGCACATGTTCAACCTTTCTCTGTTTGCGTCCGGCGGAATCCTTGCCGTTTCCTTGTATTTGGTCGGTATGCTCGCCCACGATTTTTTCGGTTTTCCAGCCCCTGTTGCCATGCTGCTGTTAGCTGTTTTGATCAAGCTGTTCAGACTGGTCCCTGCCTCAATTGAAAACGGCGCGTTTGGCGTGTCCCGCTTCTTTTCAACGGCAGTCACCTATCCGCTGCTCTTTGCAATCGGCGTGTCTATGACGCCGTGGGACAAGCTTGTTGCCGCCTTTAATCTCAGCAATATCATTACGATTCTGTCTGTCGTAGTCACAATGATGACGGTCGGCTTTTTCACAGGAAAATGGCTGAACATGTATCCGATCGAAACAGCCATTATTAATGCGTGCCATTCAGGACAAGGAGGCACCGGTGACGTTGCGATATTAAGTGCCGCTGAAAGGCTTGAGCTGATGCCTTTTGCCCAGGTGTCTACTAGAATCGGCGGGGCCATCACAGTGTCCTTGACCTTATTGCTGTTACACCAGTTTTATTGATACGCTGCAAGCAAGTTCTTCGTATAACGAAAGAGCTTGCTTTTTTGCATTTCCGTGTTTTTACAAGTTCCTGCCGCATGCTATAGTAATAGTTGGAAAGATTACGATAGAAAGGACTCTAGCATGCCTATGGGAACCAGTCTTTTTCTCTTTATCATTCTCGGGCTGGGCATTCAGCTGATATCAGCCCTTGCAGCAAAGCTTCTTCCGGCATTAGAACTCTGGATTGATATTGTTCTTTGGATCGGTGCTGCTAGCTTTATCTTCTCTCAACAGCCTTTCTTAGATGGCATCGTCTCTCTGGCATTGATGTTCATCAGCTACTGGACCGCATTGGATCTGACTGTGCCCAGCCGTGTTGAAAAACCATCAGGCGATTGGCAGGAAATTGAGCTTGCAAGAGACCACACACGCCTCCTCTCAGACATTGCTCTGACTGTCATTGTGTTTGCGGGCGCTATTGTTTTCTTCATTTACGGGCCTGACACCAGTGTTCTAAAATATGTAATTCTGTTCGGTTTCATCTCGGGCGGCGCGGCACTGGTAAAACGCATATTAAATTTTCTAAGTGTAAAAGTCTTTTATTCATCGTCTTTAGAAACATGGCATATCAGTTCACGATATGAAAGCCGCACTTACCCGCTTTCAGACCTAAAAGACATCCGGCTTGAATCGACGGCAGATCTATTAAAGCTTCATCCGCTTTTGACCATGTATTCATCCCGGCTCGATATGACAACAAGCTTTCAGCAAGTCATAAGGCTCTCTCTTCCCGGAGAAACGCTGTTTCTGACCGTGAAAGATCCTGAAAAGTGGAAAGCGATTCTCGGGGAATTTCTAGATTCCGAAACCAAAGAGGAAACGGTTATTGCTGTCCTGCCGATTTATCATCGAAAAAATGTGAAACGGCTTTTAGGTAAATTTTATTTTGCCGTAAGCGTAAAAGGGATATCTGCTTACGCCATATTGGTGCTCGGTTTATATGCCTTACACGCCTCCCCTTGGGTTATGGCTGGTGCCGTGATGTTGTACTGGGTTTTGAATATGTATCTATCTGACCGGGTGCTGCGGACGGCAATGGATGCCAGGCCTTGTCTGAATTCAGACGTTCAGGCAGCGGCAGATAAGATTTTTAGAAAAGCAGGCATTTCGCATGTGGAGATATACGAAACGGATAGCGATGAATACAACGGCATGGCAGTCGGAATGAATGTAGGAAGATCAATGGTGATTCTGACAAGCGCTACATTAACCCTTCCGCCGCATGTCATTGAGGGTATTCTTGCTCATGAAGCTGTTCATATTAAAAAACGTGATGTGCTGTCCATGCAGCTGTTGCGCTTTTTATACCTTGGGGCAGTCATCGGGATCATTCTTTTACTTGAGCATTACATCGCTCATCCCGGCGCTTACAAAATCGCACTTTGGGCGCTGATCATGGGAATCATCATTCTATTTCAGCTTTATCAGTCATTTTGTTCCCAATGGATGGAGGTGCGCGCCGATCACATTGGCGCTTCATTGCTGGAGGGCGGATACAGGCAGATGGCCGAATCCTTAAAGATCCTGGCGGTTCGCCAGGATGAAGATCTGCAAAAACAAAACACCTACTGCTCTGATATAGATGAAGACGAAGTTAAGGTGAACTCTCTCATCCGGGATAACAGCTGGCTTTTCAGAATCATAGATTTTCAGTTTTCTCCTCATCCGCCTATGTATTGGCGTGTCAGCGCATTGCTTTCAAACAAAGGACACGGCATGGTCAAGCGCTGGCTGAGAGATCGGCTGAAAGAATCCATCTCCCTTAAATGAAACTTTTCAGGCTTCAAAACGTATGAAAAATAACTGTTTAAAGGGGGACGCCATATGATTGTGATTCTTATTGCTTTGATCTTCGGTATGATCGTCATTTATCAATCGGCTCGATCAACCGCTTCAGAAAACAAAGGACGCCAGCGGGCGGACAGCGGTTTTTTCGGATTTTCCGATGGCGATTCCCGCCATGATGGATGCGGCAGTGACGGAGGCTTCGGGGATTCCGGCTGTGACGGCGGAGGGGGCGGCGGCGATTAATCGCCGCCATTTTTTATTTCATCGACTCGATGTACGCGCCAAATGACGCCCCTGACATTCCCGGGGATACACGTACGCGATGGAGGGCGTACATCCCCTGATCTCTGGAGGCTGCTCCCGGTTCAGTCGTCACTCCCATTTGATAACCGGTTTTTTCAGCGGCCTTCAGGGTATCTTCGTTGTAGCGCCCAACCGGATAGCTGATGATGGCGGTTTGCTGATCGAACATCCTGTCAAACAGCTTTTTTGAATCTGCCATTTCGCTATGCTGCTGCTCTGGCGTTAAACCGTTCAGCTCAAGGTGGTCAATCGTATGGCTTTCAATCGATATGCCATGCTGTGACATTTCCTTCATTTGATCCTCTGTCAGATGATGTTTATGTCCAATCGATTTGCCGATCATAAAAATCGTCGCCTTCATGCCATACTTCTTTAATACCGGATACGCGTCTTTGTAATTATCGGTGTATCCGTCATCAAACGTGATTAGCACACATTTCTCACTCGGCTTCTTATCCTGAGTCAGCATGAGATACGCCTCTTTTGGGGTTAATGTCTGGTAGCCGTTATCGTGCAGCCATTTCATATGTGCCTCAAATTCTTTCTTTGGCACACGGAGACTGTTGCCTGAAGAGATGCTGTGGTACATCAAAATCGGCAGCTTTGCCGGTTTCTCTGTTTTGATCCATGCGGATGTATCATCTTCTTTTTTCTGCACATGTATTGTCTTTTCTTCCGGTTTCTTTTGTTCCGCTTTTGGCATCTGCTGCTCTGCGATTGCTTCTTTTTCAGCGCAAGCGGCAAGAGTCAAACAACTAGCCAAAAGAAAACTGCTTAAGATAAAACGTTTCATCGGTTTCCTGCTTTCTGTCTATTTCTTCCTCCTTTTCATCGGTTGATTTGCGGGATTTTCAAGTGAAAAAACCAGACATGTAGCCATGTCCGGTGCAGATTAGGAAAACTGATTCAAAATCAAAGACGTTAAAAGACCAAGAGCAGCAATTAACCCTGTCATCGGACCGCTGTCTTCATATGCCTCGGGCATCATCGTGGATGCAATCATTGCAATGATTCCTCCGCCCGCAAAAGCGGCGATTGCCGACATCATCTCCTCAGGAGCGCCATCGAGGAAGTAATATCCTGACCATGAGGCAAAAATAGAAATCATCAGTACCGCCGCCCAAAGCAGCAAGATTTTCGCCTTTGAATATCCGCTGTTCTTCATGCCGGCCGTGCTGGACAGCCCTTCAGGTATATTGCTGATAAAAATCGCAATCACCAAAAGGAAGCTGACAGATTGTTTTTCAAGAAGGCTGGCTCCAATCATAATAGATTCGGGGACAGCATCCATGATGGTGCCGATAAAAATCGCGATCCCCCCGCCGCCTGCAGCTGCTTGCCCCGATCTTTTTCTTTGTGACGCGCCTCTTTTCGAAACCCCGTAATCAAAAAGGGTAAACACGACAGCGCCTGCTATAAATCCGGCTCCTGTCGAGACAATTCCGCCATTCTTCACCGCGTCCTCAAGAAGTTCATAGGCGGCAGCGCCGATTAATACCCCTGTGCCAAAAGCCATGATATAACCGATGATACGCTTGCGAATCGGGAGAAACATAGACGCCAGCGCACCCAGCAAAACAGCAGAGCCGGAAATCCCGCCCCACATCGCCGCATTCCACATTTCTATCTCTCCTTTCTACAAACCACTACCCGCCGTGGTTTTTGCTGTAAACCTTGAGATGAGAGGGAATGCAAAAACCGGACATCGCTCCATGTCCGGTTCTCCAGCTTAACGGATTCTGATTTCAGTTTCACTGTCAAAGAAATGCCCTTTATTCATATCAAACGCAACTGTCAGCTCATCCCCTGACTGAATATCGAGACGGGCGTCGATCCTCGCAATGAAATCCTGGTTATCGATTTGCGAATAAATCATGATCTCAGACCCCAGCAGCTCCGCAACATTGATTTTCGCTTTAATTGAAGAGCTCTTATACGATTCCACGACAATCAATTCATCATGAATATCCTCAGGGCGGATGCCGAAAATGACTTCTTTGCCAATGTAGCCTTTTTCACGAAGCACCTTCATTTTCCCCTCCGGCACGCTCAACACCGAAGAACCGATTTTGATTGTGCCGTCAGACAGCTTCCCTTTGAAAAAGTTCATCGCTGGTGACCCGATAAAACCGCCAACGAATACATTTTCAGGGAATTCGTATACATCCTTCGGCGTCCCGATCTGCTGGATTTTGCCGTCCTTCATGACCACAATCCGAGTCGCCATCGTCAATGCTTCTGTCTGATCATGCGTGACATAAATCGTGGTGGTTTGCAGCCTCTGGTGGAGTTTAATAATTTCCGCTCTCATTTGCACCCGAAGCTTTGCATCCAGGTTCGACAAAGGCTCATCCATCAAGAATACCTTTGCATCCCGAACGATCGCTCTTCCCAGCGCAACCCGCTGTCTCTGCCCGCCTGAGAGCGCTTTAGGTTTGCGGTGCAAATATTCTTCCAATCCGAGAATTTTAGCGGCTTCCTCCACTCTTTTTTTGATTTCAGGCTTCGGCATTTTGCGAAGCTTCAGCCCGAATGCGATATTATCGTATACCGTCATATGCGGATAGAGCGCGTAGTTTTGGAACACCATCGCGATATCCCTGTCCTTTGGCGCCACATCATTTACCCGTTTTCCTTCAATATAAAAATCGCCTTTCGAAATTTCCTCAAGTCCTGCGACCATCCGCAGTGTCGTTGATTTTCCGCAGCCGGACGGGCCGACAAATACGATAAATTCCTTATCCGCAATGTGAAGATTAAAGTCGTCTACCGCCGCTTCCTTCTGATCATAATATTTATAAATGTGCTCCATCCGCAATTCAGCCATCTAACATCCCCCTTTGTTATTGTAAACGCTTTCTTAAATCAAGTGTATCAGCATTTATCCGACACTGAAAATGGGCAGCATTCATAAAATCACACGGCCGTTTTCGTGCATATTTCCAGTTTATTCTGAACCTTCGCTTTGCAGGCAGATAAAATACGCAAGCAGAGCGCCTGTATATGTTTTAATGTCTATTCCTGACCGCTCGATAAATTTATCAATCCGGTACTGCAGGCTGTTGCGGTGCAGATGCAGTTTTTTCGCTGTTAATGTCACGTTTGAGTTGTTTTCAATAAACAGCTTGATTGTTTTTCTCAGCTCAGGTTCATTTTCAAATAATAGCTCGGCTTCTTCACTAAGCAGTGATTTCAGCTGTTCCTTTTCTTCCTCCAATAATAAAAAAGGGAACATGATATCAAACGTCACACGCTGAACCTGCGGCAGCCGCTTTTCAGCAAATAGAAAATACGTTTGTTCACGGGCATAATGTTTCCGTAAGCGCTCATCCGTTTCATAAAACCTTCCGGCGTAAAAACGGACACTGAAGTAGAAATCACTTTCAAGAACCCTTGCGAGCGACTCCAGTTCGTCTTTCCCCGCTGCCGCTTCACTTTCCTGCTCGACAATCACGCCTCTGTCCTCATGCATCCAAACGATCACAAAAGACACCGGCCAAAAATGGCGCATCGCTTCCGCAAATGATGCCCGTTCAGTTTTGCCGATCAAATGAAAATGAATGAACCTTGTCCTCTTCTTGATATTCGGCGGGACTTCTCCTTTCGAGAATAGAAACGCAAACCACCTGTTTTCTTCCGGCGATTTGAGAGACATGTGATCCGCCTCTTCCGCTAACGTTAAAAATGACTGGAGCAGCAATTTCTCCTTTTGGCTGATCTCCGTTTTTGGGATCGAGATATATTTCTGACTGTTTTCATCAAAAAAACACAAGCAGTCTTCCTTTGGACAAAGCTTGTCAGACACAATCGAACCGGGATAAATAGCCAGCAGCGACTTCATATGGTCTCCTCTCCTATGTAAGGATATGTATTTTCAGTATAAGGCGAAATGCACATGTTCTCCAGCTTCTTTTCGTATTAGATGGCCCTCTTTCGTTTACAGCAACGGCAATCAAGAGGATATGCATGAACTGAGACGCGATACAGAAGCAATGGTTCTAAACAAATAGATCCCTCTGCATCTGCGCAGAGGGACCTCCTTATTTTGAAATATCCACAAACCCTTCACCAAACACATCACGCACATCATGAACGATTACAAACGCTTTTTTGTCACAGCTTCTGATGATTTTCTTCAGCATAGAAAGCTCCTGTTTGTTAATGACAATATACAAAATCTCTTTTGACTCGCCCGTATAATTTCCCTTTCCTGATAAAATGGTGACGCCCCGGTCCATCAGCGTATTAACCTGCTCGGCAATTTCACCTTTATTTTCCGATATGACAGTAATCGCTTTTTTCGTATTCAATCCTTCAATAATGAAGTCCATCACTTTTGTTCCGATATACAGCATCACAATCGTAAACATCATTTTTTCCGCACCAATAATAAAATAAGAGCTGAAGACAACAATTAAATCAAAAAAGAGCAGGGCGTAACTGATATTC
This sequence comes from Bacillus sp. 7705b, assembly GCF_002289525.1. Classification (NCBI taxonomy): domain Bacteria; kingdom Bacillati; phylum Bacillota; class Bacilli; order Caryophanales; family Bacillaceae; genus Bacillus; species Bacillus sp. 7705b. The sequence continues at coordinate 177,135 of NZ_NSDH01000003.1, read as the reverse complement.
CAATCTAAATATTTATTGGCAATTCTAGCCAGAATGGCGGAACCGGCTGTTGTGCCGCCGACCCGAATGATCATGCCGATCCCGACACCCGCAAACACCCCTGCGAAAATCGTGTTAATGATCAGCTCATCAGACGGTGTGCTCCACCCGTGTGTCAAATGCAGAAAAAGCGAGTTTGCTGCCACGGCGATAATCGTATAAACCGTGGTTTTCCCGTCGAGAAATTTATATCCGATCAATAGCAGAAAAGCGTTTAATATAAAGTTTGTCACCCCGGGAGACCATTGAAACACATAATACAAAATCAGCGTAATCCCCGTAACGCCGCCTTCCCCAAGATCATTGGGAATCGCGAATAAATTCACAGCAAGCGCGAAGAAAAAAGCGCCAATCACAAGCATCAGCACATCAAGCATTTTCTTTTTCATCACAGAACACTCCTTCTTCAGATAGTATCAACAAAAAAGCCCAGGAGTACGCTCTCGCAAAAGAGCAGAAACTCCTGGGCTTTTATCCCACCGTGTCATAACAGCCAGACTGTTATGTGTTTTCTCTCGGTCACAGGCCAATATGCATTGCGGAACCCTAGAAAACCAATGTTTTAGCATATCCTTTTCACTTTCCAATATTAGCATTATAAGGGACTGAGCAAATAGGTTCAAGGGGTATTTGCGGAGATTTAATTAAGTAAATTGAGAGGAATAAAAAAATATAATCAGCTGTTAATAAATGAAAGATTTAACCGATATGATACAAAGTACCTTTTTAAGAAAATATAAATTAAAACCTTATTTCTAATTTATCATTGACTACATGAAAATATATAGGCAAAATAGAACATATATTTTAAACATTTAATTACATAGGAGGAAATATAATGTCAGATAAGCTACTACACTGTAAAACTTGCGGTCAAGAGATTGCAAAAGGTGTTAAAAAATGTCCGAATTGCGGTAAAGACCAGCGTAACTTTTTTATGCGACATAAAATCATTACGTTTATTCTAGCGATAGTCGTCATTATTATTATTATTGCGAACATCGGAAACAGCGGAGACTCTCAAGCTTCTACTACAACAACCGGCACCGCCTCTGAAAAGTCGACAAAAACAGTACAAAAGGCTGATATGGAAAAGCTATATACCAATGCTGATCAATTTAAAAACTATAAAGTTGATCTGTATGTAAAAGTTTTTGGCGTTGAACAAGACGATGATGGTACATATCTTCAAGGCTATAATAACCCTGAAAAGTTAAGCAAAAATACAATTATTATAAGCGACGATTCTGATTTAGATATTAAAGATGACGACGTTATTCATGTAGTCGGTACGGTGAAAGACAAATATGATGGTGAAAACGCATTGGGCGGTTCCGTTTCAGCGCCGAGAATCATTGCCGATTCCATTGAAAAAAGCGACTATGCAACAGCTTTTGCCCCGGCTCAAAAAACAATTAACGTGGATAAAACACAGAACCAGCACGGATTTGCACTCACACTTCAAAAAGTTGAACTTGCTGAAAAAGAAACTCGCCTGTATGTAAAGATAGAAAACAAATCACAAGATGAAATCAGCTTTTATGACTTCAATGCCAAAATTACAGCTGATAATAAACAGATTGAGCCTAAATCTGACTTCTCAGAATATCCTGAAATTCAAAGTGAAATTTTACCGGGAGTTAAAACTGAAGGAGTTATTGTTTTCCCTAAAATCGAAAGCAAAACAGCAAATGTTATTTTAGAAGGTTCTTCCGAAAACTACGATATTACAATCAATCCATTTACATTTGAAGTAAGCTTGGATCAATAAAAAGAAGGGCTGGGGTTTTCCCCAGACCTTCTTTTTATGATTTTACACTCTTATACCCATTCACATTCGAAGACTGCCATCTCCAAGAATCGGCACACATTTCTTCAAGACCTCTTTTTGCTTCCCAGCCCAGTTCCCTCTTGGCTTTTGCAGGATCTGCGAAGCAGGTTGCAATATCTCCGGGACGGCGGTCCGCAAATTGATAAGGAACCTCTTTCCCTGATACTTTTTCAAAGGCTTTGACCATTTCAAGCACACTGTAGCCCGTGCCTGTTCCGAGGTTGTATGCATCAGCTCCGGTGGAGTTCAATACTTTTTCCAGCGCCTTGACGTGGCCTTCTGCGAGATCGACGACATGAATATAATCGCGTACGCCTGTCCCGTCTTTGGTCGGATAATCATTTCCGAATACGCTTAACTGCTCCAGCTTGCCGACGGCTACCTGCGCCACATATGGCATCAGGTTATTTGGAATGCCGTTCGGATCTTCACCGATTCGTCCGCTCGGATGCGCGCCGAATGGATTAAAGTAGCGCAGCAGGGCAATGCTCCACTGATTGTCAGCCGTATGCACATCACGCAAAATTTGTTCAAGCATTAGCTTCGTCTGTCCATAAGGGTTTGTTGCACCTAATGGAAAGTCCTCCGTAATCGGTGATGTTTCCGGTACGCCGTATACCGTCGCGGAAGAACTGAATACGATTTTCTTAACGCCGTATTTCTCCATGATTTCACATAAAATAAAGGTTCCCGTGAGATTGTTATGATAATATTTGAGCGGAATCGCAACAGACTCTCCGACTGCTTTTAACCCTGCAAAATGAATCACAGCCTCAATCTCGTTTTCTGCAAAAACCGAATCTACCGCTTCCCGATCCAATAGATCCGCTTCATAGAACGTTAACTCTTTTCCTGTAATCTCTTTGACACGATTCAGCGCCTCAGCTGAACTGTTGGACAAATTATCAAGAACGACAATCTCATAGCCGCTGTTCAATAACTCCACACATGTGTGGCTTCCGATGTATCCGGCGCCGCCTGTAACAAGTATTGCCATGATGTAAACCCTCCTAAAGAATGTATTGCTTATTATTATAAAGTTTTCAGAAGCTCTCTACATCCATTTTCAAGAAGTTTAATCGTTTATTAATGATTTCTTCATATTTCATCTTAAACCCTTGCGATTAATTCGGTAGATTTTTCAGCGAGAATATGCCCTTTTATTTTTTATAGAACTGCCCATATATTTTTATTGTATTTATTCTTATTATTATATCGATGTACCGGGAAAGAACTGTAAAGCCCGGGAAACTGCAGGCGCAGTCGGTTACCTGCTGAAGGACACGCTTCCTGAAGAACTGATAGACGCCATTCGGGCTGCCTTCAGAGGCAAAGCGATTTTCCGCACAGTCACAGCCGCTAAAATCATCACTGAGACATTCCGCGCAAAGCAACAGCCTCATGCTGAAGAGCTGGCAGAGCCATTTACCAAAAGAGAGCTTGAGGTTCTTCAGCAAATGGCCTATGGCTTGAGAAATGAGGATATTGCCGACAAGCTTTTTGTCAGTGAAAGCACCGTCAAAACCCACGTGCATCGAATTCTGCAAAAATGCAATGCCCAAGACCGGACTCAGGCAGTCGTTTTTGCCATTCGAAACGGCATTGTGAAATAGATATCTCTCATCCCGGCATGGTAGAATAAAACAAAGGAGATGATTGGAAATGAAACAAGACATCATTGAACGGTTTACTACATACGTAAAAGTCGACACGCAGTCCGATGAATCAGTCGACACCTGCCCTTCCACACCCGGCCAATTGACGTTAGGAAACATGCTTGTTGAGGAATTAAAGTCAATCGGCATGGAAGACGCAGCCATTGATGAAAACGGCTATGTCATGGCAACCCTTCCTTCCAATACTGACAAAGACGTGCCGACGATCGGCTTTCTCGCCCACGTCGACACCGCCACAGACTTTACCGGCAAAAATGTGAATCCGCAAATCGTTGAAAGCTACGATGGAAAAGACATCACGCTCAACGAAAAGCTGCAGGTCATCCTATCGCCTGATCAATTCCCTGAACTGTCGGGCTACAAAGGCCACACCCTGATCACCACAGACGGTACAACCCTTCTCGGCGCTGACAATAAGGCTGGCATCGCCGAAATCATGACAGCCATGGATTATCTCATCAAACATCCTGAAATCAAGCACGGCACCATCAGAGTTGCATTTACACCTGATGAAGAAATCGGCAGAGGCCCGCACAAATTTGATGTTGGGCGATTCAATGCCTCCTTTGCCTATACCGTTGACGGCGGCCCGCTCGGTGAGCTTGAATATGAAAGCTTCAATGCTGCCGCGGCGAAAATCACGATCAAAGGCAACAATGTACATCCCGGCACGGCAAAGGGCAAAATGGTCAACTCTGCGAAGATCGCAATGAAGCTGAACAGCATGCTGCCGGCAGATGAGGCACCTGAATATACAGAGGGCTACGAAGGCTTCTATCACCTGCTTTCCATTCAGGGAGATGTAGAAGAGACCAAACTCCACTACATTATCAGAGACTTTGACAAAAACATCTTCCAAAACAGAAAAGAAACCATGCAGCGCATCGTTGAAGAGCTCCAGAACGAATACGGACAAAATCGCATTCAGCTTGATATGAACGATCAATACTACAACATGAGAGAAAAAATTGAGCCTGTCATCGAAATTGTCAACATTGCCAAACAAGCGATGGAAAACCTCGGCATCGAACCGAAAATCTCTCCGATCCGCGGCGGCACGGACGGTTCGCAGCTTTCCTATATGGGACTCCCAACGCCGAACATCTTTACCGGCGGGGAAAACTTCCACGGCAAATTTGAATACATCTCAGCCGACAACATGGTCAAAGCCGTAAATGTCATCGTTGAGATTGCAAAGCTGTTTGAAGAACAGGCGTAAGCTGAGAAACCAGTCCAAAAAAGGACTGGTTTTTTTGCGTGAAAATGAAACATTTTAAAAGCTCTGTCCGTAAAACAACTATCAACGGATGAGGAGGAAATGCAAAGATGAAGAACACAATTGCCGCAAAAAGCCTGTTCAAAAAATGGATGATTTCCCGCCCGCTCAAAAAGCAAACAAAACGATCAAACCCATTTAAAAAAATAAGAAGAATGTTCAAACGCTTTTTCTGACCCTTCGCCGGACTCCCCTCAAATCAGCCAACCATTCCAATTTTCCGCCCAAATGCTCCGTAATTTGGGTTTTTTGTGTTCAATTCCTCAAAATAGGGTATACATCAAACAAAGAAGAACACATTATCCATATATAGTTAATTTGAATTACAGAAATTTAGGTTAAAAGTTATATAAAGGAATTCATTTTAATGTCGATAGTAACTATAGAACCAATCAAAAGGAAAAACACAGGCTTAATGCAAGACTATTTTCAGGTCATCGGAGAAAAGGATTTTTGAGGGATACGCATTTATTATTAGTTGATTTAGAATTTTTTGAATACTTTTAGACGTTTTATCCGTACAATAGAGAATACCAAAACTTTTTTTGGGAGGTATGTAAAATGATCCTATTTATTATCATCGCATTATGTGGCTATCTTCTCTTTTCATTCAGCAAAGACAATAGACGAAAACCGCAAAAGACAAGCCCTCTTCCTGCACCCGTTCCTCATCATAATAACCTAATCGACCTTGACGCCATCCGCCAAAAACGCCGGATGCATCTTTCCTAAGACATACCTTATAAAATGAAAAGGCTGCAGATATATGCAGCCTTTTCGTTATTCCTGGAACCTATCCAAACAAAAGGAGACTTCAGTAATGATCGAATGATTGATGAAACAACGAATCTTTTCGTTTAAAGATGCTTTTCACATTTACAGCCAGAATGTGCGGATGTCTATCAGCAAAAAGCGGCTCAGCTGGGGTGATACGTATCGCCTCCAGATTGGACATGAGGCAGATATGCTGATTTGCACAGCCATCGCGATTGTGCTGGATACGGTATTGTATGACGGTGAAGATAAGTCAATTTTCTAAAAAACTGTTGACAATTCATGCAAAAATACTAATATTAAGATAATTGAAAATCCAATAAGAAGATTTACCTTATCAAGAGAGGTGGAGGGACTGGCCCTATGATACCCGGCAACCGCTGTTTTACACAGAATGGTGCTAAATCCTTAAGAACATCGCGTTCTTGCAGATGAGGCAGAGATTTGATCGTTCAAGCTCTTCCTTACACAAAGGAAGAGCTTTTTTCATGCAGCAAACATTTTAGAAAAGAGGCGAATGATATGGCTCAACAAGTAAACCTTGCAGCACAGAAATCAGAAAAACAAAAGAAAGCCCCTTTCCGCGCCGATCATGTCGGCAGTTTATTACGATCCGCCCCAGTAAAAGAGGCGCGGCAAAAACAAGCGGCCGGCGAGATCACGGCAGAACAGCTTCGTGATATTGAAAATAAAGAAATCACCCGCATTGTCGAAAAGCAAAAGGAAATCGGCCTAAACGTTGTAACCGACGGAGAGTTCCGCCGTTCGTGGTGGCATTACGATTTCCTGGAAGGGCTCGACGGAGTGGAACCGTTCATCCCGGCTGAAGGAATTCAGTTCCATAACGCGAAAACAAAAGCCCGTAGCATTAAGGTGACGGGAAAACTGGATTTCACCAGCCATCCGGCGCTTGCCGATTATCAATTTTTACACAGCATTGCCGGAGATGCGACAGCAAAACTGACAATTCCAAGTCCGAATATGCTGTTTTTCGGTGAAAAAGCTGATCAAGGCGTATATCCCGATCAGGAGGAATATTTTCATGATCTGGCCCAGGCGTACAAAAAAGCGATTAACGCTTTCTATGATGCGGGCTGCCGCTATCTTCAGCTCGATGATACGTCATGGTCTCTCTTCTTTGAAGAAAAAGGCAGAGAGGTTGTCCGAGCCCTCGGCGGTGATCCGGAAACATTGCCTGCGTTGTTTGCCAAAACGATTAACGATGCAGTGGCGGACCGTCCTGACGACTTAACGGTCACGATGCACATTTGCCGCGGCAACTTCCGTTCAACTTGGGCGGCATCAGGAGGCTACGACGCTGTAGCGGAAACGATTTTGGACGGTTTAAACTTGGACGGCCTGTTCTTGGAATACGATGATGACCGCTCCGGAAATTTTGATCCCCTCCGTTTCGTGAAACGCAAGGATCTGCAAATTGTCTTAGGCTTGATTACATCCAAATACGGAGAACTTGAGGACCCAGAGGATGTCAAACGCCGAATCAGCGAAGCTGCGCGCTTTGTCAGCTTAGATCAGCTTTGCTTGAGCCCGCAGTGCGGTTTCGCTTCAACAGAAGAAGGAAACCTTTTGACTGAGGAGCAGCAGTGGGCGAAGCTCCGTCATGTGGTCGACATTGCCAATGATGTGTGGAAATAATCTATCATTGACAGAAAAGAGAAATGTGTGAATAATAGATACTATCAGAAAATTTCATAAAAAGGTTTTCCTTATCAAGAGAGGTGGAGGGACTGGCCCTGCGATACCCGGCAACCGCTGTTTAACAGAATGGTGCTAAATCCTTTAGAGCAGATTTTTGCTCTAGAAGATAAGGTTGAGATTGTTCACGCAAGCTCTTCCTTATCCAAAGGAAGAGCTTTTTTATATTCGAATGGAAAGAAGGAATGAACAACATGTCACAGCAAACAACACCCGCAGAACAAAAACAATCGCTTCAGAGAAAAAAAACGCCGTTTCGCGCGGATCAAGTCGGAAGCCTGCTGAGATCTGAGCCCGTCAAAAAAGCGCGGCTGCAAAAGGCGGCCGGCGAAATCACTGCCGAACAGCTTCGCCAGATTGAAAACGATGAAATCATACGCATTGTGAAAAAACAAAAAGAAACCGGCCTGAACGTCGTGACAGACGGGGAATTCCGCAGAGCGTGGTGGCATTTTGATTTCCTTGAAAATCTGGATGGCGTTGAGCCGTTTATACCTGAACAGGGTATCCAGTTCCATAATGTGCAGACAAAAGCACGCGGCATCAAAGTAACAGGCGATATTGATTTCTCAAATCACCCAATGCTCGAAGATTACTCATTTTTACATGGCATCGCTGGTGATGCAACGCCAAAAATGACAATTCCAAGTCCGAATATGCTCTTCTTCCGCGGCAGATTGGAAAAGGATGCATACAAAAACGATTATGCTCTTTTCCAGCATGATGTATCAAAAGCGTATAAAAAAGCGATTCAAGCGTTTTATGACAGAGGCTGCCGTTACCTCCAGCTTGATGATACAGCATGGGCTGTTTTCTTATCTGAAAAAGGCTTGAAACAAGTGGAAGCATTCGGAACAACGCCTGACGAGCTTCGCCAGCTGTTTGCGAAGTCGATCAATGACGCAATTGCCGACCGTCCGGATGATATGACCATTACCATGCATATTTGCCGCGGCAACTTCCAGTCCACTTGGACAGCTGAAGGCGGTTATGATGCGGCGGCGGAAACCATTTTTGACGGCTTGAATCTGGATGGGCTTTTCTTAGAGTATGATGATTCACGCTCAGGCGGATTCGAACCGCTTCGTTACGTGAAACGCTCTGATCTTCAGCTTGTCCTAGGCTTGGTGACATCTAAATTCGGTGAGCTTGAACATCCTAATGACGTGAAACGCCGTATCGAAGAGGCGTCCCGTTATGTCAGCCTAGATCAGTTGTGCCTGAGTCCGCAATGCGGATTCGCTTCGACTGAGGAAGGCAACAAGCTGACCGAGGAACAGCAATGGGCGAAGCTGCGCCATGTTGTTGAGATCGCTAACGATGTTTGGAAATAAGGAACAGAAAAACACACTTGATTCCCTGGCGGGGCAAGTGTGTTTTTTTATGCCTGCTCAATTTGATAGGCTTTGCATTTTTCATATAAGCTTGTTTTTCCTATGCCTAATAGCTTTGCTGCCTTTATTTTATTGCCGTCTGCTGCGGCAAGCGCCTCGATGATCGCGTTTTTTTCCGCCTCAGCGATTGTCTCTTTTAATGGCTGTATAGATTGATATTCCCGGATTTTGATTGTTCTTTGGATGGGTTGATCTTCAGAAGTGAGATTCAGGTGTTTCGGTTCGATTCGTTTGCCGTCGAGGACGTTGACAGCCCGTTCTAGGACATTTTCCAATTCTCGTATGTTTCCCGGCCAAGAATAGCTCTGAAGCACTGCAATTGCTTCTTTAGAAAGCTCCAAGCCATCAAAGCCAAATTTCCGTTCAAGTTTTTTTAATAGAAGCCCCGCGATCGGCACTACATCCTCTATGCGCTCTCTTAAGGACGGGATTTGAATGTTGATCACATTCAGTCGGTAATAGAGGTCTTGCCGGAAGTCTCCTTCCCGGACCATTTCTTCGAGATTTCGGTGTGTCGCCGCAATCACTCGTACATCTATTGGGACCGGGCTTCTTGCGCCGATCCGCTCTATCTCTTTCTCCTGCAGTACGCGAAGGATTTTGCTTTGCATATGTAACGGCATATCACCTACTTCATCAAGGAAAATGGTTCCTTGATGCGCAAGTTCGAATTTTCCTTTTTTCCCGCCTTTTTTTGCCCCCGTAAAAGCGCCGTCTTCGTATCCGAACATTTCTGATTCAAACAAATGCTCTGGGATCGAGGCGCAGTTGACGCGCAGAAAGGGAGCATACCGGCGGCGGCTGTTCTGATGGATGGCGTGTGCAAACAGCTCTTTTCCCGTGCCTGATTCTCCTAAAAGCAAAACGGCCGATTGGCTGTCAGATACCCGTTCAGCCAGCCGTTTCGCTTCCATAAAAAGAGGACTGTTTCCGATCAAGTCGCCAAAGTGGTATTTACTGAAAAGCTCTTTTTCGTATCTATTTTTGTAGTAATTGAGTTCATTGAGGAGGGGTTTAATTTTTCTTGAATAATCCATCCATTCCTGCGGATTGCGAAACATAACGGTTCCGACCGCTCCTACAAGCTGCTGGTTCACATAGAGCGGATACCGGTTGGCGATCATTTCGCTGCCGTTAATCGGATGAATAGCGGCAGCCTCTGTCCGCCCCGTCTTCGCCACGATGTGCATTCTCGAGTTTTCAATCACGTCCTGAACGGGTTTCCCTATCGCTTCTTCCTCTGTTTTTTTTAGAAAGTCACAGTACGCCGGATTGATATAGAGAATTTTCCCCTCATGATCAACCACAACAATACATTCCGCCGCAAGGTTGATGATTTCATCCAGCCATTCAAAGGGTAATCTTTTAATAGAATGTTTCATCTCCCTGTCGCTCCCGTCACATTTTGTAATCGCTTTCAACCTTATGATAAACGAGAGCCTCCTATGAATACAAGAATCTATTATTGAGCTGTGTAGCCTCCATCCAGCACGACCGCCTGCCCTGTGACGCCTTTCGCCTTTTCACTCGCCAAAAATACGGCATAATCAGCAATTTCTTTAACCGAGAGAAGACGTTTTTGCGGCACAAGCGGAAAAATCACCTCTTCCAGAACCGATTCATAGGGAACATTTCTTGTTTTAGAAAGATCGCTCAGCTGATTGCGGACAAGCTGTGTGTCCACATATCCCGGGCAGAGTGCATTCACCGTAATCCCGTGGGGCGCGCCTTCCAGCGCCCCCACCTTTGTCAGCCCAATGACGCCATGCTTTGCGCTGTTATAAGCGGCTTTTCCCGCAAACCCCACCAGTCCGTTCACAGACGCGATATTGATGATCCTGCCGAACTGCTGTTTTTTCATAAGGGGAAAGACATGTTTCATTGCGATGAATGGCGCGGTCAGCATGACGCGAATAAGCTGTTCAAACCGTTCTGTCGGAAACTCTTCAATCGGCGCGACATGCTGCATGCCTGCGTTATTCACCAAAGTATCCAAACGTCCGTATCGGGTCTTGATAGTATGGACGATATCAGAGATTTGCTCTTCCTTTGTTACGTCACATGGAATGCCCGTGGCGCTAAAGCCTTCCTCATTCAGCTTGGCGGCGGCCTCACCGCACGCTTTTTGATTTACATCTGAAATAATGACATCGGCGCCTTCCCGGGCGAATTCCTTTGCGATTTCAAATCCGATTCCGCCGGCTGCGCCTGTCACAAGAGCGACTTGTTTTTTCATGACATACACCTTCCTGCTCAAGATTTTTGCCGGATGACTGACTGGCTTACGGCGAAGTCAGCTTCAGTTTTCTCATATACCTCTTCCAGCGTGACACCGTCCTGGAGCTCAGTCAATGTCATATGTCCATTATCAAAATCAAAAACAGCTAAATCAGTAATCAGCCGATGAACGACTTTCTGTCCTGTCAGCGGGAGGGAGCATTGTTTTTTCACCTTCGATTCCCCATGTTTATTGACGTGCTCCATGATGACGACGATTCGCTTAGCCCCGTTGACCAAGTCCATAGCGCCGCCCATTCCCTTCACCATTTTCCCCGGAATCATCCAGTTCGCCAAATCCCCTTGCTCAGAAACCTCCATGCCCCCAAGGATGGCCAGGTCGATATGCCCGCCTCGTATCATCGCAAAGGATTCCGCGCTGTCAAAATAGGATGCGCCTGTTACGGCGGTGATCGTTTCTTTCCCCGCATTTATCAGATCCGGGTCTTCCGTTCCTTCCAGCGGATACGGGCCGATCCCGAGCAAACCGTTTTCTGATTGAAGCATCACATGCACGCCCTCGGGTATCTCATTTGCGACAAGTGTCGGCATCCCTATCCCAAGATTGACGTTCATACCGTCTTTTATTTCCTTTACAGCACGTTTGACCATTCGTTTTCTGGCTTCCTTCATTGTGCCGCCTCCTTTCCCTTCGCTTGCCGAACGGTTCGTTTTTCAATCCGCTTTTCATGTGTGCCGAGCACAACATGCTGTACGTAAATACCAGGCGTGTGGATGTGGTCGGGATCGAGTTCTCCCGCCTCAACAATTTCTTCTGCCTCGGCAATTGTGATCTTTCCCGCCATGGCGGCAACCGGATTGAAGTTTCTAGCCGTTTTCCGAAAAACTAAATTTCCCATGGTGTCCGCTTTCCACGCTTTTACAATGGCGACGTCCCCAGTAATTCCTTTTTCTAACACATATGTGCGTCCGTCAAAGGTTTTATGCTCTTTCCCGTCAGCGATGGTGGTTCCGGCGCCTGTGGCTGTATAAAATCCAGGTATGCCTGCTCCTCCTGCTCGGATTCTTTCAGCGAGCGTCCCTTGGGGAACCAATTCCACTTCCAATTCTCCGCTTAAAAATTGCTTTTCAAAAATTTTGTTTTCACCAACGTAGGAGGCGATCATTTTTTTGATTTGCTTGTTTGCCAACAGAAGGCCGAGCCCCCAATCATCAACTCCGCAATTATTGCTGACGACGGTTAAATCTTTTACCCCTTTATCCCTTATCGCCAGAATGAGCTGCTCGGGAATTCCGCACAGGCCGAATCCGCCCGCGATCAGTGTATCCCCCTCCCGAATAAGTTCTGCGGCTTCCTTACTTGATGACAGCACTTTTCCCATATCTGATTCCCCTTTCGTTTTGTCCTATACAAGGCCCGTCAAACTGTAAATCGCGATAATCACAAATACGGCGGCGGTTTTGATGAGAGTAATCGCAAAAATATCCCGATACGATTGGCGATGGGTCAGACCCGTCACAGCCAGCAGGGTGATCACCGCCCCATTATGCGGAAGCGTATCCATGCCTCCTGACGCCATTGAAATGACCCGGTGCATCACTTCAGGCGGTATGTGATAGGTCTGAATCGCTTTCAAATATTGATCAGACATCGCACTTAACGCGATTCCCATTCCCCCTGAGGCCGATCCGGTGATCCCTGCCAGCGTTGTTGTCGTCACAGCTCCGTTTACAAGCGGATCCGTAAACGTATGTGAAATGCCGCTGCTCAGCTTATGAAACCCCGGCAGCGCAGCAATGACACCGCCGAAACCATACTCGGCGCCTGTATTCATCGATGCAAGCAAAGCGCCGCCGATCCCTTCATTCAGTCCTTCCTTTAGCTGTCCAAACACTTTTCTCCAATCAAACAAAATGGTTGCGATGATTCCGATCAGGAGGGCCAGCTCCACTGACCAAATGGCAACCGCGGAGGAGATATCAAGTTTCCCGAACTCTCCCAATCCTATGGCGGAAAAATCAAATTCATTCGGATACCATTTGGGAAGGAACGTGGTGAAACATTTGTTCATCACACCAACGAGAATAAGAGGAACAAAAGCGAGTGCGTGCCGGACCTTACTTGTGTCAGGCTCTAAGACCGGCGGGCTTTGTTCCGGGGCAAGATCAGATGGCTCACGCGCGGCAGAAATCTCCGATTGAAAACCGGCGTAGCCTTCGCCCGTTTTCTCTGCTTTTTTGCGCCTCGATTCCAAGTAGAACATACCCGCCGCCAGCACAAACACCGCACCGATCATACCAAGCCAAGGGGCGGCGTAAATGTCTGTTTTGAAAAACGTCGTAGGAATTACATTTTGGATTTGCGGTGTACCCGGCAGTGCGTCCATTGTAAAAGTAAATGCCCCGAGAGCAATCGTCCCCGGTATGAGGCGCTTCGGGATGTCAGCTTCTTTGAACATATTTTTCGCAAAGGGGTATACAGCAAAGACGACAACAAACAGGCTGACTCCGCTGTACGTTAAAATGGCGCCCATCAATACGATAGCGAGTGTTGCTCGTTTCGCCCCGACCAGTCTGACAATTGTCTTCGCAATGGAAGCCGCCAAGCCGGACATCTCGACAACCTTTCCGAAAATGGCGCCAAGCAGAAATACCGGAAAGTACAGCTTAATAAACCCCGCCATCTTTTCCATAAATATGGTTGAGAAAAAAGGAAGCACAAAGCTTGGATCTGTCAGCAGCACAGCAAATAAGGCGCAAATCGGAGCAAACAAAATGACTGAAAATCCCCGATAGGCGACAAACATCAGCAAACCCAAAGCCAAAAGAATAATAATAATGTCCACAAACATCCCTCTTTTCCGCTTGTCTGAGAAAAGGAAAGCGTTTACAAAATATCCCCTCCCTTTCCGTCATTTCTAATGCAAGTTCTGTGCCAGTTGCCAGAACACCATTTCAAGCCTCTCCCCTTCCATATTTACGGAAAATGCGAGATAACTATTCCAATCCGGTGGAAAATTCCGTTTTTGCGGAAAACAAGAAAGGAAAGCTCCTTTTTGGGAGCTTTCCTCTTTCACTCATTTCGTTCCGATTAATACATCGACATCAACTGTCAGCTGAGCCGATTCCATTTTTCTAAACCGGTTGATGTTTTCATCCGATGCGGACCAGGCTAACGGTGTCATGTTCAGAAGCCATTCTACGCCTTGCTGATGAAGCGTTTTGGTATAGCGCAGCCTCATCAGATGATCGAGCTGAAAATGTGTGGTAAAGCGCTCAATTGCAGGTGTATTGGAATAGGTTCTTCTTTCTGAATCTGCGTATAAAACCTGCCTTAGTTCTGTTAAATAATCTCTTTGAGGAACTACCTTTATAACCAAACCATCTTTTTTCAGCAGTCTGTGAAACTCTGCATAATTTGAAGGTGAGAAAATCGATAGAATGACATCAAATTGCCGGTCTTGAAAGGGCGCATTAGCTACATCGGCTACGGCCCACAGCTTTCCGCCACTATTTTTTGAAGCTCGTAAAATGCCATCCTTGGCAATATCAATCCCAATTCCGCGAACTGTTTTCTTTTCTTGAAGCAGATCGCACACCGCTTTCAAGTGGGTCCCCTCACCGCATCCGCAGTCTAAAATGGTTAACGTCTCTTTTTCAGACTTACGGTCACTGATCAAGTCAGCTATTGCCTGATGAAGCGGTGCAAAAAAATGATACTCTGCCATCAGCCGGCTTCTTGCTTCGAAAAGCCCCGCCCGATAGCTGCTTTTGACCGGCTTTGTCAGGAAATTTACGTACCCATGCCGGGATATATCAAACGTATGCCCGCTCTTGAAACAAACCAAACTTTTCCAAGATGTGACCTTCATTGAAGAATCGCAAATCGGGCATCGAAATTGAGAGACAAATTGATTCATATAAGCAGCATGCTTCTTTATGTTTGACACAAAAAACACCTCATTCATTCGTTTTTAAATAAATGAAAAAGGCATAGACAAATAAACCTGGGCCTATCTAACTTTTTGGCCAGATCTGGAATGTCGTCTATACCTGTCATTATCTATAACGAATGAATTGAATAATCATAAAAAAGAACTCCTTTTTGCTGCATAGAGGGTTTCCCCGCTATTATGATACAACAATCATCCAGGAATAGGAACTAAGATTCTCACCGAGAGGCGGCTGCCCGAACTCCTCACTGTTCAGAAGGTCAATTAATAAGCAGACTGCAATCTTCCTTCTTTCTCTAACTGAATGAATTGATCAGCATCAGGAAAATCCTCTTTACGAACGGATCGGATTTCAGTTTGCAGCCGGGTATCAATCAATCCGGGATACAGCTGATCCGCCTGCTCCAGACTGATGCTTTTAGAAAATGAACCCTGCCCCGCTTTTGACGTGCGGCAGCAGCTTTGTGAAGGCAGCAGATATTTAGTTGGAAGCTGACGAGATATTCATGATTCGCTTATCCGTTTTGATGTGCTTGTTGCGCTTCATAAAATGGAGGTGATCACCATAGGTTAATTGATCTGCAGGTATTTGTATCATCTCCTCCGCTTCATGTTGTTCGATCAGCCTTTGATTAGGCTGTCTTGACATACAGTACAGCCGATGGTCAGCATGTATTCATTTCTTCACCAATTCCTCTTGACGTGCCTGTGATGATGAAATGCTTCATTCCTGATCACAATTTCAGCATAGCAATCCAATGTGATTTTCCTTTATTTTCTCGACTTCGAAATATAAATTTATTATTTTGAAAATAGTTAAAAAGGTTGATTTTCAAAAAGTGAAAGGATAAAATACTGCTATCATCTTAGAAAAAAGACATTCTTGTATATGATCAGTAATATGGTCTGATTGTTTCTACCTAGTAACCGTAAAAAACTAGACTACAAGAAAGTTTGAATAAATTTGAACGAGTTGAAAAGGACAAGTTCTTTTCTGTTTGCTCTTATTTTTCACACTTTCTGCACTTCCAGAATTTGTGAAGGATAAGGGCTTTTTTCATTTCCATAATAAACCTCATAGGAGTTGCTATCATGTACTTTTTATTAAACCTTGTCGGTCTCATTGTGATTATGGCAGTTGTGTTCCTATGCTCCCCGCAGAAAAAGAAAATCCAGTGGCGTCCAATCATTACGTTAATTGTTCTGGAGCTTTTGATTACGTGGTTTATGCTGGGGACAAAAATTGGCAGCTGGGCCATCGGACAAATTGGAAATTTCTTCACCTGGCTGATTGCTTGTGCCAGTGACGGGATCGCCTTTGCCTTCCCTTCTGTGATGGCAAATGAAACGGTAGACTTTTTCTTCAGCGCACTTCTTCCAATTATTTTCATCGTCACATTCTTTGACATTTTAACTTATTTCGGCATTTTGCCATGGCTGATTGATAAAATCGGCTGGGTGATCTCAAAGGCTTCCCGCTTGCCGAAATTAGAGAGCTTTTTCTCTATTCAAATGATGTTCTTGGGAAATACAGAAGCTCTGGCAGTCATTCGCCAGCAGCTCACAGTATTAAACAACAACCGCCTGCTCACATTCGGCTTAATGAGCATGAGCAGCATCAGCGGCTCCATTATTGGATCTTACCTGTCAATGGTGCCGGCGACATACGTGTTTACAGCCATTCCTTTAAACTGCTTAAACGCGCTGATTATCGCAAACCTGCTGAATCCAGTGCATGTGCCGGAGGATGAAGACATCATCTATACACCGCCTAAAGAAGAGAAAAAAGACTTTTTCTCTACGATTTCTAACAGTATGCTTGTCGGCATGAACATGGTGATCGTTATTTTGGCAATGGTGATTGGATATGTGGCGTTAACGTCAGCAGTCAATGGCATTCTTGGCGTTTTCGTACACGGCCTGACCATCCAGACGATTTTTGCTTATCTCTTCAGTCCGTTCGCATTCCTGCTTGGGCTGCCGGTACACGACGCGATGTATGTTGCGCAGCTGATGGGAATGAAATTGGCGACGAACGAGTTTGTTGCAATGCTTGACTTGAAAAACAATCTGAAAACACTGCCGCCTCACACAGTTGCGGTAGCAACGACATTCCTGACGTCATTTGCCAACTTTAGTACAGTCGGCATGATTTACGGAACGTATAACTCGATCCTTGACGGCGAAAAGTCAACCGTGATCGGGAGAAACGTGTGGAAGCTGCTCGTCAGCGGAATTGCGGTATCTTTACTAAGTGCTGCGATTGTCGGTCTGTTTGTGTGGTAGAAACATTGAGCCATATCCCTTTTAAGGATATGGCTCTTTTGATTATTGATAAATAGAGGAAGGCACCTGCACATCCCGGATTCCGGCTGCATATGGTCCTAAGTCATACTGGCCGAAGACGATGGCGATTCCGTTTTTCGTAAAGTAAAACGTTGTGTCTTGGTTAAGGGTAATATCCTCTTTCTTTACATCAGGGAAAAACAGCGTGTCATGTTTTTTGATATAGCTGTATAGGTAATCTTTCGTTTTGCTGACTTTTGTTTTGGTATTCAGAATCTGATTCAGTGTCACCCGCTTTTGTGTGTTCAAGTCATAGTTGAAGGACTGAACAGACGTTAAACCATGGGCGCCGCCTGAATAGATATAATTGAGCGTTTGTATGCTGAGCTTGCCAGCCGCATTATATTTGACGCTGAAGGATGTTTGATATTCCGCGTTGAACCCCTGCTGTTCGCCTGCTATTTTGTTTTTCAGATATTCCTGATACGATTGTTCAATGTAGGCTTTCAGCTCTTGATTAATGTTCTTTTCAAACGCGGCATTCCCGATGTGATGCACCTGAGGATACTTTAATTCCTTGATCTTTTTGTACGTATGGCTGCTTACAGTCGGCGTTTTCGCTTGAACCGCTTGTAAAGATGGGGCCGCATATGCAAATACACTAAAAAGCAAAACAGCAGCAGCTACCGCATATTTCATCATTTTGTTCCATTTCATACAATCTCCTCCTTTTTGATCTTCTTTGTTTATCATTCCCTTTTTTCTGCAACGCACACTTTTATAGACTGATGAAGTGAAAAGAAGTTTCTAGGTCGATCTGCTCGATTTTTCCCAAATAAAAAAGAGACAACATACTGTCTCTTTTTTACTGTTTACGCTCAGCAATCACTTCGTGAACCACTTGTGCCAAATCAATATTCCCAAACATCTCCAACACCGCAATGACGGTCTGGTCAGGTATGTGTTCTGACTCGTTCTTCGGTACGATCAGTTCTTCCACTGTTTTTTTCAAGCTTTCATTCAGCTTTTGCTGCGGATATGCTTTGGCATATAGCTCCAACGGATCAAGATCATGGTTCACACACCATTGGGCAAACACTAATATCATCATATTTTCGTCGCGCTCGTAAGCCTCTGCGAGCTGTTTTTCGTTCATATGTCATGCTCCTTATGAAAAGTATCTTCCTCTAAGATACAGGAGCGAATCAAATTCGTCTATCCCAATGGCGGTGGGCGGCAACTGCTTCGATAAACGCTTTGCTAAAGCCGGTGTAATCATCTTCGTCTTTTGCTGACACAACGCCCGGCCCCTCTGTTGTGCCGACAGCTGATTTGAGGAGGTCAACTCCTGCGTTTGCCGCGCCGACCGCCTTATAGTGATTGTAGGCTTCTCTGATAAACGCCATCGCTTGTTTATCTTCTTTTAATTCAGGTCCTCCTGCGGCATAAACCGCGTCATACAGAACAGAGTCTGTCGTCAGGAATGTGCCGCTGACCTCAAGCTGCTGTCCGGCGCCGCTTGTGATATACCCCAGCGTTTGACTGATGATATCCGCTGTGATCCCTTCTTGTTTTAAGGCGTCCAGGACTGTTTGCAGTTCTTTTTCATCAAAACCATTGCCGGCGAGAACCGCGACTTTTCTCGTTGACGCTGCTTTCACTGTACGGGCTTGGCTTAATGCAGGTGAGGTAAGGATTTCTTTTGATGCTTTGCGTTTCGCCGGCGGCGCCACACCTACTCCTTTGGCGATTTCTTCTGCCAGGACAGTATCTACGTTGCTGAAGACATCTACGACCTGCCGCTGCACATCTTTGCTTTTGACCTTCCCGACCTCGAAGCAAAAGGCAGAAATGATGTGCTTTTTCTCAACCGGTGACATGCTGTTCCAGAACAGTTTTGCCTGTGAGTAGTAATTATTGAAACTGTCGCTCCGCTGGCGGATTTTTCTGCCCTCTACTTTCTCCTGATAGTGGACGTAACCGCCTTCTTCGGCTGACGCAGGAGACGGGTCATTGTTCTGCAGAGAGTTTTTATGATAAGCGACCGGCCCCTTGTTGATGGTCATCCGGTGATAACCGTCGTACTGGTTGTTATGGAACGGACATACCGGGCGGTTAATCGGAATCTCGTGGAAGTTCGGACCGCCAAGACGGATCAGCTGTGTATCCGTATAAGAGAAAAGCCGTCCCTGCAGCAGCGGATCATTTGTGAAGTCAATGCCCGGCACCACATTTCCCGGGTGGAATGCGACTTGCTCCGTTTCAGCAAATACATTATCCTGATTGCGGTTCAGCGTCATTTTCCCAATGATCTTCACCGGCACAAGCTCTTCCGGCCAAAGCTTCGTCGGATCAAGAATATCAAAGTCAAATTTGAATTCATCTTCTTCATCTATCATCTGCACGCCTAGCTCATATTCAACAACGTCGCCGTTTTCAATCGTTTCCCACAGGTCGCGGCGGTGGAAATCAGGGTCTTTTCCGGCAATTTTCTGCGCTTCATCCCATACGAGAGAATGCACGCCGAGCACCGGCTTCCAATGGAATTTCACGAAACGCGCCTTTCCTTGTTCGTTCACAAAACGGAACGTGTGAACGCCAAAGCCCTCCATCATCCGGTAGCTGCGGGGAATGCCTCTGTCAGACATCGTCCACATCACCATGTGAGCCGACTCTGGATTATTGGCGACAAAGTCCCAAAACGTATCATGAGCTGTCGCGGCCTGAGGCATTTCATTGTGCGGCTCAGGCTTAAACGCATGCACCAAATCCGGGAATTTGATCGCATCCTGAATAAAGAAAACCGGAATATTATTGCCTACTAGATCATAGTTTCCTTCTTCGGTGTAGAATTTCGTCGCAAAGCCTCTGGCGTCACGCACCGTGTCAGCGGAGCCTTTGGAGCCCGCAACTGTTGAAAACCGGACAAATACCGGTGTCTTCACCGAAGGGTCCTGAAGAAATTTCGCCCGGGTGAATTCTGTCATCGGCTCGTAAACCTGAAAAAAGCCATGCACGCCATACCCGCGCGCATGCACGATCCGTTCAGGGATTCTCTCATGGTCAAAATGGGTCATCTTCTCCCGAAAGTGAAAATCCTCCATCAATGTCGGGCCGCGAACTCCGGCTTTTAACGAATGTTCGTCCTCAGACACCCGTACACCTTGGTTTGTCGTCATTTTCTTTCCGCTGTTATCGACCCTGTACTGTTCGAGCTGCTCGTCTTTTGAGTGTTCATTGACTCGTTTGTTTTGATCATCACTCATGTCTGCTCCCCCTTTTCCTATTCCAGATCTCAAAAATAAACATTCTACAGCACATTTACCCGTGGCGATCTGCATATAAACTGCTCATCTGCTCTCTAGGTTTTTAGGTCTACTTGTCAACATGAGGTCATAAATATTTGAAATAAGCCTTCTCGAAGTGTGGAAGCGCTTACTAAAATTGTGCTGTTGAATGGGGGAGGTCATATCGTGCTTGCCATACTTGGTTTTGTGATGATCATTGTCTTCATGTATCTTATTATGTCTAACCGGCTTTCCGCTCTTATTGCCTTGATTGTCGTTCCTGTTGTGTTTGCCCTGATCAGCGGATTCGGCAAAGACCTGGGCGATATGATGCTTCAGGGTGTAACAGGCCTCGCTCCGACAGGCATCATGCTATTATTTGCGATCCTGTATTTCGGCATCATGATTGATTCAGGTTTGTTCGATCCGCTTATTGCCAAAATCTTATCCCTTGTCAAAGGAGATCCATTAAAAATCGCTGTCGGCACAGCGGTGTTGACGATGACCATTTCGCTGGACGGAGATGGGACAACAACGTATATGATTACCATTGCTGCGATGCTTCCGCTATACAAACGGCTCGGCATGAACCGGCTGGTGTTGGCGGGAATTGCAATGCTCGGGTCGGGAGTTATGAATATTATTCCGTGGGGAGGGCCGACTGCAAGGGTTTTGGCTTCTCTCAAATTGGACACGTCAGAAGTCTTCACTCCGCTGATTCCTGCTATGATTGCCGGCATTCTTTGGGTGCTTGCCGTAGCCTATATTCTAGGAAAAAAAGAACGGAAACGGCTCGGCGTCATCTCAATTGAACACCAGCACGCGTCAGATCCGGATACAGCGCCGCTCAAACGCCCCGCTCTCCAGTGGTTTAATCTGCTGCTGACTGTCGTGCTGATGGCCGCTTTGATCACCAGCCTGCTCCCGCTTCCTGTTCTTTTTATGATCGCATTTGCTATCGCCTTGATGGTGAACTATCCAAATGTAAAAGAGCAGCAAAAGCGAATCTCAGCGCATGCAGGAAATGCGTTAAACGTTGTCTCCATGGTATTTGCCGCCGGCATTTTCACAGGCATTTTGTCGGGCACAAAAATGGTAGACGCCATGGCGCATTCTCTCGTATCACTCATCCCTGACGCCATGGGCCCGCACCTGCCCTTGATTACAGCCATCGTCAGCATGCCATTTACCTTTTTTATGTCAAATGATGCCTTTTACTTCGGTGTTCTGCCGATCATCACAGAAGCCGCAGCTGCTTACGGAATAGATGCCGCAGAAATCGGCAGAGCCTCTTTGCTGGGCCAGCCTGTGCATTTGCTCAGTCCTCTCGTTCCTTCCACTTATTTATTAGTCGGAATGGCGGGCGTCAGCTTTGGCGAGCATCAAAAATTCACGATCAAATGGGCCGTGGGAACAACCATTGTGATGACGATTGCGGCACTGCTGATTGGGATTATTTCGTTTTAACGTGAGAAAAGGATTTCCGCTGCCGGAAATCCTTTTTTGGTAATTTAATTGATAAATTTTATGACAGGCAAGCTTTCAGCACCTGAAGCATAGTAGTAATTTAAAACACTGAAAAAGTCTATCGCTTTGCCGGTTTTCAGATCAACGATCAATATATGGTCCCCATAGTTCTGATCATCCGCATCAAGCCTTCTAGGTGTTTTTTTACCTAACGTATCAAGGAAAGAATCATCATAACCTACCCCCGACTGATAAGCTGATACATGATGCATAAAAAGCGTGCCTGTGTCTAAGTAAACCATGATGGCTGAGCTTGAACTTGCATAACTCGAACGATAAGTGACAGGGTCAGAAATATTTTTAACCTTCACATCAGAAATGGAATGGGTGCGCTGATTATACCCGCCTCCATAGGAAAAATAATATTCTCTTTCCCAGTCTAATGAAGATGTTTTCGTATTAGAATTGTACAGCAGTGTACCATTAGCATAAACGGAACCGTCTCCATACTCAGCAACAAAGGCTTGTAAATTAGACGTTACCGATTTTACACTTGAATAATTTGAAGGGTTTTTCGCATTTAACTGAATGTTATATGAATCTCCCGTCGTTCCTTCAGAGTAAACCCGGATCATATAATCGCCAGCGGGAAGCTCTTTTAAAAGCACTAAGTTCCCTGCTGCCATTGATATATTAGACGGCTGAGCTTCTCCTGTATCCCAATTGACAACATACAATTTCAGATGGTAATCGCTGTTGTCTGAAAGAATTCTTGTGATAAGGGTTCGATCTGACGAAGTACTGAAAAAGTACATATCATCAGGATTATTTTCATCAAGGACAGAGGTTGTATTGAAAACCTGGTCATCGGAGTTGTACATGGAACTTGTTTTAAAAACATTCTCATTCGAAGGCTTCTTCACTTTCATCTTTTCTGTTTTATTGTCCGTTTTAAGGCTTACTTGCTTCGCTTGATTTAATGAAACATCCTCAGTTTCCTTTTGTTTTTTCAGTTTTTCCTGCTGCTCCATGATTGGTTTATCTTTTAACACACTTTGCGCTGAGGCAGCATTTGAACTCATACATAAACTAAAAACAACAAGCAACACAGTACACAAAAAAGGCAGTGAAACAATTTTTTTGTTCTTCATATACAAACCCCTTTCCAATTTTATACTATACATATCGGCAAGGAGCTCGGATCATTTACATAAATATATTTATTTTCATAAATTGTTTATTTTTTCTATCGGTTCATTGACGCGCCATTCGAAGCAATCAGCTCTTTATACCAATAAAAGCTTTTCTTGCGAATACGGCGCAGGTCTTTCAGATCGAATTCATCACGATTGACATAGATGAAGCCGTAGCGTTTAGAACAGCCCTGGTGCGTGGAAATTAAGTCAATCGCAGACCACGGTGAGTAGCCGAATACGTCAACGCCGTCTGTAATCGCCCATTGAATTTGTTCAATGTGCTGCTTTACATAATCAATCCGGTAATCGTCATTAACCGTATCGTTTTCTTCGAGTTGATCGAAAGCGCCTAACCCGTTTTCTGTGATGATCAATGGCAGCTGGTAGCGGTCATAGATTTCACGAAGTGTGGAACGGAAGCCAACCGGATCAATTTCCCAGCCGAAATCGTTTTTCTTCAGGTTCGGGTTGGCGCTGCCGCGGTAGACGCCGTCTTCTCCCGTTTTCAAATGCTGGTCTCCTCCTCGCGCTGCCTCGTCCGAGCCGTCGCCTTTGCTTGCTTCCGCCGTTTGAGACGTGTAGTAGTTAAATGCGATAAAATCAGGCTTCGCAGATCGCAGAATCTCCATATCACCATCTTCAATGACTGGCGTATAGCCTTTTTCTTTCATATATGCCCAAGCTGTCGTGTTATAACGCCCGTGAACCGCCATATCTAAATAGAGCCAGTTGCGGATTGCATTGTAGTTGAAGGCTGCGACAACATCTTCCGGTTTTGAAGATGCCGGGTAAATCAGCGCAATGTTTGGAGCTGGGCCGATCTTGGCTTCCGGCAGCATCTCATGGCATAGATTCATAGCCTTCGCCTGTGCCACCAGCATGTGGTGATTTTGCTGATACAGTTCTTTTTTCGGGTTTTTCAGATTCGGATCAAGTGTGCCCAGCGCACTTCCATGCAGGATCATCATGTTTTGTTCATTGATCGTCAGCCAGTACTTGACACGGTCACCGAAGTGTTCAAACAGCACCTTCGAATACCGTTCAAAAGCGTCAATTGCAGATCGCTTTGACCAGCCTCCTTTTTCCTGCAATGCATTCGGCAGATCAAAGTGATACATCGTGACGATCGGTTCAATCTTATATTTGAGCAGCTCATCAATCAGATTGCTGTAAAATTCAATCCCCTTTGGATTGATGTCTCCGTCGCCATCAGGAATAATGCGCGTCCAGGCGATAGAAAAACGGTATGCTTTAAAGCCCATTTCAGCAAACAGCGCAACGTCTTCTTTATAACGGTGATAATGGTCGCTGGCTACCTTAAAATCAGTCGTTCCCTCAGGATAGCTGTCGCGGGCGTCAATCACTGAAGGCCCCTTTCCATCTTCGTTCCACGCGCCTTCAACCTGATAAGCAGAAGTTGATGCTCCCCACAAAAAGTTCTCCGGAAATGCCGCAAGTTTGTTATAGTTCATCGTTTGTTCCTCCAATGTTTTAGATTAAAGAAAGAATTCTTTCTTCTGTTTTGACTTGCTTTTGATCAGTTTGAATCACGTCGGTATATTGATCTGTATTTGTGATGATGATCGGCGTATTCATATCAAACCCTGCTTTTATTAACTCCTCTAAATCAAATTCAGCCAGCAGATCGCCTTGTTTGACGGCTTGCCCCTGCACCACTTTAGGATAAAAGTGTTTTCCTTCCAGCTTCACCGTATCAAATCCGAGGTGAATCAGGATTTCTGTTTCCTGATGGGTGATCATGCCGAATGCATGGCCAGTTGGGAAAACAGTCGTTATCACGCCATCTGCCGGAGCCACCAGCCGGCCTTTCTCCGGCAAAATCGCAATTCCCTTTCCAAGCGTCTCCGATGCGAACACCTTATCCTTCACTTCCGCTAACGGAATCACGCTTCCTTCTAATGGACTGCTGATCTGCTCATGATGTGTGGCAGGTGCTGGCGGTTCCGTTTTGGCATCTGCTTTTTCCGCGGGATCTTCAAATCCGACAATGTACGTTAGGATAATTGAGAGAATAAAAGATACCGAGATTCCCAAGATAAAGCCTGCAAACCCCTGTCCGTAGAAAATCGGGATGGTCAATAGACCCGGCGCACCTGAAGCGATGGCCACACTGTGAGCCTGCCCGATAATCGCCCCGCCAACAGCCGCACTGATGACACCGCATACAAAAGGTTTTTTCAGTCGGAGCGTCACCCCATAAACGGCAGGTTCCGTAATGCCGAAAATTCCGGTGACAGCGGCGGAGCCCGCAAGCGCCTTCAATTTTTTATTTTTCGTTTTTAACATGACTCCGATGGCGGCACCTGTTTGGGCAAACACAGCAGCTGCTGTAGCCGGTTTGATAGAATCCTGCCCGTTGACCGCAATATTGTTTAAAATAACCGGCACGATGCCCCAGTGAATGCCGAAGATGACAAGGATCTGCCAAAGGGCTGCGATTACGGCACCGGCCAGCATCGGATTAAAATGAAAGATCGCCAGAATCACAGCCGCGATGCCATTTCCGGCATTTACGCCAATCGGCCCGAACACGATTAATGTGAGCGGCACGACCATCACTAAACAGATCAGCGGCGTGATGAAGGTTTTTACACTGTCATGAATCAGCCTGTTTAGAAACTTCTCCATGCAGCTCATCACGAAAATCGCCAGGATGATCGGTATAACGGTTGATGTGTAATTCATTAAAACAACGGGAATGCCAAAAAAATCGGTATCCGCATTGCCATTCTTCAGTTCAATAATGGTTGGATAGATGAGCGCCCCGGCAACCGTGACAGACACAAACACGTTTGCGCCGAATTTTCGGGCAGCTGTAATGGCAAGCAGCAATGGCAGAAAATAAAACAGGCTGTCCGCGGCGGCATACAAAATCGCGTAAGTTGTATCCTCAGTTTTGAGCCAGCCGGCATTTGTACAGATCATAAGCAGGCCCTTTAAAATTCCCGCTCCCGCCATCACGCCAAGCAAAGGCGTAAAAATGCTCGATACGATATCAACCAGCCGGCCGAACAGATTCCCTTTCTGAGCATAACGCTCTGTTTGGTCATCCTGCAGCACACTTGATATCTTTCCAATCTCGCGATACACTTCGGAAACATGATTACCGATGACCACCTGAAACTGCCCGCCGCTTTCCACAACAGTCACGACATCGTCTAAAGCTTCTATTTTTTCTTTGTCTGCTTTTGAGCGGTCGTTCAGCGTAAAACGCAAGCGCGTCGCACAATGTACAAGCGAACGCACATTTTCTTCCCCGCCGACCAATTGTAAAATGTCTCTGGCTGCTGCCTGAATCCCCATTTCCCCTCATCCCTTCCGCTGAAAAATAAAAAACCTAAACTACCCCTGCCACAATAGGAACAAGTAGTTTAGGTTTTGCCTGCTGACCAGTAACAATCCTATAAAACTTCATCATTCGATTTTTCTTCAATTTTGCACCATCACCATCCCCTGAAAAAAATAAAAACCTAAATTACCACCAGCACAGACAGAGATCCTCCGCACTCATCGTAATTTAGGTTTTGCCTGCTTATCAGTAACAATCCTAAAATCATAATATATTGATGTGAGAAAAAATTAACACACGAAAACAAAAATGTCAACGCTTTCATCATGTTTGTTTGACGACCCTTTCAATATGAATCGTTAAGTACAGCAGCTCGTCCCTGGTGAGTTTGTGTTCATATTCTTGTTCCATATACGCTTTGATTTTCTTCGTGCAGTCATACGCGCGATGATATTTTTCTTTCACCGTTTCCAGCAAAAAATCGTCCTGGCTTTCAAGATAAGTTCCGTTAAAAAGACGCTGCGCGAAAAACTTCAGGTGAGTGACAAACCGGTAATAATGCAGCGATTCTTCATCAAATTCAATATTAAAATGATATTTTACAATACTTAAAATCTCTTGCATCACTTTTGTAATGTTAATGATATTGGGCATCTCTTCATTGAGTTCGGCATTCACGATATGGAGGGCAATAAAACCTGCTTCATCCTCCGGAAGGGAAACACCTGTCTTGTTTTTCACCATGTGCAGCGCTTCTTTGCCAATGGCAAACTCATCTTTGTACAGCCGTTTGGTTTCCCACAGCAAAGCATTTTTGATATCAAGGCCCTTTTTATTGCGCTGTATGGCAAAGTTAATATGATCGGTCAGCGACACGTAGATGCTGTCGTTCAGCTTTTTGCCAAGCTGTAACTTCGCATAGCTGATAATGTCCTCACACACTTCCATACACTCGAGCGGTATTTCATACAAAAGGGTTTTAAATTTCTCTGATACATCCTTGTTATCGAGAGTGAACACCTTCTCAATGCGTGCTTCATCGACCTCGTCGCCGGACTTTTTTTGGAATGCGAGCCCTCTGCCCATGATGACCAATTCTTTCCCTTGTTCATTGACCACACTAATTACGTTATTGTTGATCACCTTCGCAATCTTCATGACATGTCCCTCCAATCAGCTAAGAACAGACTACACCTTGATTGTACATTCTTTTTGTACTAGGTCAATATCTTCAGGGAAAGAGCAGCGATCCGGTCAATATACTTCACTCAGCACCGTCTGCCCGCTCTGTTTCTGAAGCAGCGCCTCAAGATGGCGTTCAAAGGATTCCTTATCTGCCCCCTGCTTCTTGACTATGCCATTCATTAAGTTGATGCTTTCGGCATTGTATTTCGTATATTGTTTTTTCAGCTGATCCAGCTGTTTTCTTGTTTGTTTAGCGTTTTTCGGGGTGACCTGATTGATGAGCGCGATCATGCTGCCGGTAATCTCAAAAAAGGTGTCTCTATTGTCTTTAAGCTGCTGATTCTCATTGCGGCTCTTTTCTTGATTGCGGGTTTTTTGTAGCATTGCGAATGCCTCGCTGTTTTGTTTTTTGAGCCGCCCGTTTTCGAGTTTAATGGATTCAAGATTTTTCTTCGCTATGTCTGCTTCCTCTTCTGTCATGCTGCTGCGAATGAAATATTCAGGGTTGCCGATCCCATAATCAAACGTCTCGCTTACGTGTACCATAGAACTGAAAACAACCGCCAGCTGCATATCGTTTGATAGGGTCTGAAAGTCTTGCTTTTTCTTGCTGCCCAGTGATTTTATCATGCTTTGTTTGATCGTCTTTTGATCATGTTGGGCAGCGTTCTGAACATCGCTTTCGCTTTCACATGCGCTCATCGCAAGAACAGCGACCAGCAGGCTTATCAACAAGCCTATTCGCCTCATGCTCTGTCTCCTCTCTGCTGAAACCCTTCTGGAAAATGCGGCAAAATATAGTTAAATCGTACCAGATACATGATGTGTCAGCAATAAACCAAAAGTATTATTTGACCTATATAGAACATAAACATTTTGTAAAAATTGACCACGGTTCCATCCTTTTCTATGCGGTTTCTCGTACAATAGAAGTATCGTTACTGGGGAGGGGCTCTGCAGATGAAACGTTTTACGAAACAAGAAAACAGCTGGGTTGTATATGACTGGGCAAACTCTGCTTATTCCATTGTCGTCACAACCGCGGTATTTCCGTTGTTTTATAAATCAGCCGCTGCGGAAGGCGGTGTCAGCGCTGCTCAATCAACTGCTTATTTAGGTTATACGATAGCGATTTCTACCTTTATTCTCGCCATGCTCGGCCCGATTTTAGGAACCATCGCCGACTATGAAGGCTGCAAAAAAAAGTTCTTCGGTTTCTTTGTGTCAGCCGGTGTCGCCTGTACCGCGGCGCTTGCATTTATTCCAAGTGAACATTGGCTGCTATTGCTGCTGTTCTATACCATATCGGCTGTCGGTTTTTCCGGCGCCAATGTATTCTACGACGCCTTCCTCGTTGACGTCACGCCTGAGGAACGGATGAATCTCGTCTCCGCCCGCGGCTTTGGCTTAGGCTATATCGGCAGCACGATCCCATTTATCCTCAGCATCGCCGTCATCCTGCTCGCACAAGCAGAAACGATTCCGATGTCTGTGTCTGGCGCAAGCCAGCTGTCCTTTTTTATAACGGCCGCTTGGTGGGGACTGTTTACCATTCCGATGCTGAAACACGTTCATCAGCGCTATTACATCAAAAGAGAACCCCGCATCATAGCCAACAGCTTTAAACGCCTCGGACAAACGTTGAAACGGATCCGGCAGTACCGGGCGCTGTTCCTCTTTCTGCTCGCTTATTTCTTTTATATCGATGGAGTCGGCACCATTATTACGATGTCGACCTCTTACGGGTCAGATTTGGGCATCAGCTCCACAAGTCTCCTGATCATCCTGTTTGTCACTCAGGTCGTCGCCGCGCCGTTTGCCATTTTATACGGAAGACTGGCGGAACGCTTCACAGGGAAAACAATGCTGTACGTTGGCATCGTCATATATATGATTGTCTGCGTATATGCGTATTTTCTGGAAACGACGTTTGATTTCTGGATTCTAGCCATGCTTGTCGCCACCTCGCAGGGCGGCATTCAAGCATTAAGCCGCTCCTATTTCGCCAAGCTCGTCCCGAAACACCATGCAAATGAATTCTTCGGCTTCTACAATATTTTCGGGAAATTCGCCTCGATTATGGGGCCGCTGCTCATTGCCGTTACCGCCCAGCTGACCGGGAAATCCTCGACCGCGGTGTTCAGCCTGATCATTTTGTTTGTGATCGGAATTGCGATCCTCGCGTTTGTGCCGGAAGAGAACAGTGCCGATGTCAGCCATCACAAAAATGACCTGCCCCTTTAACTGGGAGCAGGTCATTCATCATTTATTCGCTTTATTCACCTTAAGCTTTTTCCCTTTGACGGTTGTATCCTTCATGGCTTTGAGAACATGTGGGCCTTTTCCGTTTAAAATTTCCACGTACGAGGCGTTATCCATGATCGTAATGATGCCAATGTCATCAGCAGAAACCCCGTCGATTTTAGCGATCGTTCCGACAAAATCAACGGCTCTGATTTTCTTTTTCTTTCCGCCGTTAAAGTACAGCTTCATGATGTCTTTATTCAGCTCTTCGCTCTTGTCTTTTTTGATCGCCGGACGGTCTTTCAGTTTAGCGAGAAAATCCGGTTTCTTTTTTGCGACATCCTCTTGGGATGGGGCTTCTAATTTCTGAATCCCGAATCCGATATAGTCTTCTATTTCAGTCAGGAACCGCTTTTCAAACGGCGCCACAAATGAAATCGCTTTTCCCTGATTTCCGGCTCGGCCTGTCCGTCCAGTACGGTGTACGTAGCTTTCTTTCTCAAGAGGCAAATCATAGTTGATGACAAGGGCGATATTTTCGATATCGATCCCCCGCGCGGCGACGTCTGTCGCGACTAAATAACGGTACTCGCCTCTTTTAAATTCATTCATGACGTCAAAGCGGTCTTCCTGAATCATCCCGCCGTGAATTTTATCGCATGGATATCCTAAGTCATCCAATTCATCAGTCAGCTGATTGACATGCTCTTTCGTCCGGCAGAAAATGATGCAGCTGTCCGGGTTCTCAGTGATAAGTACATCCTTCAGCAAAGAAAACTTATTCTCTTCTCTGACTTGAATCACCGCATGTTCAATATTCCTTGTTGTGAGGCCGGCCGCTTTGATTTCGATATGCTCTGGGTTTTGCATATATTGACGGCTTAATTTCTCAATATCCTCTGGCAGTGTCGCAGAAAACAGCATCGTTGTGCGCTTAACCGGGAGATGCTTGATAATCGCCTCCACCTGATCGATGAAACCCATATTCAGCATCTCATCCGCTTCATCAATGACCAGATAGGAAAGGCGATCCAGCGGCAGCGTGCCTTTTTCAATATGATCCAGAACACGCCCCGGAGTGCCGACAACAATATGGCTTTTTTGCTTCAGCTCGGCTTTTTGTTTATCAAAAGATGATTTTCCAAACACAGCTGTCGCTTTGATTCGTTTAAATCTTCCGATGTTCGTGATATCC
Source organism: Bacillus sp. 7705b (assembly GCF_002289525.1). NCBI lineage: Bacteria > Bacillati > Bacillota > Bacilli > Caryophanales > Bacillaceae > Bacillus > Bacillus sp. 7705b. The sequence goes on along the minus strand of NZ_NSDH01000003.1, from coordinate 146,068 downwards.
TCTTTTACTTGCACGGCAAGCTCACGGGTCGGCGTCAGCACCAGTGCCTGCGGTTTGTTTTCGTCCCAATCCGCCAGCTCACAGAGAGGAATGCCAAACGCAGCCGTTTTCCCGCTTCCCGTCTGTGATTTGACGACAAGATCTTTTCGTTCAAGGGCTGCCGGAATCACGTTTCGCTGCACCTCGGTCGGTTCTGTATACCCCAGTCCTTCCAATGCTCGTAAAATGTCGTGACTGATTTGATAGTTTTTAAAATGACTCATGTATAAACTCCTGTCTCTTGCAGATGTTCTCATTATACTCTAATTAACGGCGGTGTATGTGTTTTGCTGAAAAATGACGTTTTAGAAGCCATCAATCCCCTGTCTTTTTAGTTCCTGAACGGCCAATCGCGCCAGTACATCGGCACCCGCGCGGTTCGGATGCAGCGTATCTCCATTCATATAAAGGGCAAGCGTTTTTTCCGGACCGATCGATGTAAAGTAAGATGAACTGAGGACATTCAGGTCAATAAGCCTTGTTTTTTCTTCATCGGCCAAAGCCAAAATAGAAGCCCTGTACCATCGGTTTACAGAGGAATGGATGCCTTCAGAAGTAAAGTCTGTCGCCCGGCCCTGCGGTGTTGAAAGGATGACTTCCGCGCCCTTTGCTTTCACCTGCCGGATCATATCACGCATAATCTCCTTAAATTCCGCTTCAGATTCATTATGCTTCGGATTTGTATCGTTAATGCCGAGCTGCAAAATAAAGTAATCACCCGGTTTGATGTACTTCAAGATCGCCTCAAGCTGTCCGTCATTTCGAAACCCTCTCGCAATCTGCCCGCCTGACGCCATGTTTCTCACTTGAAAGGTATGCTTGTCGACATAGTGAGGCAGCATTTGCCCCCAGCCCGCCTGCTTGCTGCTGTTGAGCGGATAATAATTGCACACCGTCGAATCGCCGCCGATATAGATCGTTCGGTTTGTCACCGGCTGATCAGACAATTTCTTGATCTTCAGGGCGCTGAGCGTAAAAGCGGTACCCGCCTTGCCTTCAGTCACCAGCAGATTCAGCTGCCCGTCGGTGACAGGGATTTGGAACGTATCCTCCGCACCGTCTCCCGTCATATTGATGACCTGATACACACCCTCCGCCGCCACGCTTGCCCTCGCCGTATTGCCCAGCGTCACCTTCACCTCATAAAGGCCATTCGGAAGATCCACATTAAACGTGTTGTCGCTTTTCGTCCCATACGCCAAAAATTGAACCGCATCACTTTTCACGCCCGTCCCGGATGCCGCCACATCCTTCATATGTTCCGGCGTTTGAAAACCGTAGCCCTTTGATGGGTTATAACGGTCAGACGCCCTTACCCCAATGTAATCAGGCTCAACCGAACCGCTCCCAAAGTCAAACTGATACACCTTCGGCTCAGACGCCTTCAAACTCTCCGCCCCGCTGAAACACAACATCAACATCATCACAAAACCCGCCGTTATCCATTTTTTCATTAAGAATCCCCCTCTATGAAAACGCATTCATTAATGCATACTCGGTGATTGTTTCTTTATGATGACTGAACGCAGAAAAAAATTGCATTGACAAAAGAAAAGGAAGATTTTATTATATCAATAATTGATATATCATTAGTTGATATAAGAAATGAGGTGACCGCTTGCCAAAGCAACGTCCGCAAGAAATGGATCAGCTTACCGATCCAGCCTATTATATTGTCTTAACCTTGCTGGAGCCAAAACACGGCTATTCGATCATGCAGGAGATTGAAGACATGACCGATGCCTCCTTTACGATCGGCCCAGCTACCTTATATACATTGTTAAAGAAATTATTGCAGGAAGAGATCATTGAGCTTGTCAACAACGACAACCCGCGCCGCAAAGTGTACCAGACCACCCTGCACGGCCAAGAATTACTCAAAAAAGAAATGCAGCGCAGAAAAATGATGGCGGAACACGGCGAACGCGCTTTTCAACAATTGAAAGGGGATTCATCATGAAACAGAAAAAATATATGATGTCTGAAGGATTGGCCTTTTCAGAAGAAAAAGATATGAAGAAACTCAGCGATATGGCCAGCAAAGGCTGGTTGCTCGATTCTTTTGCGGTTATGGGGTATAAACTTAGAAAAGCTGAGCCGCGGAAATTGATCTACAGTATTGATTATCATGATGTTGGGGAAGAAAGCTTGGCGGAATACACCGAGATGTTTGAAGCGGCCGGATGGGAACATGTTTGCTCTTCACAAGGTATGCATATCTTTTCGGCTGTGCCCGGGACTTCGCCGATATACAGTGATCAATCCACCTTGAGAGAGAAATATAAAAGAAGCGAAAAAGACGTTCGAAACGTCACCTGCACCTTGAGTTTCCTGACTCTCTTGTCCATTACAATCCATTATGTAACCGGATTATCAAATTGGGTGCCTTTGTTTTTTCTGATTGTGACTATCCCGTTTCTCGTGACATATGCGGCAACAAAAGCAAGAACGCTTGGAAAGTGGGGAAAATCAGTGTGACTTCTTGTCACACTTGATCACATCCCATCCTCCGCAATAGAAACTCATTTGGTTTTCTTGATCATACACATAATAACGGAGCCTTTCCCATTGATCGTCAGTCGGTAAAAGCTCCAAGTCAACCGCATCGATGGATTCAAGATCATCCAGCTTCGATGCACTGATGTCTTCAAACCGCAAATGAATGTCACAGGTTTGAGCGGATAGTTTTAATTCAAACACAGGAATATGAAAATAACGATCATCTGCTTTCATATAGAAAGAAAACTCGTTTAATGTAAATGGACCTGTATCCGCATCAGAAAGATGTTTTTTCATTTTCTCGTATTGTGTGATATTCATATGGATTCCTCCTCCTTTTATGTTTCATCGCCAACCATATAGATCTCCGCAGCATCGTATTCAAACCACATGATCCGTTCGCCTGAGTCCGTTAGGCACTGGAGTTTGCCTTCGGAAAAATAGTTTTTATCCGGTTGAGGGTCAGTGATCAGAAAAACATCATCATTGATGGAAGCTAACAGAGATAGAAAACCTGCAATGTCCCGATCTGTTTCATGTACTATGCATTGGAAATGAAATTGCCTTTTCGCCAGCTTCGTCACTTTGTAAGCATAGCCTTTGAAAAACTCTGACAGGTCTTCTATAAATGAACCACCCGTTATCACCTGTATCATGATTCGCTCATAGGCAAGCCCCTGCCAAAAACGATAAAAAGACTCAGCATCTTCAAGTTCGCATGACATAACGGTTTGGTCAGGCTTAAGCTCGATCATGTCCAAATTGCCAATATTGTTTATAGAGGTTTTTTCCATAAAATCCTCCTTATCAGTTGGATAGCGTAGCGCAAATTTCTTGTCTGACTTGCTCGTACAAAAGAATGTGATGATACAAATCGGTATCGTGTTTGATCATATCCGGCGGGATGTCAGGATACAGCTCAAAAAAGCTTTTCTCCAACGAATGCCGCTGATGCCGGGGCATCCTTTTATTCGCCAGCACATAACTCAAACTGCCAGCAACAAGCATAAAAAACTCATATATTTCCGCTTCAAAGCCGTACAATTCATCAGGATACGGCTTTTCTTCAAGCTCCTGCTGTCTCTTTCTCAGTTTTTGAAACATGCTGATTACCTCCATCCGACACATGAACTCATCTATTTTGAAACAGGATAGGCGGATATTTATCTATCGCCTTCAATAACTCTTCACCAAACACAGTGATTGTACATTTCCACGAATCACCCAAAAGCCCCCAAGAAAAGCCCCCAAGAAAAGCCCTGATGAAAAAAGAAATAGTAGTCTCCGTTTGGAAATACCGGAACAGGCCATTCGCCAAATTCATCCTTAGGCATTGTCTGGTGAGGGCTAAAGATATAGCCGTCATGCTGCCAGTCTAATGCGTACATCACATCGTTCTTTCCAGTACATGATTGAAATGCTTTTAAAATAAATTCTCTAAATCACTCAGCACTCCGCTCACATCATTATGACCAGCTTTACTGCTCATCCCGCTTGAGATATCAAACACTCGATATGGATCAGGCGAGATGATGTGATGACATCTGCTTCCAGGCTTCCATCTTATGAGCTGGTTCACTTCTGACCAGCTGCTGTCTTGTTTTGTCTGACTTAAAGTGCGCCAATTCATCATGATCTCATCAACACCTTATTGGATATCCTGCTTATAAACACCAGAAGAAGTCACTGCGTAAACAGCGTTACTTGTCAGTTTCAGCTGTTGAACGTCTAGGGCTTCACCGTTCGAGTCACAGCACTTCACCTCTTGCATCGGCAGACTCACATCAGCAGAAATCAAATAAAGAGACGGCTTAAGGTCTGCTCTGTAACAGTTGACCGTCCCGATCCAAAAACCTTCTTTAGTTACTGTGAGCTGATCAAACACTTCTGATTTAGGTGCTTCATCCGACAGAATCCACACCCTTCTCACAACCGTTTCATCAAATGCGGCAATGACTGCATCTCCGTAATACAGCATATAAATCAATCCGTTTTTTTCTACAAGCCCATAACATTCATCTACAACCGGTGCATCCATTTCTTCAAGCTTTCTATCAATATACATTTCCTTCTGCTTACCATCTAACGTAAAACACCACACACTATCACCCTTGGGATTTTCATCATGATAAATGCCTTCATCACATAAACCGACCCAAAAGTGTTGCTTCCCATCAAGAAGACAGCAGGAGACCCCTGAAGGCAAACAAAAAGCACTTCTCACTCTTCCCTCTTCTGAAAATACCTTTACCTTCGGCTCATGCGAATCGTAATAAACGAAAACATAGCTATTTGCACATTGTTGAAAGAGCAGAATATCGCTGCATGTAATCTGCTCTTTCACTTTAAAATCCTGAACAACACCGGAAGGATCATAGATTGAAATAGTGAGATCACCTTTCACCCCTTTTCCAATGTAGACACGTCCCTGTGCATCAGCATGGAAAAAACAATCTTGGGTGTCCTTGTTGGTGATTTTATTCATGTTTAATTTTTTCATTGGTTATGCTCCCAAGTTAGAAATGGCCAAATTTGTTCTCTTACTCGTTAACCTAATACTTCATAAAATTGTTTTGAATCAAAAGAAACAGTCTCAGCCTTTACTCTATCTGAATAATACTCTGTAATTACAGGATTTGATAGGCTTCCGATTCCTTCCGGGTGATAACTAATCTTGAAAATTTGCCAATTGAACTCCTCCGGAACAACTTTTTCCAATCGAATGTTCCCATCACGTCCATTAAAATAAACAAAAGCCAGTTTCTTCGTCTTATTGGTAGCCTGCGTAGCGGCATTTTTCTATTTTTATCCATGGTTAGTCGTCTTTTACTTCATTAAATATTTCGGATTGTTATTTTATCCCACCAACCATCTAGCCTTGTACTGGTGAGTTCTGACCGCATTGGTGAAATGCCGATAGTTCCTCACTATGAACTGAAGATGAAAGAAACCATAAGAAGTTACCGGTTTTATAAACTGTATTTATTGAACTAAATTATTATATTTTAAGTACTAGTTTTTCAGATTAGACGTTTCCCTAGCAACTCATTCGATATCATAATCTTCCCATTCTTTCCAATGGTTATTAGGAACTCCTACATTAACTGGAGCTATACCATCTTCAAGGTATTGAGCAAATGATTGAAACGAAATTGATTGACTTGGATCTGTTAGATAATCAGGATATTCCCAGTTCTCTGTTTCGTATACACCTTCATCATCACCTTTTAAACCTAGTTCACTCTCAAGTCTTTTGGATTTAATCCAAAGCGCTTCTCTAAAATTAGCATCCTCAAACAAATTTCTAAAATATGCTTTCCATGCCTTTTCTTTGGTTTGCTTTTGGAATTCATTTCTTTGGTGAACATTTACGCAGTAAAGGGACCCTGCAATTTCAATTTTCACTACTTCGCTTAATTGATTAATGTTACTTTCACTATATGTTACTTTCTCACCTTTTTTGGTCTTTAAAACGATGTCATCTATTATTATCAATTTGTAGTTCTCTGAAAAACAATTACTATAGGCATGAACAGAAAGAAAAGGTCCCTTATTATCTATTTGGAAGCATTGGATTGCCAGTAACCAGTGCTCTTTATTTAATCGTCTTAAGGTACATTTACTTCCTATATAATTAGATTCGCGCCATTCGAAAAGTGGTCGATTTAATTCACTGAATTCGTCGTCTAATAGATCAAGAATTTCTGTTTTTTTTATCAATGTTTAATCTCCTTTTTTATACTGCTTTTTTCTTTATATCCAGTAACATCCAATAATACTTTGTAGACTATCTAACTCTTTATATCGTACACAGAATATTCGAGTGATTTGAACGTTATGAATATACAGCCATAGGCTGTATATCCATATCATCTTCAATAATACTCAACAGAATCGGAAGATGTCCATGTTGCCCAATCTGTGTTACCTTCATCATGTTTCTGGATACATGTAGCATCTTTACAACAAATTGCTTGAGCAATGGATTGAAAGAAAGGAGAACGGCTAGGAAAATTCTTTTCTGTTTCTGGATGCATCCATGATTCAGTTGAACACAGTTGGTCATACTCACAGGAGAGACCTGCTAATTGTAGTTGTTCTTGTTTTGTCAACCAGAGTGCGTCGAGGAATAAACGATTTTTAATCATCTGCCTTAAACATGTAATCCATTCATTCTCTGATATAATCTTTGCTTGTATTTCCTGCTCAATGAAAAATTGAAATGTTCTCTCTCTAAGGAACACACTGATTTGTTTTCTAGTAAAACCCGGTTCTACATCTTCCAATTCCAGTTGGTTTCCTATTTCATCTACAAAACAAAACGGTTCATCCACTAAATAACTTGCTACATTATTTGTTAATTGATTTCCAAACGCATAAAAGTCAATGGCTGGTCCCAATTTCGACAATCCAAACAACTGGATCGTTAAAAGCCAGTTGTCTCCATCAACAAATACCGAAAGCTTTCCTTTGGCGAAATCAAAATTCGAATTACAAATAAAAGGGAACTCTCCCTTTTTGAATGAATCGTTAAGTAATGCTAGAATCGCTTCTTTTTTCCCCAATTTCCTCACCTCCGTTGATGTCTTTTTCTCAAGATAGAACTTGTATATCCTCCCTGTTTCCGCGAACAAGTTTGACAGTGAGGATATAGCCTTTGGCGCTGGCCTTTCTTCCTTAATTTTGATACTGGTTGGTGATCCGCAATCCAATTTCCGCTTTTAGTTCCAGGGTGCCTTCTACCACAAGTGTGACAGCCATATTTATTCCCAATTTTGTTTAATACTCTTCTTTCCTTTTTATTTAACCTGCTACTTGTACTTCTTGCAGGAATTGACCTTTTAGCGTATTTACCTGGTTTTAAATACTTCTTAGCTCCCTTCGCAACACCTAAAATCTTCTTGGCGCCTTTAAGCACTTTTCCAGGCCCAAAGTTAGAAGCCGCTGCCCAAGCAACACCTTTCCATCCTTTACCTGATTTATATGCCTTATACCCATCATAGGCTGCAAATCCGGCATTTACCACAAGCCAAGCCCAATGCCCATCTGGATCAACATTCATCACCGGGTTATTATTTCCATAAGTATACCCATTCTGATCCAATGAATCACCGTCACTGCCCGGGTCTGGGTCAAGTGAGAGGAACACGCCGTTTCTTGGCTCGTAGTAGCGGGCCATGAGATAGTATAGGCCGGTTTCTTCGTCGTATTGGTAGCCTGCGTAGCGGTAGCGGTTGTCTTTTACTTCATCGCTTGCTTCGGTTTTTGTTGGATTTCCCCATGTGTCATATTGATACTTAGCAACAGTTTTTCCAGTGCTGTCTGAGATCGCGATGACGTCTCCGTGTGCATTGTAATGATAGAAATATTTCTTGCCATTCTCCGTGTAGGATAACAGCTGGCCGCTGTCACCGTACGTGTATGATTTTGTGACTTTGTTGTCCGCGTCTGTTTCATACAAGACGTTCAGGCTGTCTCCGTCGTAGAAGTAGTTCGTAACGTTTCCGTTGACGGTTTTTTGGATTCTGTTTCCTTTTTCGTCATATTTGTATGTTGCGAAAGGCTTGTCTTCGCCTTTTTTTGTAACGGCAGTAAGGTTATCCTCTGCATCCCACGTATATGTGAATTTGCCGTCGGATGTGCGGTTGCCGTTTTTATCGTAAGACATGCTTTCATCATTGACTTTTGTCAGCTGGTTCATGATGTTGAAGGAAGCGGTCACCGTTTTACTTGAACCGTTTTTTACAGTTGTAACGGTTTTCCGGTTCCCGAATCCGTCATATGTGTATTCAATGACAGTACCGTCTTCATGGGTTTCTTTGACAAGTTGATTCAGCTTTCCATACTCATATTTCACCTTGCCGCTTGCTGAGCTGTTTATCGTTGTGCGGTTGCCGTTTGCATCGTATTCATAGCTTTCCGTCAGAATGCTTCCGCCATTTTTGTCGCCGATATGCAGCGAGCTTACAAGGTTTCTTTCGTCATATGAAAAACTTGTTCCGCCGCCGTTGCCCGTAATAAAGGTTTGGACGTTGCCATTTTCATCATAATCAAATGAATAGGAAGATGTACTATCTTTCATCTCAACCATTTGATCCAGTTTGTTATACGTAAATTGATTCGTTCCTTTTTGGTCCCCATGGCTCCATGAGAAGGTTTTCAGCTTATCGGAGTCACTAGGATATGTCCAAGTTTGGCTGCCGCCGCGGTCAGTCAATTCGGTTAAACGGTTTTTGTTGTCAAATGTCCGTTTCTTTGTGGTGTTCTGCTCTTTATTGACGACCGATGTTTCATTTCCATTTTTGTCATACGTGAAATTGTACTTTTCTGTACCGTTATACGATTTTGATTTCACCCGGTCTGTTCCATCATAAGAAAGAGACACTTCGTTGCCATTCGGTGAAATGGTTTTGGTTAGATTGCTGTTGGCATCATATTCACTTGCTAGCACATTACCCAGAGGGTCAGTTGTTTTGACAAGCTTGCCCATGACATCATATTCGTATTTATAGGTTTGATCTGCTCCCGCCCGAATGGTTTTGCTTACCTCATTGCCTTCCTTATCATAGCTGTGAAGGATAGACGTGCCGTTAGAGAGCGTCATGTTTGTCAATTGGTCTGCCTGATCATACGTATAGGTTGTTTTTTCACCTTTTGCATCCGTTTCAGCCGTTTTCTTACCAGTTTCATCGTAATCAGTTGAAGTAGAGTATCCTAGTTCATCTTCTTCCTTGGTCACATAGTTTCCATTGCTGTCATACGTGCTTTTTGTTAAAAGGCTTCCTTCAATCAGACGGATATCATCAAACCACGCTGTTCCTGTCGCACTTTTTTGGAACAGTATGCTGATATCGACTTTATTAATCGGCTTTGTTTTTGGTATAACAACAGCTGCACGGTTCCATTCCTGTGTTCCAGAAGGGAATTTCGCATTGTATACGCCTGTGCTTCCGTCCGCATAAGTAACATTAGCCTGCAAAGAATAGTCTTTTTCATCTGTGAACTTGACACTGCTTGCTTTCGACATGCCTGTCAGTGTGAGATAAACCGGTTTGTCGTTTGCACTTTGCCCTAAGACAATGGTTTGTTTTGTTACTGATCCAGCTTGGGACGCACTGGTCCGGGCAGCTTTTAATGATACTTCATCATTAAAGCCTTCTTCAGAATCAACGGATGCCCCGCTTGCGCTCCAGTTTTCCGTTGCTGCTGTGAAACTGCTGTTTTGAACTGGGTTATAGCTTGACGATACTTCGCCTTTTTCCAGCTGGACTTCATCAAACCATGCTTTTCCTTTGCCATCTTTATCTCTATGATCGACTTCCATATACACAACAGCTTTTCCTGCATTTGCTGGAGTCGTAAAAGTGATTTGCCGTTTTGTCCAGTCATTTTTCCCGGCTAGTGCACTGTATTCATTGTGAATCCATTGAATTCGTTTTTGATCTTTGTCTCGCAAATCAATGTTAAAGTAGGCTCTTGATTTCACTAGATCTGTTTTGATTTTCCCGCTTAATGTATAGGTTGTATTCGGCTCCAGTTCCACTGTTTGTGTCGCTGACGAATACCCATGATCTGTTCCGGCAGACGTTGATTGGCTCAAGACTTCCAATGCCTTTGATCCGGAAAGAACCCCGCTTTTATCGGCGATGACTGAGATTTTGCCGCTGTCTTTAGATGCGGTCAGATTCCAGCCGGATTTTTGCGCTTCAAAGCTTCCATCTTTCAGGATATTGGTTGAGGCTGATAACTCTTTGCTGGATTGAATCTGATTTCCGTATTTATCATAAACGGCTGCTGAAGATGATTTTCCGCTCTGATCGGTTTCGGATACAGCATCTAGTCCGTCATAGGCAATATCCGTGACATTGCCCTCGGTATCCTTCATCTTTGTGACATCGTTGTTTTTGTTGTATTCGTATGTCTCAGTTCCATATGCGTCTTTAACAGACGTAACGTTGCCATCTTTGTCATATTGATAGCTTTCCGTTGCTTTTCCTGTTCCGACGTCGTTTGGATCTACATCTTCTACGACATTGTTGCCTTCATACTTTGTATTCGTTGTAATTTTTAACCCTTCCGCATCATCAATGACCTGAATCGGATTTCCCGCTTCATTATAGCCGTACTGTACTTTCCGGCCATTCGGCTGTGTCATGAGAAGCGTCTTTTTATCAGCATCATAGCTATAGACATATGTTTCTTTCTTAGCGTTAATCGCTTTATCGAGACGGTGCCCGCTATACTGATATTCGGTAAAGACAGGCTTTGCTTCGGTACTGTTGGCTGAATATTGTTTAACAAGGCGTCCTTCACCATCGTAGTCATAGCTTGTGACAGTCCCATCTGTATCCGTGACTTTCTTCAGCAAATCATTCTCATATGAGTAGGTGACTTTCTTATTCTTAGGTCCGGTGATGGAAGTCACATGGCCATTTTCATCATATGTGAATGTGAGCTTGCGGCCCGATGCATCTGTAATGGCTGTCAGTTGATTCTTGTCATTGTAAGTGTAGACGGTTGCATTGTTGTGGCCATCCACTATCTTTTGAAGCTTGCCGCCTTTTTTATTGAAATAAGCGTTTGTTTGATCCTTTGTTTTTAATATGAACTGATCAGCTGTTTCTGTTAATTCAAGATAGACACCGGTCGGCGGCTGATACGTGCCATCGGCTTTTTTAGTAAAGCGATGAGTAGTAGCGTCTTCATCAATATACATTGCCCCGCCGTCCGTCGAGATGACAGATGTTTCTGCATCAGCATACCAGCCTTGTCCAAATAAGTGATCGGAGCTGTCAAGACTGTTGTAGGTTCTCGATAAGCCAAGTCCCGGTCCGCGCCCGTCAATTGACAGATCCTCTTCATTCACAATAACATTGCCTGTCGCACCGTTTAACTGGCCGCTTGGGATATCAATGATAGACCAGTATTCTTCTGTTCCAAGGAATTCTGCGCCTTCATGGAACGTTGGGTTAAAGGGTGCTGTCGGAATCGTTTCACCATTCGCATCATAGGCGGAAAGAGTGAAGGAATAATTCTTCTTCCCTTTGTAATTTCCATTTGCATTGTTATAGACAGGTGACGGGTCAAGTGCCAATTCACGGCCTTTTCCGTCTGTATGCAGCTTGTAGCTTCCGGCTTTTATTTCCTCAGAAGTCGGCCAAATGTTTTTATTTTGGGTTGTCCAATGATCCACGTCCCCAACATCATAGGACTGATATTCTTTTCCGTTATAGATATTAATTTTATAGCCTTTCGCATTTTGAACCTTTTCCCATATCAAATTCACATAACCGGTTTGGCTTGATTTTGTGTTTGTATACACATAACCGGATAAGTTCTTTGGTTTAGCGATATCAGGAAGTGTCGGGTTGGCAGCCGGTGATGCAATGGCTTCGCCATCTTTGTTATAGGCGATTATTTTAAATGAGTAATTTTTTTTGGCTGCATCCCCACCGGCGTTTTTATAGGTTGGTCCGGGATTGATCGGCAGCTCTGCTCCGTTTCCATCCTTTAGGTGAAGAGCATATTTTCCCGCTTTAATTTCTGCACTTGTCGGCCAGATCTTTTTCCCCTTGGTGGTCCAAGACGTCTGATTTCCGAGATCAAGTGTTTCAAAGCCTTTCCCATTGAACACCTGAACTTTATAGCCAGTTGCACCGGATACAGCTTTCCAAGAAAGATCGAAGTATCCTGTGGCATTCCCATTATTAAATGCCTTTGTTGACGGTGCTTGTGCTTTCCCTACATTAGGGATAACAGGCTTTGCCGGTGCGGACATCGCCCCTTCTCCCTGATCAAAAATCGCGCTGACCCCGATCCAATAGTTTTTGCTTGTGGCATAGGTTCCGCCGGAGTTCTTATACACTGGAGATGGATCTAGCGCTAATTCAGTTCCGCCTTTTCCATCAAGGTGAAGCTTGTACTTACCGGATGAAATTTCTGCACTTGTCGGCCAAATGTTTTTCCCTTTTGTGCTCCAGGATGTCGTGTTGCCGACTGAGATCGCTTGATATTCTTTACCATTATAAATCCATACCTTATAGCCTTTTGCACCCTCGGCCTTTTTCCAACTGATATTGAAAAAACCAGTGCCGTTCCCGTTATTGTATGCCTTAACAGCAGGTGTGCTCGCCTTCGGGATGGTGTATGTCACTTCAATATAAGGCTTATTGTTTGAGTTCGCTGAGGAAATTAGTTTTTTCCAGTATTCCTTACCGTTTCCGTTTGCATGAAGCTTAAATCCATAATTGGCCCCGCCGGAGTTCCATGACTTTACAGCGGCGGTCACATCGTAACTCGCCCACTGTCCTTTATGGACGTCGGCTTTTCCGATATTTTTAGATGCCGGTTTGGTGTTCCATGTTACTTTTGCATGATCATAATTGCTGTTGACTGTATCCAGCCAAAGACCAGTTGCCTTTGTTCCATAATAGGAATGGGCTACGTATGTTTTTAATGTAGCTTTGCTGACTGTCATATTTTGAATCGGTTTTAAATTGTTAAATTTCATAAACGCATAATTGGTGCCTGTTGTTTTGTCGTAATAACCCGTTTTCAGCACATAGGCCTTCAGATTAGCATCCCATTTCTGCGAAGATGCCGAATAGTTGGTCGTCGGGTAGGCACTCATGACAAACGTATCTGATGAAACAGATAAAGACGTTGACGGGTCGATAGACACTGGATACACGCGTTCAGGGTCTTTCAGCCAGTTCTCGTCTGCCGTGAGATGAAGCAAATACCCTTCTTTATTCTTTTCCAGCTTATAGCTGACTTTTTCTGATCGTCCCACCTCGCCGGAAAGTTCATCCAGTTTTGAATCAGTCATAAAAGGTTTAGGCACAGAAAAAACAACTTTTCCTTTTTCATCAGAAAAATCTATTGATCCATCCTCTTGTTCTTTTGCCTGCAAATCGGTTTTCACCTGAAATGAAAATGTGTTGTATCCGTCATACTGATGAAGGACTAAATCTTCTTTTATGTTTTCGTTGAATGTGAAAGTCTGAAGATCAATGTTCGGAAAAACATCCGGATAAACAATCTCATTACCATCAGTCTTATAATCTGCTGGAGTATCTTTCGGAGTAAGTGAAGTTTTATTTGGACCTTTTGCTTCTACAAGTGAATATGTAAGCTTGTGATCATTGTGCTCAAAAGTCGCATAAAGTCCGTTCTTCATTTGCTTTTGAAAATCTGAATTCAAAACAGCATTTTCAGTTTCAACTTGTTTGCTTGTCGTTTCTTTTAATTCAGGAGAAATCTCCTCCCAGTCTGCATTCGATGTTTCCTTTGTATGAATAGGATCAAGGTATACTTCCTGTTTATAAACACCGTCCCCTTCATAATAAAGCTTTGTGTTTTCCGTTCTTTCTGAGGTGATTTCTCCCTCTTTGTTTATATCCTTCTCATTAAATGGTACAGCTTTCTCTATTTGATCATTCTGAAGGGTTTCTTCCGGATCAGCAGTTGCGACACGATTTCCGGACTCTTCTTCTGAAGTTTTTGCCAGTACATCTACTGGCAATAATGAAATCATTAGCGCCAACACTAAACATACGGCAATGAATCTCTTAACGTTCCGCCTCTTTCTTTTTTTCATTTTCTCTCTCCTTTTGTAATAAAAGTAATATTTACTCAACAATGTTAACGTCACTGAAATATTATTACAATATTTTTCTAGAAAATTTATCTTATTTTAAGATTTAAACAGAGCAAAAAGACCCAAAAAACCAAAAAAAGGCCCATTTAAGGCCTTTACACTTTTTTCTATCATGATTGAAATTGTTCTAAATCCTTTTCTTCAGCAGCTGCATCCGCCCTCCCCTGCCTCCTAACAAGCGTCAAAGCCATACCCGCAAAGATCATTGCAATGCCGAGTGTCTGAAAAAGATCCGGGCGGAATCCCGTAAACACGGTATCGAGCACGATCGCGACAGCGGGGTCGAGGAAGACAATGACCGAAATAAATTTCGTTGATAAAAATCGCAAACTGTCAAAAAACAGCAAATACACAATACCTGTATGAATAATACCAGTGGAGACGACCATGATCCAGTTTCCCTGAGACAGGTTTGCAAAAGCGCCGAAGTGAATAAACGGAATCAGGATGATAACCCCTAAACCGGTTTGCAGGAAGGTGGTCGTGTAAGGACTGAGGTTGTGAATGCCTTTTCCCAATAAAGTGGTGAACGCATAAAACAGTGCGGCGAGAACTGCCCATATGATCCCTGATCCCATCAGCTGTGTCAATGAAGTGCTGCCGTTAATCCCGGAAATCAGCGCCGTTCCAAGAAAGCAGATGATAATGGAGCTGACGGAGATCACATTTAATTTTTCTCTATAGATGATACTCCCCAGGAGAAGAACAAGCACAGGTGCAAGGTGGTATACAGAGATGGCAATTGTAACTGACGTTTCTTCAAAAGACTTAAATAAGAAGACCCAATTGAATACCAGAAAGAAACCGCATGCTAATGTTTGAAGGACTTCCCGCTTGCTCCATTTTTCATTTTTATGCTGACCGGACACCAGCCAGCAGAAGCTTAAAAATAGCGTCGCGCAAAGGCAGCGGACAAAGACCAATTCAAATGACTGCAAATTGGTATGCTCAGAGAAAAAGCCGATAGAACCGAAAATCACCATGGAAATGACCATTTTCAACACGGCTGTTGATTTTTGTTTTTGTAATATGAGATTTTGCTGCATCAAATGCCCCCCCAGTGTAGCTATCTTCAGATATAAGAGAAAATCCTCTTTTTTACATATTGATACTATTATAAAGGAAGCAGTTCCATAAATCACCCAGAGTTATTTTACGAATCTATACATAAAAAAAGCGCCTTGTAGGCGCTTTTTTCTTCTTATCTATCGAACAATTAAAACCGGACAAGTTGATAATTGAGACACTTTATGGCTGACGCTTCCAAGCATCATTTCTTTCAGGCCGCTGATGCCCCGGCTTCCTACTACGATCAGGCTAACGCCTTTCTCTTTTGCGGTATTTAAAATTTCGTGTGCCGGCTCTCCCTGTGCGTAAATGATGTCGGCTTGAACACCGCTCTCGGCCGCTTTCGCTTTCGCGTTCTCAAGGATGTGTAAGCCTTCTTTTTTCACTTCTTGCCTGATTTCATCAATAAAATGTTCTGGTACATAGACAATCCCGGTCAGAGAAGAAGTCGCTACGACGGCTTCTCTCCCCACATGAAGGATGCTTAGTTCTGCCTGCTGTTCTTTTGCCAGATGCACTACGGCATCAAGGGCTTTTGCACTCATTTCTGACCCGTCAATCGCAACTAACATTTTGTTAAACATACGCTTCCCGCCTTTCGGACTGTGGGTGGTTCATCTTTCTCTTTTATTGTCCGCCTGCTGTCTGTTATTGTCAATTGGGGTGTATGTTTATTCATAAAGTTGTCAGAGACTTTCTCCGTTTGTGGCAATGACCTGCTGATACCAGCCGAAGCTTTTTTTCTTGATGCGATTCAATGTTCCGTTCCCCTCATTGTCTCGATCAACATAAATGTAGCCATAGCGTTTTTTCATTTCGGCAGTGGACGCGCTGACAAGGTCAATCGGTCCCCATGATGTGTATCCGATCAGCTCAACACCGTCAGCAATCGCTTCACGCGCTTCCATTAAGTGGTCCCGCAGATAGTCAATTCTGTAATCATCGTGAATGGAGCCGTCCTCCTCAACTTTGTCTGCCGCGCCAAGGCCGTTTTCCACGATAAACAGCGGCTTCTGATAGCGGTCGTATAACGTGTTGAGCGTGATGCGCAAGCCTTTCGGGTCAATCTGCCAGCCCCATTCTGATGATTTAAGATATGGATTTTTCACACCGCCCAGCAGATTGCCCCCTGATTTCGCAAGATCTTCAGGATCGGTGCTCGCCGCCATGGACATGTAGTAGCTAAATCCGATGTAATCGACCGTATGTTTTTTCAACAATTCCTCATCGCCTTCAGCCATTTCAATTTCAATATTGTTTTCTGCCAGATAGCGTTTCATATATCCCGGGTACGCACCTCTTGCCTGCACATCTGAGAAGAAAAGTGTTTTGCGCTCATTCTCCATTGCCGCGAAGACATCCTCCGGCTTAGAGGTCATCGGATAGGTTGTTGTCGCGGCGATCATACAGCCAATTTTTGAGTCGGGAATGATCTCATGCCCCGCTTTAACGGCAAGGGCGCTGGCGACAAACTGGTGATGTGCGGCCTGGTACATCGCGTTCAATTGATGTTCTCCTTCTTCAAAAACAAGACCGCCGCCTGTAAACGGTGCATGGAGGACCACATTAATTTCGTTGAATGTCATCCAGTACTTCACTTTGTGTTGATAGCGTTTGAAAACAGTTCTGGCATAGCGTTCATAAAACTCTATGACTTTGCGGTTCTTCCAGCCGCCATAATGTTTCACAAGACCGAGCGGCATTTCATAATGAGAGATGGTCACGACTGGCTCAATATGATGCTTTAACAGCTCATCAAACAGATCGTCATAAAATTTGAGGCCTTCTTCATTTGGCTCCTCTTCATCGCCATTCGGAAAAATTCTTGTCCACGCAATCGAAGTGCGGAACGCTTTGAAACCCATTTCTGCAAATAAGGCAATATCCTCTTTATAACGATGATAAAAATCAATTCCGGTATGATACAGATTTAAAGAAGTCATCGATTCATCAAATGGAGACATGATGCCGTTCGGTGATACATCAGCTGTTGAAAGTCCCTTGCCGCCCTCGTTATAAGCACCCTCCACTTGGTTGGCAGCGACCGCGCCGCCCCATAAAAATCCTTCTGGAAATCGTTTTGCATTTGCACTCATTACAGTTCACCTCATCAGTTTATTTTTTAAGATAAAGCAAGCAGCGCTTCTTTTGTTTGAACCCTGCCGATTTCTTTTACCGGCGAAAATGAATATCGGTCTGTGTTAGTGACGATAACCGGGGTGATCACGTCATATCCAGCTGCTTTAATCTGTTCCAGATCAAAGGAAACGAGAGGATCTCCAGGCGCGACCTTGTCGCCTTCTTTGACATGTGACGTGAACCATTGGCCCTCCAGTTTGACAGTGTCCAATCCAATGTGTATGAGGATTTCAGCTCCCTGATCACTCGTAATGCCAATGGCGTGCTTTGTTTTAAAAACGGTGGTAACGCTTCCATACACAGGTGAAACCACTTCTCCTTCTTCAGGCTCAATAGCAAATCCTTTTCCCATAATCCCGGCAGAAAACACTCCGTCATTGACTTCGCTTAATGCCTTGACTTCACCTTTAATCGGACTGTGAATGATTTCTCCGCTGCCCTCATGGCCATTTGTCACAGAAGGCTGCTGATCACTTTCAGACGGTATATCCTCGAATCCAATAAGATAAGCTGCCGCTGTTCCCGCAACAAACGCAATCACAAGACCAATTATCGCGTAAATAAACGTTGGGCCGATAAAGACCGGGATACTCGGCAGCCCTGCGTTGCCTCCGACAATGTAGGAAGCGACACCCGTAACGCCGTAAAATGCGCCGCCAGCCGCACCGCCAAGCAAAGCGGCCGCAAACGGTTTCTTCAAACGCATATTCACGCCGTACATCGCGGGTTCTGTAATTCCCATCAGCGCCGTCACACTTGTGGTAAGCGCAAGCGATTTAAATTTCTTATTTCTGGAGCGAAGAAAAACCGCAAAAGATGCGCCGGCCTGCCCCATATTCGCCAAAAACATGGCGGGCAGCAAATAATCATGGCCGTTTTGCGCGATGTTGTTAATCATAATCGGCACCAATGCATAATGCATGCCCGTCATAATGATCAAAGAGAACGTTCCCGCAAGCAAAATCATCGCCACAAGCCCGGCATGAGCAAATAAATAGTTTACGCCGACAGACAAGTATTCTCCTAAAATAGCACCCAGCGGACCAACTGTAATCAATGTCAGCGGCACGACGATCAATAATGTCAGGGTCGGAACGACAATCAATTTGAGAGAAGAATGCGTGAT
The DNA here is from genome assembly GCF_002289525.1 of Bacillus sp. 7705b. Taxonomy (NCBI): domain Bacteria; kingdom Bacillati; phylum Bacillota; class Bacilli; order Caryophanales; family Bacillaceae; genus Bacillus; species Bacillus sp. 7705b. The sequence continues at coordinate 127,538 of NZ_NSDH01000003.1, read as the reverse complement.
TCGGTCAATCCCCTTTTCCACATACGATGCGATCCAAATCGCAAGCAAAATCGGGATGACCGTTGATGAATAAGTGGCAGCGGTTACAGGAAGCCCGATAAAGGAAATGCTTTTCCCTGAACTGAGCAGCGCCGTCAAATCCGGATGCAGAATCGCCGCTGCAATCGCCGCCGCTACATACGGATTGCTTCCAAACTTTCTCGCCGCACTCATCGCAAGCAGGAGCGGAAGAAAGTAGAACGCACCGTCACCAACAGCTGACAGAATGACATGGACCTGGCTCTTTTCCGCTATCCAGCCGAATGTGACCGCTAACGCAACGAGCCCTTTGATCATCCCCGCTCCCGCAATCGCAGGCAGAATCGGTGTAAACACACCAGAAATCACATCAAAGACCGCACTCAGCACATTCTTTTTCTGGCCAGATGCCCCGGCGCTCTTTTCATCACTGAGGCTGCTGTTTTGCAAAATCGCCTGATACACCTTCGGCACATCATTTCCGATGATAATTTGAAACTGCTCGCCGCTGATATTGGTGCCCATCACACCCGGCAGCTGCTCCAATTGACTCCGGTCCGCTTTCGAATTGTCATAAAGATTAAAACGCAGTCTCGTCATGCAATGAATCACGCGCTGAACGTTTTCTTCACCGCCTACGAGTTGTAATATGTCTCTCGATAATTTATCATAATCCATGTGTATACCTCCTTTTTTTGGGGGAACCGGCTGGATGAAAGGTGGCCGCCTTTCTCCAGCTTTTTTGTATTTAATGCTGCATCACCTCCAAAATGAGAATAAAAAAAACCTAAATGACACAGATTGCGAGAGTCTCCTCCTGCACCTGTACCATTTAGGTTTTGCCTGCTTTCGCAGTAACAATCCTGACGGGTCGCTGTATTTGTTTTGTAGGTATACTTTAGCACTAGATTTATGGGATGTCAACGCTTTCATTTTCCTTCTATTACAATATGCCGATAATTTTTTTCAAGAATGAGAACTACCAACCATTATTTTGAGAATAATAACAAATATATTTAACATAAACTTTTAGGCTTGGAAATGTTATAGTTTTTTGTTTTCTCATATCAAATACATCAAAATTACAAATAGAAGCTGGTTCCCAGCTTCTATTTGTCGAAAACCTGAAAGGTCCAGATTTAATCGTATTCAATTACAACAGTTTTATTTTTTGCATTTTCAAGAAATTGTATAATCTCTTGAACTAATTCTACTAATTCTTTTTTAAAACCATCTGAAGTATCTAGTTTGTTTACATCAAAACTTTTCATTTGATCTATTGTTAATTGTACGTCTTCTATGACCCAAGGTGAGTCATCATACCAGCCTTCTTGATAAAAGTATTCTTTAATAATTCCCTCTTTTTCTAGATTGTTATCTAATAAAGCTTTTAATAAAGTTTCAAAGTATCCATTCCACATGATGAACTTGTTTTCTCCATCAAATAAGGCAAGTTCAGGTTCACCCTCAAATCCATCATAAAATTTTGTATTTAACAACTCAATCAATCCTTCCAATGGCCTTTTTCTAAAATTCTTAATTGGTCTTTAGTAGCTGTCCCGGCTTTTCTTTCCCTAATAGCTTCAAACCACTTATGTCCTTCAACCCACTCGTTTTCTCCGATTTTAAAGAACCTTTGTGGTTGTTGTCCACCATTTCCCGGAACAGTTTTTTGTACAACCCACGTATTCCCTTGGTTTTTAGGCGCCCCAGGCGTACTTGTGTGCCATCTGACCTCATATTTGTATGTTCCATCGTTCCATTTATAAGTTATTTGTTCATAATCAGTTTTCGATTGAGCTTTGATTTTTGCAGCATCGGGGATTCTAATCGGAGCCCTCTTGGAATATTCTTTGGCTATTTTTATTTGTTCATCAGCTGTCATTTCTGAAAATTTAACTTTACTTGCTGATTTAGAATTTTTCTTCTCTCCTTTAGCAACTTTCTCTGCCGTTCTCTCCCTTTTCTCAACTTTCGAAACTTCATCAGTGGCTTTCTCTGCTTTCTTAGACACTTTAGCTAGTTTATTTCCCCGTCGAATCCATTTGATAACTTTAGCAGGCGGCGTTATATTAACACCAGCTTTGAATCGATCTAGAAGTGAGAGTTTTTCATGTGTATGGGGGTCAAATCCTAATGCTGCTCGTTCCCAATCGTCTGCACTAAATAACTCCAAACCCATTTCTAAGTATCTCTCTATATCACTTTCATTGTCATCTGGTTCTGGAGGTTCATCAATACACTCTATCTTGACAATTATATTTCCATCTATGTAGGCACAGTAAGTTATTCCATCAATAGTTTTATAAATTTTCTGTAGTTTTTTTATATCCTCTTCACTATATACTTTCTTGGTGACTTTTTGACTCTTTATCATTTGTTCTAGGCGATTATGGGCAGCCAGCGAATCAACTTCAGTACCTTCTTTCTCTCCTAGCTTCTTCAACATCATCTCCATCGGTGATTCATCCGGCTGTTTCATTTGCGGATTGATGGCGCCGAAGGTTTGGTTGATGTTTTCTTCTTCCTTTGATTTCAAGATGGAGCCGCTTTTGTAGCCTGTGATTTCAATTTTCGGACCGGTGTACATGGTTTCGAGCTGGTCTATATATTTTTTCATCGTTTGTAAATCTGATTTTGGCGTTTCTAGTGCTTGGGTTTGCTGGCCGTCAAATTGAAAGAGCTTATTCAGGGTGTCCGAAATCAGTCGCTCAGCCTGTTCTGTTTCCATCCGGAAAAAGGAGTCATTGACTGTCGGCAGGCTGACGATGTGGCCGATGGCTGATGTCTGGCGATTCACTGCGTCTGTGAGCTGCTCTGTCACTTCTCGTGCATGCTTGACCCCGTGTCTCGCGTCGTGTGAGAGAAAAGCCTCTGCGATCATGCCGTGGGAGTCAGATTCTACAGAGGAAATCGCTTGCTGTGTTTGTTTCAGCACTTTTTTGTATTCGTCGATAAACATGCCAAAGAAAAGGAGAAAAGGCTTGTGGCACTCCTCGTAAAAGGTCCGGATGGCATCTCCGCCTTTTCCTTTTAACGCATCCTTCATGCCTGCCAGATGCTCAACACTTTTTTCCAGCTTCTCCAGCTGCTGTTTTTGCTTGTCCAGTTTCTCAATCGTATGCTGAATGCCCTCGTGAAGAGCGTGGACATCTAATGTTTTCAATCCCTTGTCCTCCCGCGCTTTATTTCATGGAAGATGATATGTTTTCGTCCGTTTCCTTCATGGCGTTTACCGCGCTTTCCGTTTGTGCGATATGTTTGGCCAGAACGGATGCATATGCTTCAGTGAGCTCTTTGATGTCCTCATTTAATTGCTCGATGGACTTCACAACGTTTAAATGATTTCTGCCTGAGAGATGGCCGGGCACGGAGGACTTGAGTTCAGCTGAATTCTTGAGCTGAGAAAGCCCTTGCTTCACTGTGCCATAGACCATTTTGATTTCCTGTGCCAATTGTGCTCACCTCACTTTTTATGTTTTTCCTTCTCTATTTCATGCTCTATTCTCGTAATTTGGCGTCTTATGGAATAGACGTCTCCCTCTAATGAGTGGATTTTTCCTTCGATGCTTTCGATGATACCGCTGACTTGATCACTTTTGATTTGCTGATATGCTTTGTTCATTCCTTCACGAATATCTTCAAACCGCTCCGCATGTGTTCCTCTCCATGCCTCTCGGTTAAGGTGAGGCCGGTGAATGAGATGCTGGGCCTCAGAAAAATCGTGTTTGATTTGTCTGATTTCGTGCAGCACTCGTTTTAATTGATGGATCTGTTCCTGTTTTTCATGTAAGTCGGCTTTTACCGAATGTAACAACATTTCACTATGCATGCCGCAACACCTCGTGTTTCTATCAAACTGTGTAAATTCTTTACAATACAGACTATTTTCATATTACATGATGGGTCATATTGGATAAATAGGTAAAAAGGTTTGTCTTATAGAGAGTGTAAATAAGTATATTTATCTATCATCCTCTCCATTTCACTTTCTCGCGAATGTTATTCAACTTACACAGGACTATAAGCGCAGGTACAATTATCCTCATTTGATTCGCAATGCCATTTGCAAATCCCTGTTACCTATAGTCAATAATAATGATAAAATTAGGATATCTATCTAAATATGGGGAGCAAAAAATGACAAAAAACAGTGGTTTTCATGAAGAATTGCAAGAAAAAAACAAGCTTTATCCCGCCGAACATCAATTTCAACCTGTTTTACCGAAAGAATATGCAGAAATTTTAACTTTACATATCGCTAAACAATTTGGCGAGAAAATCAAAACGCTTGTTCAACATGGACAATATCATCAGGCGGTTGAATTAACCCAAAAAATATCTTCTGATCTTGGTAATGATACTGCCTTTGCAATTCCACTTTCTACAGTTCTTTATCATTTAGATGACATGGATCTTCCTTTATCGGAGCATTTTTCACTATCACGGTTGAATCTGCTCGGAAACCATAGAGCGGATGATAATTTTTTTAAAACATTAAAGAATGAAATGTTAACTGCTGATCGTGTGGATTTTATGGTCAGTTTTACAAGATGGTCTGGTGTCCAACTTCTTATTCCACCATTACAAGAGCTCAATAAACGTAATGTGCCAGTACGTATTATCACATCAACATATATGGGAATTACTGAACCTAAAGCACTTAAACAACTCATGCAATTTCAAAATGTCGACTTAAGAATTGTAAATGATTACCGTCAATCTTTTCATACAAAAGCTTACTTATTTGAACGTCTTTCAGGGCAACATAGTGTCATTATTGGATCATCAAATCTTTCGCAATCCGCTCTGACCACTGGGTATGAGCTAAATGCGAGAATACCTGATACAAAATATCTTCCTATTTTTCAACAAACAAAAAATGTCTTTAATAAAGTATGGCTCGAAAAAACACAACCGGTCGATGACCAGTTCTTAAAAGCTTATGAAGAATTTCAAGCAGCTAACCACAAAATGAGCGCGTCTCTCGTCTCTCAAAACTCTCTTTATCAAACAAAAATACAACCTAATGCCATGCAAGAAATAGCTCTTAAAAACCTCAAGAAAACGAGAGAGCAAGGTGAGGAAAAGGCTGTTATTATCGCTGCAACTGGTACAGGAAAAACATATCTTGCAGCATTTGATTTTTCCGAATATCAACCAAAAAAATATCTTTTTATCGCTCATCGTGAGGAGTTACTAACTAAAGCTATTGAAACATTTGAAAAAGTCACAAATGACCCTGATAACTTTGGATTGTTAACTGGATCGAAAAAAGAATGGAATAAAAGGTTTTTATTTAGCACAGTTCAAACCTTGCATAAAGAAGAAACATTAAAACGGTTTGCACCAAATGAATTTGATTACATTGTCATTGATGAATTTCATCATGCAGAAGCCTCTACCTATCAATCAGTGTTGAATTACTTTAAACCTGAATTCTTATTAGGTTTAACTGCAACTCCAGAACGTTTAGACGGTAAAGATGTGCTTGAGATCTGCAATCATAATGTTGTCTATGAAATTCGCCTTCGAGATGCGTTAGAAGCTGAATTGCTCGCCCCATTTCATTACTTTGGTATTCCGGATCATACTGTTGATTACGATAAAGTAAAAATAACAAATGGGGTCTATGATGAACGCTCCCTGGTCAACCACTTGAAAAACCATGAGCGAGTCGATTATGTAATAAAGATGATAAATATGTACGGTTTCCACGGAGAAAAAATGTGTGGGTTGGGCTTCTGTACTAACGTTGAACATGCCCAATATATGAGCCAAGAATTTAATCAATTAGGATTCCATACAACATATTTAACAGGGCAGGATTCCTCAGCACAACGTCAGAAAGTGATTAGAGAACTTGAAGATCCGCATCATAGTTTAGAACTGATTTTCACAGTAGATATTTTTAATGAAGGCATTGATATACCAAAATTAAACTTACTGCTTTTTTTGAGGCCAACTGAATCACCTACCATATTTATTCAACAGTTAGGAAGAGGATTAAGGAAGGCTGATGATAAAGAGTTTGTAACGGTACTTGATTTTATAGGAAACTATCAAAAATCATTTGTCATACCGCTAGCCCTTTCTGGACAAACAAGTCAAAAATCGTTTGATAAAGATTCGTTGCGAGTTGCAGTTACCCATGAGTTTGCAGACTTACCTGGTGGGTCTTATGTAGATCTTTCATCTGTAACGAAGAAACATATTTTACATAAAATAGATAGTATTAAACTAAATTCAGCTGCCATGCTAAAAACATTATATTATCAATTTAAACGAGATATTGGGCGTTCCCCAGAGCTACTTGATTTTCTTTATTCAGATCAAGCTCCAGGGCTTACCTTTTTTATAAAAAAATATAAGTCTTGGGTTGAAACGAAAAGAAAAATGGATGACCTTCATTCTTTAGATAAAGAAGTATTAAATGATTCGTTAGTTTTAAGAATGGTATCCTGGTTAGAGCAACAGTTTCCTATCAAGTGGCCTTATGATTTATTAGTGTTGCAATGTGGATTTAATACAAGAAGAATCACTGTCGATGATGTTAAAAAATCTTTAAAAGATACATTTCATTTACAAATCAAAAACACGAATATACACGACAACTTGATTAAACGATCTATGGAGCGCTTAGCCACACCAAAACAACAATGGTGTTTTGGTGTAATAGAGGAAAATACGTTCATACTACAATCAGATATTATTGAACGTTTATGCCATCCTCAGTTTGGTCCTTATATTAAGGAGCGTATCCAATATGGTTTAACTGAATTTAGACGTATGAATAATATAGAAGCACTTTTATCTAGTGAACTACAACTCACCTTGTATCAAACATATACTAGAAATGAACTCATACATTTATTTCAATCAACTGATCAAGAGGGGACGTGGCGAGAAGGTGTAAGGAGAGTTAACAATAATTACTTAATTTTTATTACATTAAATAAATCTGAAAAAGTTGAGGACCATTTGTTATATAAAGATTACTTTATGGATCCCTATCATTTTCATTGGCAAAGTCAAAATCAAACATCACATGATTCTACTGTAGGTCAGAATTTTATTAACCATAGACAAAGAGAATATAAAATACATCTATTCGTACGTAAATTTAACGAAATGCATGACATCACCTTACCTTTTATTTATCTAGGTAAAGTAGATTACGTATCAAGCAATGGGGACAAACCTATGAATGTAATATGGAAGCTTCATCAGCCTGTCCCAGAAAACTTGTATGTTGATTTAATTAACTAGTGCATTTACAGTTGGAAGATCAGCAGGTGCCCATTCAAGTGACTCAAGTTCACTCACGGGCACCCATCTGAGTTCCGCATGTTCTTTGGCAACAGGTTCACCCTCAACAATTTTCGCTTGAATAGAAATCAAATTAACAATGACTTTCTCATATTCGTGATGAATGTCAGCGATAATTTCACCTGCTTCAATCTTACAACCAAGCTCCTCATGAATTTCTCTGACAAGAGCTTCTCGTGCATTCTCTCCCTCTTCAAGTTTCCCTCCTGGGAATTCCCATAGATTGGCCAAAGACATGGTTGGCGAACGAAGTGCACATAATATCATATCATTATCGTTTTGAATTACTGCTGCAGCTACTTTGATTGTTTTTTTCATTTTATTTTTTCCTTTCATTTCTTATTAAGTCACAAACCTATATTTAATATTACATTTAGTGATCTGATCTTCATTTTTAGTTAAACTTTATCATACTGAATAGGTTGTGGGACAACAACATAATTTTTTGACTATATAGAGTTATTTTCACTCACCAAAATAAAACCCTATAGAGCTAAATAGTTAGACGAAAAACTATTTAAGCAATATTCACTTATCCCTTGCTAGTATTTTAATCATTCTTTAACTTATTCGTTTTAAAATAGAATTTAGCAGTACTTTTATTTTTTCAGTCTCGCCACTCTCATTTGTCCTTAATCTAGTAAAAGGTATCCCCGATTTCTTCAGAATAGAATCTTTTAATTGATCCCGTCTTTTCTGGTCATTTGAATAATGATAAGCAGTACCGTCTACCTCTATTACACCAGCAGGTTCATTCCCCATTTTGTAATAAAGCAAAAAATCAAATCGAGCTACTGTTTTAACGAACTTTTGTTCCTCTTGATTTAAATGAGAGGTATCGTTAAATAAGTCCTTTAAACGGTACTCCCTTCTAAACTCAATTTTTTTATAGGCTTCTTCTTTAAGAATATCTCTGAGTAAACTTGCAATAATCCTTTCAGATTTATACTTTGAGTCACTCTCTCGCAGTTTATTTTCTCGTTGCACTAAAACTTCGGAGAATTCTTTATATAGTAAATCGAACACAGAAATGACCTGACTTTCATGATATAAACTAGCTTCTGTATAATATTCCATATAACGTATTAACTCGGAGATTTCTTTGTTACTTCTCTTGAAAATATCGACGGCAGATACTAAAACAAAACGTTTTTTTGCTCTCGATATAGCTACATTTATTAAAGTGGCACTATCAACAAATTCAATATCCTTTTTACCACCCTTATCATCAAGTACTGTGGAGAAAATAATCCCATCACATTCTCTTCCTTGAAACTTATGTACAGTATCTTTAATAATTTCTTCTCTCATATAACGATTAGCTGCTTGTATCTGGGCTCTATAAGGAGCAATAAATCCAATATCATCAAAATCATGTGGGAAAACCTTCTCTCTAATCGTTGCCTCTTCAAGAGAATCCAATTCACGAACATTGTGTCGTCCGCCTTGAAACCTCATATGATTTCCTTTAACGGTTTTTATTAAAATAATTGAAGAATCCTCTACTTCATCATATTTAGTCAACGGAATGAGATTGCCTTCATAATATTGTTCATTACAAAATTTGATGATCATAGGGTGGCAACGATAGTGCTCCTTTAACAAAGTAACGGGAATTTTATTCTCATATACTTTTAAAATTGAATGTAGCAGGCTATTTTCTACATAATCAAAGCAAGGTTCGATTCCCATTTCTCCCTTTGATATGTTCTTATCTGGTATGTGAGGTAGTTGTTTTGTATCTCCAACAATAATTACATTTTTAGCACAACCTAGAGCAAGGATACCTGGCATCAATTCTAACTGTGAGGCTTCATCTACAATTAAGTAATCAAATAAGAAACCATCTGGAATTGATTTCATTAAAGAGAATGCAGTACTCAGAATAATAGGATATCGATTTATAAATCGATCAAACTGCTTTGCATCTTTATATTTCTTGTGCTCAAAAATCTCTTTCTTAATCGTTTTTTGTTTATTATGTATATAATTTTTGAAAATTAATGTAGAGTAATTTTGAATTCGATTACTTAGCGCGTCAAAATTTTTGGCATGTAGCATTTGATTTATTTTACTTAACTCGGTATTTAATTCAATTAGTTTTTGCTTATAGAATTGATATTGGAGTTGAGAAAGCATTTTCTCTTTATTTAAACTGTCCCCTATTTGTTTGAAGTCATATAATCCATAGTAGAAAAGATATTTTGTTTTCTTAAAGAAGTTCATACGGTTTTGTTTGTTGAGTACTTCATCAACCATAAAATTTAGAATCTTAGAATTATTAAACTTATAAAAGGGTAAAAGCTTTGGCTTTATTGTTTCTAATGAATCAAAATGTTGTTTATAATATTTTTCCTCTGTTTCTAGGTCTTTTATTTGCTGTTTTATTACTGCTTGTCTGTTTTGTAACTTTAATAGTTCTTTAATAGATTCTACATCATTTAAGAGGCTTTTCAGTAACTCTGATTCTCTCTCATTCTCAATCTTCCATTCGGCTATATTTTGAGGAAATTCCGGAAGTTTCTCAAAGAATTTTTTTTGATTATCTTGGCTACCTAATGATGCAAGAAGAAAATCGTAGCCTGCTTTCTTCATTTTTTCTCTAACATTGTCAACTGCAGAGTTATTACTTGAGACAATCGCAGCATTCTTTCCTTTCATCATTAAATTAGTGATTAGATTTAAAATAGTTTGTGTTTTTCCCGTACCAGGAGGGCCTTCAATTACACTTATTTGAGAAGAAAAAGCAGATTGAACTGCCTGGATCTGACTTAGGTTTAAACCAAAAGGAAAAAGGAGTGTCTCTGAATCCTTATATGCTCGACTTTCCTTCGAAAAATAAGCATAGAGAGCACTTTCTATTCTCAATGGCATACGCTGAATTTCACCTTCCAAAATAGGTGGGATATCATTTTGTGTTTTATCTTTAACAGCTGCTATATATCCAAAATAATCTAATAAATGTTTAAACTTTGCATTACCCAAAGTAATCTTTTCAATATCTTTTTCTTTATAAATATATTTCTGATCATTTCCACTAAAATTCAAAACGGCATATTTATCTCCATATATTATAACGTTTTCAATATTCGCTTTTACATTTCCCTTTAAAACAAGTCGTTCTTGTTTGTTAATGGCCATTTCTCGAACAGGTCTAATTATACACCTATCTAACTCTTCACTTTTCTTCATTCCACTTTTCAATGTAATATGAACAATTATTTTAGCATTATCACGTTTAGATAATCGCCATTCTTTAATTTGCTCAGAATATGTTGTATTACCTACCTCAATGCTTACACCCGACAAATTATTCCCTCCAAAAACATCTTATTTATCTATATAAAATTGTTATTTTTTGTTATAGTATACAAAATTAATAAGAGATTATCAAAATACCTATTAGAGTAGTAAGTAAGAAAAGAACCTTTTCTTAAATCAAGAAAAGGTTCTCAAACATAATTTAACTTATAATTTTACTCCCCAAACAGCCTCACCGCTGCCATTCAACACACTAAACGTCATGACATTCTTCTCTCTCACCGAATCCCACTGGCGTAAAAATACGCCATTATACGTCTTGCCGGCTAACGTGATTTCGGCTGCGTCATTTCCAGTTTTATTCCACGTTCCGGTCATTTCCCCGGAAATGGTGTGGTCTTTGTTGAGCTGAATGTTGATGGTTTTTTTGATGTCGGCTGAGATGTCTTTTCCGTGCTGGATGAGTTTGTATGTTCCTGTGATGTCTTTTTGCTTTACTTTTTTCAGTGTTTCACCTGCGTATCGATATGGCGCTGCTACCGGCCAGCCGTCTTTGTTCATGAACATCTGGTGGACCCTGACTTCGTGTTCTTCACCTCTGCCCGGGAAGCGGGTGTGGAAGATTAAATAGGAACGGCCGGTTTTTTCGTCATAATAGGCTGAGTTGTGGCCCGGTGAGACGTATCCGGCTCCTTTTTCAGTTTCTGTTTCAAATGAATAGCTGCCCATGAGTTTGACGCCGTACGGCTCAATGGAGCGGTCATCGAAGAATGTGCCTTCTTTGCCTTTGACATCAATCATTGGATTGCCCTCTGCGTCATAATACGGGCCATCTGGTTGTTTGGAGCGGGCGACACGGATGTTGTAGCCGCCTGTTGCGTCTAGACCGCCATATGATAGGTATAAGTAGTAGTAGTTGGTGTCTGGATTGTAGAGGATATATGGGCCTTCGATTCTGCTGTGGTTGCCGCCGAGCAGTTTTTTGCCGTACCCCTGTCCAGGGAGCGGGAAGCCAGTTTTCGGATTCATTTCCAGGATGAAAATGCCGCCTGAATATGAACCGTACACCATCCACAGCTTGCCGTTTTTATCAAAAAAGGTGTGCGGGTCTACGACGTTCGGGTGTTTTGTTGCGTCATACGGTGTTCCGTCATTGCTTGTGCCTTCCATGCCTGATTTCAAAAAGATGCCCTTGTTTTTATAGGGCCCTTCGATGTTGTTAGCGACGGCCACTCCCATGGCGGATCTTGGTGAGTCACCGCGGCAGGCATTGTAGTACATATAGTATTTGCCGTCCGCCAGCTGCGCGACATCAGCCGCCCACAGGGTATCGGATTGCGCCCATTCGAAGGTATCTTTTAATTCTTCATAGACATTGGGAATAAGAGGGTTATTGTTGCTGACACTGCTAGTCAGCTGCTGCCATTGCATGAGGTCATTTGTTTTCGCTGAAGCTAAGTGAGATCCGAAAACATAAAAGCTGCCGTTCGTCTCAATGATGGAAGGATCATGGACGCTGACTTCTTTAAAGACGGGTTTTTCTGCCTTTTGTGCATGGGCAGCGTTGGGCAGGGTGAAAGCCATGAGAAGAGCAGCAAGAAAACATACACGAAACAATCGGTTGAACATCTGAACAGTTCGCCTCTCTTTTTTATTAAATTTTTAAGCGCTTACATTTCATGAAGGAACACCCGCCCTTTAGGAAGGCCGGATGTTTTCATATTCAAACGGATAGGTGATTCCCCACTGTTGTCTTACATTGTCCATGATGCTCATGACATCCAGGGAGAGACTGATGGTTTGGCTGCCTGTTTGATGCAGGACTGCATTTTGCATATCCTCTACTTCATAGTTCAACCCTTTTGCAGTTTCTCCTTCTTCAATCACCTCTGTTTTTCCATTGGCGTACGTAATGAGTGCTTTGTCCGGCCTTGTAAAATCGTCGACTGTGATAAAGCCGTTTTCTCCAGCGACTACGCCTCTTTTTGGCATTTTTGCGCGCATGGTCAGCGATATGACGGCTATTTCGCTGTCGGTGTTTTTTAAGATGATGCCTGACTGCTCGTCTACACCTGTATCAGTCGGCTTGGCCGTGCTGAGGATCTCATTCGGCTGGCTCGTGAGAAAATATCTTGCGAACGAGAGCGCATAGGCTCCTGTGTCTAAGAGTGCGCCGCCAGCCAGTTCCTGATTAAAGAACCGGTTTGTGACGTCGTATGGCTTGCACGTTCCAAAGGAGACTTGAACCATTTTAAGGGGCCCGATGCGACCCGCCTTTACGATCTCCCGGAGTTTTTTATACAGCGGCATATGGTAGATGGTCATCGCTTCAGATACAATAAGCTGTTTTTCTTTAGCCAAACCGATGATCTCCTTTAGCTGTCTCGCATTGACGGTAATGGCCTTCTCACAAAGAACATGCTTGTGATGCTGAAGGCTTTTCATTATATATTCATAGTGGTTTGAATGCGGAGTGGCAATGTAGACAATATCAACATTCTCATCTAGCAGCAGTTCTTCGTAGCTGCCATAGGCTTTTTCCACATGATGCTCCTTGGCGAACGCCTTGGCTTTATCCAAGCTTCGTGACCCTGCAGCATAGACCGTTCCGTTTACTTCTCTCAGCGCTTTGGCGAAATCTGAGGTGATTGCGCCAAGGCCGATGATTCCCCAATGTAAGCTCTTCACTGCACTTCGCTCCCCTTCTATTTGAACTCATATCTAGAGTACGACAGCAGCCGCCCGCACACCTGTCTTGCTATGGTGTGCAATGTGCTAGATTTCTGCGTCACGATATCACAATACCAATCTAACTTGTTAAAGACTGTAAAAAACCTTTTGACTTCTATTGCTGAAACAATTAATATAATACTCAGTTAATAGTTATCAGAATTTTTAGGAATTGAGTGATTCATATGACACTGCACAAAGAGCGCCGGATCGGCCGGCTGTCTGTTCTTCTGCTGCTTCATGAAGCTGAAGAACGTTCACAGGTCGAGGAGCTGGAGCGAGATGGATGGAAGGTCTGTCTCGGCAAGGTAGGATCAATGGACGCGCATAAAGTAGTAGCCGCAATTGAAACCGCTTCCAAAAAGAGCGGAGTCATTCAATCAGAGGGTTACCGTGAGTCACATGCGCTTTATCATGCGACGATGGAGGCTTTACATGGCGTGACCAGAGGTGAAATGCTGCTTGGATCGCTGCTTCGGACGGTTGGCCTGAGGTTCGCCGTTTTGAGGGGAAATCCTTATGAAAGCGAAGCGGAAGGCGATTGGATTGCTGTCTCGCTTTACGGAACAATCGGGGCGCCGATTAAAGGACTTGAGCATGAAACATTCGGCGTTGGAATTAATCACATATGAAACAGCCCATAGATCTTAGACGATAGGGGGCTATGCGTGAAATCAGATTTTCACAGCATAGCCCCTTTTTGTATGGGCGCTTTACCAAAGTAAAGACAAAGGAGTTGGGCTTATGGTGACATTAGACGGTTCTTCATTGACAACAGCCGACGTCGCGCGAGTGCTGTTTGATTTTGAAGAGACAGCGGCTTCCGAAGAAAGTATGGAGCGTGTGAAAAAAAGCAGAGCGGCAGTGGAGCGGATTGTTCACGAAGAAAAGACAATATACGGCATTACCACCGGATTTGGCAAATTCAGTGATGTCCTGATTCAGAAGGAAGACTCGGCGGCGCTGCAGCTGAATTTAATTCTTTCTCATGCCTGCGGAGTCGGCGATCCTTTTCCTGAGTGTGTTTCCAGGGCCATGCTGCTTTTGCGCGCCAATGCGCTGTTAAAAGGATTTTCCGGTGTACGTGCTGAGCTGATTGACCAATTGCTTGCTTTTTTAAATAAACGTGTCCATCCTGTCATTCCCCAGCAGGGATCACTTGGTGCAAGCGGGGATCTGGCGCCGCTCTCCCATCTGGCGCTTGCACTGATCGGGCAAGGAGAAGTCTTTTTTGAGGGAGAAAGGATGCCGGCAATGAAAGGCTTGAAAAAAGCCGGCATTCAGCCGGTAGCGCTGACATCCAAGGAAGGGCTTGCCCTGATTAACGGCACACAGGCTATGACCGCTATGGGTGTGGTCGCATACATTGAAGCGGAAAAACTAGCCTACCAAACAGAGCGCATTGCCAGCTTAACGATTGAAGGGCTCCGCGGGATTATCGATGCGTTTGACGAGGATATTCACTCCGCACGCGGTTATCAGGAGCAGATCGATGTCGCAGAACGAATCCGTTTTTATCTATCTGACAGCAGCCTGACGACCTCTCAAGGAGAACTGCGTGTCCAGGATGCATATTCATTGCGCTGTATTCCGCAAGTGCACGGTGCGACCTGGCAGACGTTAGGCTACGTGAAGGAAAAATTAGAGATTGAGATGAATGCAGCTACGGACAATCCTCTTATTTTCAATGATGGTGACAAAGTCATTTCTGGCGGAAACTTTCACGGGCAGCCGATCGCCTTTGCCATGGATTTTCTAAAAATTGCAGTATCAGAGCTTGCGAATATCGCAGAGCGCAGGATAGAGCGCCTTGTAAACCCGCAGCTGAATGACCTGCCGCCGTTCCTAAGCCCTCATCCCGGTCTGCAATCCGGTGCAATGATCATGCAGTATGCCGCTGCCTCGCTTGTTTCTGAAAATAAAACACTGGCCCATCCTGCAAGTGTGGATTCTATTCCGTCATCCGCCAACCAAGAAGACCATGTCAGCATGGGAACCATCGCCGCTCGGCATGCTTATCAGGTGATCGCGAATACGAGAAGAGTGATTGCGATTGAAGCGATTTGCGCATTGCAGGCTGTTGAATACAGAGGCATAGAACATGCAGCGTCCTACACCAAACAGCTTTTTCAAGAAATGAGAAAAGTCGTGCCGTCCATTCAGCAGGACCGTGTTTTTTCCTATGACATCGAATGCTTGACTGCCTGGCTGAAGAAGGAATCTTTATTACCATATCAACAGAACGAAGAATTGAGGGGGATGAACATATGACTGATGTAAAAAAATCAATCCGTGCCAACCGGGGGACAGAGCTTGAATGTTTAGGGTGGGAACAAGAGGCGGTGCTTCGGATGCTTCGCAACAACCTTGATCCAGATGTCGCCGAGAAGCCCGAAGACCTAATCGTATACGGCGGGATTGGCAAAGCCGCTCGGGATTGGGATGCATTTCGCGCCATTGAGCATTCTCTGAAAACACTAAAACATGATGAGACATTGCTCGTGCAATCCGGAAAACCCGTTGGCATGTTCCGTACGCACCCGCAGGCACCGCGCGTGCTTTTAGCAAACTCTGTTCTTGTTCCAAAGTGGGCGAACTGGGAGCATTTCCACGAGCTTGAGAAAAAAGGGTTAATGATGTACGGGCAAATGACAGCTGGCAGCTGGATTTACATTGGCTCACAAGGCATTTTGCAAGGAACGTATGAAACCTTCGCTGAGCTCGCGAGACAGCATTTCGGAGGCAGCTTAAAAGGAACATTGACGCTGACAGCCGGTCTCGGCGGAATGGGAGGCGCCCAGCCGCTGTCTGTCACGATGAATGACGGAGTTGTGATTGCCGTCGAGGTTGATGAAAATCGAATCGACAAACGAATTGAAACGAAATACTGTGACCGTAAAACAGCGTCGATTGAGGAAGCCTTAGCGTGGGCTGAAGAGGCAAAGCTGGCAGGAAAACCTCTCTCCATCGCTCTTCTCGGAAACGCGGCAGAGGTTCACCATATCCTTCTGAACCGCGGCGTCACCATTGATATCGTCACCGATCAGACGTCTGCCCATGACCCATTAATCGGTTACGTTCCCGAGGGCTATTCACTTGATGAAGCCGATCGCTTGCGTCAAGACAATCCAGACCTTTATGTGCGCCTTGCGAAACAAAGCATGAAAAAACATGTGGAAGCCATGCTGGCATTTCAACAAAAGGGCTCAATTGTATTTGACTACGGCAACAATATCCGGCAAGTTGCTAAAGATGAAGGCCTGGAGAATGCCTTCGATTTTCCGGGGTTTGTCCCTGCTTACATCCGTCCCTTATTCTGTGAAGGAAAAGGACCATTCCGCTGGGCGGCACTTTCCGGTGATCCGGCAGATATTTACCGTACGGATGCGTTATTAAAAGAACTGTTCCCGGCAAACAAGGCCCTTCACCGCTGGATCGATATGGCACAGGAAAAAGTCACGTTCCAAGGCTTGCCGTCCCGCATTTGCTGGCTTGGATATGGAGAACGAAAAAAGATGGGCCTTGCCATTAACGAATTGGTCCGAAACGGGGAGCTAAAAGCGCCTGTCGTGATTGGGAGAGATCATTTGGACTGCGGGTCTGTCGCCTCTCCAAACCGGGAAACTGAAGCGATGAAGGATGGAAGTGACGCTGTCGGCGATTGGGCTGTGCTCAATGCGCTTGTCAACACGGCCGCGGGTGCAAGCTGGGTTTCCTTCCACCATGGCGGCGGCGTCGGAATGGGCTATTCTCTGCATGCCGGTATGGTCGCAGTTGCCGATGGAAGTGAGCTGGCTGACGAACGGCTCGCCAGGGTCTTAACGAGCGATCCGGGGATGGGCATTATCCGCCATGCGGATGCGGGTTATGAACGTGCCGTTGAAGTAGCGAAGAAGCAGGACATTATCGTGCCGATGCAAAAATAAGGGAGTGATAACATGCCGAAACAAATTGATACGATTCTCATCAACATCGGTCAGCTTTTAACGATGGAAAGCAGCGGCCCGCGCGCGGGCAACAGCATGCAGGATCTTCATGTGATCGAAGACGCTGTTGTCGGAATCCACGAACAGAAGATTGTGTTCGCCGGAAAAAAAGGGACTGAAGCCGATTACGAGGCAGACGACATCATTGACTGTTCGGGACGGCTTGTAACGCCGGGCCTCGTCGATCCGCATACCCATCTTGTATTTGGCGGATCTCGGGAAAAGGAGATGAATCTAAAGCTTCAGGGCATCCCCTATTTAGATATTCTGGCGCAGGGAGGCGGTATTTTGTCCACTGTCAAAGACACCCGGGCCGCCTCAGAAGAAGAGCTGCTGCAAAAAGGCCGTTTTCATCTGCAAAGAATGCTGTCATACGGCACGACCACGGCTGAAGTGAAGAGCGGCTACGGCTTAGATAAAGATACTGAGCTGAAACAATTGCGTGTCGTGAAAAAACTGCATGAGAGCCAGCCCATTGACCTTGTCTCCACATTCATGGGGGCTCATGCCATTCCTCCTGAAGATAAGGACAGCCCCGATGAATTTTTAGATCGCATGCTGGATCTCTTGCCAGAAATAAAAGAGGGGGAGCTCGCAGCCTTTGCAGATATTTTTACAGAAACAGGCGTTTTTACAGTCAGTCAATCCCGACGTTACTTAAAAAAAGCGGCTGAGGCGGGATTCGGATTAAAAATCCACGCTGATGAAATTGATCCTCTTGGAGGAGCTGAATTAGCGGCTGAGCTAAGAGCTGTCTCAGCCGATCATTTGGTGGGCGCCTCTGATGAAGGCATACAGCAAATGGCTGAATCAGGAACCATCGCCGTCCTCTTGCCGGGCACGACATTTTATCTCGGCAAACACACATATGCCAGGGCAAGAGACATGATTGATGCGGGCGTACGTGTGAGCCTGGCAACGGACTTTAACCCGGGCAGCTCCCCAACTGAAAATATTCAGCTGATCATGTCGATTGCCGCGCTTCATCTGAAAATGACCGCAGAAGAAATATGGCATGCCGTCACAGTCAACGCCGCATATGCCATAGGAAAAGGCGAAGAAGCAGGGCAGCTCAAAGCTGGCCGCTCAGCTGATCTTGTCATTTGGCAAGCCTCGAATTACATGTATATTCCGTATCACTACGGCGTCAATCATGTACATCAAGTCATGAAAAATGGGACATTTGTTGTCAACAGGGAGGGAGCCATTCTTGGATAAATACCCTTTTCTCAGAGAGGCCGGTTCATTGTTTAAAGACCGGGATGTAACGAAAATGAGCGATCTGATAGAAAAATGGGACGGCCAAGGCATTAAGGGGCCGGCGCTGATAGGTGCCCCCCTGTCAAAATCATCCATCAGTCATTCCGGCGCTTCCTTCGCCCCCGGAACAATCCGCCAGGCTCTAAAACATTCATCTGCTTATTCTGCGGAGCTTGGGGAACATGTCGTATCAGATTTTCTTTATGATCTGGGGGATGTCGATATTCATGTGACTGATATCGTGAAATCACATGATCAAATCTTCCAAACCATGCATGCTCTGCTTTCAGATCACCCAGATTGGGTACCGCTCATACTCGGGGGAGATAACTCCATCAGCTACTCCACCATAAAAGCGATTGCGCAAACGAAAGGAACGACAGCCGTTATTCAATTTGATGCCCATCATGATGTGCGGAACACGGAGGAC
The DNA here is from genome assembly GCF_002289525.1 of Bacillus sp. 7705b. NCBI lineage: Bacteria > Bacillati > Bacillota > Bacilli > Caryophanales > Bacillaceae > Bacillus > Bacillus sp. 7705b. The sequence continues at coordinate 108,524 of NZ_NSDH01000003.1, read as the reverse complement.
GGAGGGCCGACAAACGGCACCCCCTTCCGTCGCCTTTTGGATGAAGAGATCATAGAAGGCCAGCATTTGATTCAACTGGGTATCAGAGAATTCAGCAACAGCTTGGCTTATGAAACATACGCGAAAAATCATCACGTGGACATCCGCACGATGGGAATGATTCGTGAAAAAGGACTGATCCCGACCATTAAAGAGATCCTGCCTGCCGTTCAAACTAGAACAGACTTCATTTTCATATCTGTTGATATGGATGTCTTAGACCAGTCCCATGCACCCGGCTGTCCAGCGATTGGCCCGGGCGGCCTCTATACAGACGAATTACTCGAAGCAATCAAGTACATCGCACAAGAGCCCAATGTCGCAGGGATCGAAATCGTTGAAGTTGATCCCACCCTCGATTTTCGAGATATGACAAGCAGAGCCGCAGCTCACGTTCTGTTACACGCATTAAAAGGAATGAAACGCTCCCGATTCAAGTGATCTTCCGGCAGGTTGTATTTTGGTTACAAGAAAACTCATCTGCCTGATAAACGGCAGCTAAAAGGAGGACGAAACGGTGGGTCTTCAAGAGAAAAGCGGCCATCAGCTAAAACGGACAATGAAAAGCAGGCACTTATTTATGATTTCATTGGGAGGCGTCATCGGAACAGGACTTTTCCTCAGTACGGGCTATACGCTCAGCCAAGCCGGTCCCGGCGGTACGATACTCGCTTATTTAATCGGCGGATTGATGATGTACCTCGTCATGCAATGTCTTGGTGAATTGTCGGTCGCCATGCCGGTGACCGGTTCCTTTCAAAAATACGCCACAACATTTATCGGGCCATCTACCGGTTTTATGGTCGGCATCATGTACTGGGTGAATTGGGTGGTGACGGTAGGTTCTGAGTTTACCGCATCCGGTATTCTCATGCAGCGCTGGTTTCCTGACAGCAGCGTATGGATGTGGAGTGCGATTTTTGCAGCTCTTCTTTTCGTATGCAACGCATTTTCAGTCAAATTATTTGCGGAAACTGAATTTTGGTTTTCGAGCGTGAAGATTGTCACCATCATTTTATTTATCATTTTAGGAGGCGCCGCCATGTTTGGCTTGATCTCTTTAAACGGGACGGCTGATGCCCCTATGTTTTCAAATTTCACAGGTCATGGAGGATTGTTTCCGAACGGCTTTCTCGCTGTATTTATCGCCATGATATCTGTGAGTTTTGCCTTTTCCGGAACAGAATTAATCGGAGTCACAGCAGGTGAATCCGCAAATCCTCAAAAGGATATTCCGCGTTCCATCCGCAATGTCGCATGGCGGACAGTCATTTTTTTCATCGGTGCCGTCTTCGTATTATCCGGACTGATTTCATGGAAAGAAGCAGGAGTAATCGAAAGCCCCTTTGTAGCAGTATTTGCAGAAATCGGAATCCCGTACGCCGCCGATATTATGAATTTTGTTATATTAACAGCCTTGCTGTCCGTTGCCAATTCAGGCCTGTATGCCTCAACCCGTATGCTGTGGTCGTTAGCAAATGAAAACATGATCAGCTCTCGTTTTAAAAAAGTCACATCTAAAGGCATTCCACTACATGCCTTAATCATCAGTATGGCTGTATCTTGTTTATCTCTCGTTTCCAGTATTGTGGCGCCTGGAACTGTTTATGTGGTGATGGTAGCGATTGCTGGATTTGCAGGGGTCGTGGTCTGGATGAGCATTGCGCTGTCTCAACTCTTGTTCCGAAAGAGATTTCTTAAAAAAGGGGGGAATGTAAAAGATCTGACATTTCGCACACCGCTTTATCCTCTTATGCCTATAGCCGCTCTTTTATTATGTTCAGCTTCTTGTATCGGTCTCGCTTTTGATCCCAATCAAAGAATCGCTCTCTTCTGCGGAATCCCTTGTATCATCCTATGCTATCTCATCTTCTATTTCAGAAGAAATCTTACGAAAGCAAAAAAAATCGGACAAGAGGAATATCAGGTTGATCACATCCTTTAATCAAAACAGCACACCCCACTCAGGATGGGATGTGCTTTATTTTTATTCTGTAATTAACGTATGAATCAGCTTCGGCGCCTTCGCCTCCGCTGCGATACGGATATTGCCATATACTTTCGCGATGACTTCATCGACATTTTCCCGGTTGGCATAGAGCGTAACGAGAGGTTCGCCTTTTTCAACCTTGTCGCCGACCTTTTTGCGGAGCATGATGCCGACGGCTAAATCGATTTCGTCTTCTTTTGTGGCGCGTCCGGCACCTAACAGCATGGCTGCGACGCCGATTTCGTCTGCGACAATTTCGGAGACGACACCCGCTTCTTTGGCTGGCACATCAATGTGATAAGCCGCTTGCGGAAGCTTAGACGGATCATCAACAATCGAGCTGTCACCGCCTTGGTTTTTCAAGAAATCTTTGAATTTCTCAAGCGCTTTGCCGTTTTTCATGACCTCTTCAAGCTTTGCTCTTGCTTCGTCTAATGTACCTGCTTTTTTTGCAAGCACGACCATCTGGCTGCCGAGTGTTAAGACAAGCTCGTGCAGGTCTTCAGGGCCTTCGCCTTTGAGCGTGTCAATCGCTTCTTTCACTTCAAGCGCATTTCCGATCGCAAAGCCGAGCGGCTGGGACATGTCGGAGATGACAGCCATCGTTTGGCGGCCGACCTTGTTGCCGATTCGTACCATTGCTTTCGCGAGTTCAGCCGCATCTTCCTCTGTTTTCATGAAGGCGCCCGCTCCCGTTTTCACGTCAAGCACGATCGCGTCTGCTCCGGCAGCGATTTTTTTGCTCATAATGGAGCTAGCAATAAGCGGGATGGAATTCACCGTGCCCGTTACATCACGCAGGGCGTACAGTTTTTTATCCGCTGGCGTTAAGTTGCCGCTTTGGCCAATGACGGCAACCTTGTCGCGGTTCACTAGCTTAATAAATTCTTCCTTTGACAGTTCCACGTGAAACCCGTCGATCGCCTCTAATTTATCAATTGTTCCGCCCGTATGGCCGAGGCCGCGGCCGGACATTTTGGCAACTGGCACATCAAGAGCCGCGACAAGCGGTGCAAGCACGAGTGTGGTCGTGTCGCCGACGCCGCCGGTTGAATGTTTATCTACTTTAATTCCTTCAATGGCAGAAAGATCAATCGTTTCACCGGAGTTCACCATAGCCATTGTTAAGTCCGCCCGTTCACGATCACTCATATCCTGGAAGAAAATCGCCATGGCAAGCGCGCTTGCCTGATAATCAGGAATGCTTCCGTCCGTATAGCCGTTCACGAAAAACTGGATTTCTTCTGTGGTGAGTTCTTTTCCGTTTTGTTTTTTGATGATAATATCTACCATTCTCATTATAGTCACCGATCCTTTTCGATTATGTTCAGTAAATCAGACCTACAACTGCCGCTGTTAAAAAGCTGACAAGCGTAGCGCCGTATAATAATTTCAGACCGAAACGAGCAACGACGTTTCCTTGTTTTTCATTCAGACCCTTTACAGCACCGGCAATGATACCGATGGAAGAGAAGTTCGCGAACGAAACGAGGAATACTGATACAATCGCTGTTGTACGGCCGCTGAAATGAAAACCGTTTTGCGAAAGAGACGTCATGGCGACAAATTCGTTTGATACCATTTTTGTTGCCATAATGCTTCCGGCGTTAACAGCTTCATTCCATGGAATACCGACAAGAAAAGCGAATGGAGCAAACACATATCCAAGCAGGTCTTGGAAGGAAATACCGAGTACAGCGTTAAAAATACCATTGATCAAAGCAATAATCGCGACAAATCCGATCAGCATCGCTGCGACAACAACCGCTACTTTGAAACCATCTAAGATGTATTCTCCGAGCACTTCGAAGAAGGATTGTTTTTCTTCATTTTCTACACGGAGCATATCCTCATCTTTTGCGACCTCGTAAGGATTAATAATAGAGGCAATGATAAAACCGCCAAATAAGTTCAATACAAGAGCCGTTACGACGTATTCAGGCTTCAGCATCGTCATGTAAGCGCCGACGATTGACATGGATACGGTTGACATCGCAGAAGCGCAAAGCGTATACAACCGCTGCTGTGACAGTAAACCGAGTTCTTTCTTTAAGGAGATAAATACTTCTGATTGCCCTAAAATCGCAGATGCAACAGCATTGTACGACTCCAGTCTTCCCATCCCGTTAACCTTGCTGAGGGCAAGGCCGATGTATTTAATAATAAACGGGAGGATCTTCCATTTTTGCAGAATCCCGATGAGTGCTGAAATAAATACAATCGGCAAGAGAACGTTCATAAAGAATGTCGATTGATCCGCATTCACCAAACCGCCAAACACAAAGTTGATTCCTTCTGCCGCATAGCCAAGCAGGTAGCTGAATCCTTGTGCAAATCCTCCTACGAGAAAATTCCCGATCCCCGTATTGAGGAGAATGTAACCGAGAATAAACTGCAAAATGAGCATGACAATAATTGGGCGGATCTTAATTCTTTTTTTGCCGCTGCTCGCGATCCACGCAAGGCCTAAAAACACGATTAAACCGATAATCCCAATCAAATACTTCATATGTGTTTCTCCTTTATTTGTATTCGCTTACATTATTATTTCCCCGGAAAGAAAAGAAGGGCACGGAAAGCGAAGTGCCTTCCGTCTGCTTCTTAATAATCGTCTCCGCCGGCTCCGTTCTCTCCTTTTACAATGGAAACACCTGCGCTTGCGCCAATGCGGCTTGCACCTGCTTCGATCATCGTGTCTACATCTTCTTTCGTTCTGATACCCCCGGATGCTTTTACGCCGATATCAGGGCCTACTGTTTTGCGCATTAAAGCGATATCTTCCTTCGTTGCGCCGCCTGTTGAGAAGCCTGTTGAGGTTTTCACGAAATCCGCTCCCGCAGAAACCGCTAAACGGCATGCACGCTCTTTTTCTTCATCTGTCAGCAGGCATGTTTCAATAATAACTTTGACAAGCGCTTTTCCGGCTGCAGCTTCCACCACACCGCGGATATCCGCTTCCACCACGTCGTCTTCTTTGTCTTTCAAAGCAGCGATGTTAATGACCATGTCCACTTCAGTGGCGCCTTTTGAAATCGCATCCTTCGTTTCGAACGCTTTTGTTTCTGTTGTGTTGGCGCCGAGCGGGAAGCCGATGACTGTACATACGTCAACTCCTGTTCCCTCAAGCTCTTTTGCAGCCAGCTGCACCCATGTCGGGTTTACACATACAGAAGCGAATTTGTATGTTTTCGCTTCTTCTATTAATTTCAGAATATCCGCTTTTTGTGTATGCGGTTTCAAAGCTGTATGATCAATTTTATTGGCTAATGTCATCCTTCGCACACTTCCTTTTTTGTTAAGATATTTTTTAGCATACCCGACTTTTGAACATATGTAAATTGGTAATTGAAATTTTGTTCAGCGAACGGTCTGAAGGTGTCACAAATCATTAACAAGTGCCCTTGCGGTATGCTGGTCAATGATTAACACATTGGCATATTTTCCTGTTAACGCACCATGGATGGAGGACACTTTTCGGCTTCCGCCGGCCACTAATATAGAGCGTTCCTTCAGCCTCAGATCCTCAAGCTCGACGCCGATGGTCCGGTCATTGATGGCGGTGCTGCAAATCTTCCCTTCCTCGTCAAAGAAACGCGAACAGATATCTCCGACAGCCTGATGTTTCAGCAACGCTTTCTCTTCTTCGTTAAAATAGCCGAGCCGGAATAACAGCGCTTCGTCACGGACTGTTCCCACCGTGAAAAGAGCGATATTCGCCTGCTTGCCCATCTCAATGATCCGCTCGATATGACGGTCTTTCTCCACCATTTTCTTCACATCCGCATTATCAAACACGACGGGAAGCGGAAGATAGCGCGGCATCGTTTGAAAAGCCTCTGCAAACAGCTGAATCGTTTCAGCTGAATAGGTGTTTACCCGGGAATGGCTGATGCCGCCTTTCAGCTGGACGACCTCTACGCCTTTTACCTGCTTTGGCTGCATGTTTTGCGCGATCTGATACATGGTGGTTCCCCAGCTGACGCCGACGATGTCGCCGTCTTTTACCGTTTCATGCATATATTCTGCACCGTAACGGCTCAAGCCATGTGTGATTGCTGCATAGTCCGGTGTCGGAGAAAACACAACGTGCGCTTCGAGAAGCCCGTATTTCTCTTCCAGCATGGAACCGAGCGCATCTAAATCCTCAAAAGGGTCCATCACGCGAATTTGGACAAATCCTTTTTCTTTTGCGTATTGCAGCAATCGGGAAACGGTCGGCCTAGAAATGCTGAGCTGCTCTGCGATTTGCTGCTGACTGTAGTCAGACTGATAATAAAGCCTTGCCGCTTCTATGCTTAATTGTTGTTTTTCCCGATCCATTCCGCACCTCCCTTGGATCAGTTCATGGTGAACCTGCTTTTGATTTGCTTTTATTATACAGGCTGGCAACAGCTTTCATCCACCTGATTTGCAAGAAACTGAAAAACGCTCTGGCACAGATCTGCCCAGAGCTTATTTTTCCCACTTCATATATTGATAAATGCCTTTCATGATGGCGTATATTCCATATAACACAAGCCCGCACGCCAAAAAGATCAGAATCACTCTGCCATGCGGCTGCTGCGCGAGCTCGGCGAGCGCCCCGTCAAAGCCTCTTGTGTCGTCCGGATCAGAGGTGAGAGCGGTTTTTATGAGAAAGAAACCGATGGCTGAGAAAATAATGGCACGGGCGATGTTGCCTGCGCGTCCTGTGTTTTTTGCAATACATATCATTTCTTTGCTCATTTTTGACGTATCGAATTCTCTCATAAAAGAAACCCGAATACCTTTCATGAATTGAACCATCGCAAATAGGATAAAGCCCGCTCCTGTGAGTCCCGTCAGCCACTGGCCAAACGGCTGCGCCAATACATAAGCGGACCACGTCTGTTCTGAAGTGCTGCCGCTCCCATGATCAAAGACAAAACGAAGGGCATTCCACGCAATCGATGCGTATACGACGGCGCTGAACAAATTTCCCGTTCTTCGTGACAGGCCCCGTCTTCCCGTGCCATGGCCCTCTGTATCCTTAACCGCACTCAGCACCATCCATATGACATACCCGATGAGTCCGATCCCGATGAAGAAAAGCAGAATCGATCCGTATGGCATGCGTGATAAGGTTTGGAGCGCTCCGCTTGAATCCTTTGCCCCGCTGCCAGCTCCGGCAGCCGTCATCAATGCCAGAATGCCGAGCAAGATAAAAACGCCGCCGAATGTAAAATAACCAAGCCTTCCGAATCGCTGTATCCAAGGCTTGGTTTCCTGTTTTATTTTAGAGATGCACTGGTCCTTCGCATCCATGTGCCCAACCCTCTTTCCGGAAACGTTACTGTATCATTTCCCGAATGAGGAGAATTGAAACAGACTATCCTTCAAGAGAATCGTGTCTTTGCTTTTTGGCCGTATAGGCGGGTGTCGTCCACGCAGCTGCCGCGACAGCCGTAATGCCGCCAGCTAATTTCCCGACGATCATGGCCGCTGCCATTTCTTTCTTCATTCCCGTCACAAAGCCGAGATGGCTGCCGAGCACAAAGGCTGCGCTGACCGCAAACGCGACATTGATAACCTTTCCTCTCGGCGTCATGTCTTTTAATAAGGCGAGCATGGGGATAAGATGTGCCAAAGAAGCAACCATTCCCGCTGTCGCTGCCTGATCTAAGTGTAACAGCCTGCCTAATGTATGGAGCGGCTTCTCAAAAGCTTTTGTGATAAAGGCTGTCAGCGGAAAAGCGCCCGCCAATACAACCGCGATGGTGCCTACGGTTTGTATGCCTGTTTCCATCTTTTCGAGGCCAGGTATTAATACAATGCCTGTCATTGTTTCAATTGAGACAGCAACAAGCCCAATGATCGCAACAATACTGACAGCCTTCCCGAAAACGTGAAATACGCGGATTGTCTTGTCGGTGCAGCGCCAAAGTCCAAAAGCGATAACCGCAGAAAAAAGACTTGGAATCAGAATGTTTTTCAGGATCAATCCCATCTCAAATCCCGCAGCTAACCCGCCTGCGAAGCATCCGATCGGCACAGTGCACAGTCCGATTAAAATGCCTTTTGCAAAATACGGGTGATCCTGCTTTTCAATTATGCCAAGAGCGACGGGAATGGTGAATACGATCGCCGGCCCCATCATCGTCCCCAGAAATACCCATGAAAACAAGCCGGCGTCCGGATCTTTCGCCATTTCTTGTGCCAGCGCATAGCCCCCCATATCAATGGCCAAAATGGTGTTGGCAAAGGAGGAAGGGTCTGCGCCAATGGCGGCATAGACCGGAGACACGACGGGTATCAGTATGGCCGCAAGCACTGGCGCCAGCGACACAATCCCGACCATTGACAGCGCAAGCGGCCCCATGGCCTTAAAGCCTTCCGCAAACCGCTCGCCAAGCCCCCACCTGTTTCCCAAGCAATAATCGGCTGCTCCCAATAATAAAAAAACTGCCAGAATACATACAACCGCATCATTTACCGTCATGGCCTTTCTCCTTTTTCAAACGTATGATTTGGCTTTATCATATCATCTGAAGGCGGGGATGAGAGGCGGATTCTAATCTAAATGCGATATAAATTCTTTCATGTCAGCGCACTCAATGGCCTCTATGATATGCGATGCTTTTTGCACATCACTTGGCAGCGCTGATTTTAATTTTTCTTTTACATCTTCTTCAGACAGACCGTTTCCGGGAGCTCCCTTCGGGCAGTCCACCCGCGCTTCACATATGCGTCCATCTGATAAAAATGCCCGGACAATGGTGAAGCGGCCTTTCGGAACCGCTTGAGAGGCTGGCTGAATGCGATTGTCATACACACGCTGAATATGACGCATTGCGGCCTGCATATGATTTGGTATTGGCTCGCTGTTGAAATGGTCAGCAATCAGCTTCTGTCCGTGCAGGGCAAGGGCAATGACATATTCAACGCTGAAGCGGCCTTCCTCTCCTGTTTTTGGTGATCTTGCCGTTAATGCAGCATCTCCGCCAGGCGGAAAAACGACTTCAATCCGTTCTGTATTGTCAGCAGAAATGGCTTCCTGAGAGATAAGCTCGCGAATGGCATCTGCCGCGTGGTGCGCCGCAGAACAAAATGGATAGATTTTAAACCATAAACCTGGCTTCACGATTCTCCATGGTTTGCCCCAATGGCTTAACAGCGTGGTTTGAGCCTTGTCTAAATCACCGTATAGGCTGAAAAAACCTTTTTCTCCATCCAGTGCCGTACGAGAGCCTCCAACATCAGATTGGGCCAGCTTAACAGCAAGTAAGCCTGATTGAGCTGCCAGCCCTGCGTGCAGCGGTTTCATTTCTGTGCCGAATTGCACCCTCATTCCGGCAGACTGCGTTGCGGCAAAACCAATTGCTTTTTCCATTTCTTCTTGAGTGAGTTCCTCCGCGAACCCTACAGCACAGGCGGCGGCTATGGCCCCGAGCGTTCCCGTATTGTGCCAGCCTTTTTCATAGTGCGGGCTGCCAATCGACTCCCCAAGCCTTGCCATTACTTCCACACCGACAATATAAGCGCCAAGAAGCCGCTCGTCACTTTCTCGAGCGGCAGCTGAAGCAATGAGTGCCGGCAAAATAACTGCACTCGGATGTCCCCTTACATCGGAATGGACATCATCGAAATCCAGCGCATGGGCGATAAATCCATTGAGCAGCGCAGATTGTAATGGCGCTGCCTTTTTCCCTTGTCCGATAATAGGGACAAGGGGCGTGCCGCCTTCCTCTTCGATCAGCTGCAAAAGCTTTTGAATGCCGTTTTCTTCTTTTCCGGCAAATGATGCGGCTGTAAAATCGAGCAATCCCTTTTTGGCTTCACGCATCGCGTCAGTGGCGTTCTCAGGCTGTGATAATCTTACGGCCTCAGCAAGACCTGCTGTCAGTTCTGTTTGGATCATTTGATTGACCCCAGTACAATAACAGCCAGCTCAGCAAAGTAGCTGGATGCAACTTGCAGTGCGTCTTCATCCAATGTAAACGCCGGGTGATGCCACTCCTCTGTACCGTTCGTTCCCATCCACACAAAAAATCCCGGGATCTTCTCTTGATACAGAGCGAAGTCTTCTCCGCCCGGAGATTGCTCCGCATGAACCGTTTGATAGCCAAGCCGGGCCGCAGCTTCTGACGCCGCGTTCAAAAACGTGCCGTCATTCTGAACGGACGGCAAATAAGGAAACCACCGGAATTCGGCCTGTGCCCCGTAGCCCGCGGCGATTCCTTCAGCCACTCGTTTCATATGCTCCGGAACGGCCTTTCTCGCTTCTTTTTGGAAGGTGCGAACGGTGCCCTCCATTTCAGCCTGGTCCGGAATCACATTCCATGAACTGCCTGCCTGTAATCTTGTGATACTGACGACCGCGTTTTGCAGTGAGCTGATGTTGCGGCTGACCACAGATTGCAGACCGCTGACCATTTGGCCTGCCGCTGCTATGGGATCAATGCTGTTATTGGGAATGCCGGCGTGTCCGCCTTTTCCTTTCACAACAATCTCAAACCGGTCAACGCTTGCCATGAGCGGACCTTCCTTTATCCCAATGGTGCCGACAGGCAAATCAGGCTTATTGTGCATGCCAAGAATGGCGGAAACATCGTCTAGCACGCCTGCTTCTATGACTTTCCTTGCTCCTGCGGCGATTTCTTCCGCTGGCTGAAAGATAAAGCGGACCGTGCCTTTCAGCTCGTCTCTTCTTTTATTCAGCAAAATGGCCGTGCCGATAATGGAAGCTGTATGAAAGTCATGCCCGCACGCATGCATCGCGCCGTCAATCTTAGAGGCAAACGGCAGGTTCGTTTGTTCTTGGATCGGGAGCGCATCAATGTCCGCTCGTATCGCGATCACAGGTCCGTCTGACTGCCCTTTGATTTCCGCAATTACACCTGTTTCTAATTGAGGAACCTCAAGAATCTCTATATGTTCTTCCTCGAGCCAGCGGCGGATTTTTTTTGTCGTTTCAAACTCTTCAAATGAAAGTTCAGGGTGTGCATGAAGGTCACGCCGCATATTGATTAAACGTGTATGAAACGCTTCTTCGGCCATTCTTCTTCTTCCCTTCTATATAAGCTCTGCAGGCTCTCCCACCTGCTTGATAAATCGTTTCGTCCGTTCGTTTTTCGGATGGTCAAACAGTTCTTCAGGCGTTCCCTGCTCGATAATATGGCCGTCTGCCATAAAAATCACTTTATCGGCAACCTCTCTTGCAAATGCCATTTCGTGGGTGACGATGATCATTGTTGTTTGTTTTTCCGCAATCGATTTGATGACCTGAAGCACACCCGCCACGAGCTCTGGGTCAAGCGCCGAAGTCGGTTCATCCAGCAAAATCGCATGCGGATTGACCGCAAGTGCCCGCGCGATGCCGATTCGCTGCTGCTGGCCGCCGGACATTGTGATCGGGTAGCTGTCAGCTTTATGCTCTAAACCAACCTGCCTCAGAATCTCCATCCCAATGCGGTTCGCTTCATCTCGTGATTTTCTTTGAGCCGTGAGTAAAGCCTCAGTAATGTTTTGCAGGGCGGTTTTATTTTTGAACAGATTGTAATTTTGGAAGACCATGGCCGTTTGCTGACGGAGCTGGTACGCTTCCTTGCGTGTAAACTTTTCCGCGTTCAGTTTGGCTTCTCCAATTTCAATGATGCCTTGATTGGGGCGCTCCAATAGATTCAAGCACCGAAGAAGCGTTGATTTTCCGGAACCGGACGGACCGATGATCGCCACCACTTCTCCGCGTTTTACTTCAAGGTCGATTCCGTCCAGCACGACCAAATCTTTAAACGCTTTGCGAATATTTTTTACTTTTATCAACTGATTTCACCTCTAAGTCCGGTATGGCTTGCTCATGGCGCGTTCAAACAAGTCCTGCAGGATGCTGTAAATGATTGTAAGAACCCAGTAGACAATCGCAACCGCCAAATAGGTTTCAAAATACTTCAGATTTCCAGATGCATACATCTTACCTTGCGCAAACATCTCCATGACACCCAAAGTAAATGCCAATGAGGTTTCTTTTAGGAGGCCGATAAATGTATTACCCGTTGCCGGTATCGCATTTCTGACTGCTTGCGGAAGGATAATTCGTCTGTAAGCCTGAAGTTTCGTCATACCGACAGACAGGCACGCCTCCAGCTGCCCTTCATCAACAGAGTTAAGGGCGGCGCGGAAGATTTCTGCCAAATAGGCGGCGTTTTTTAAACTTAAACCGATAATGGCAGCTGTGAGAGCTGTCATCTTGCTCATCTCCGGAAACAGCTGCGGCAGCCCGTAATAAATTAAGAACAGCTGCACAAGTGTCGGCACGCCCCGGAAAAATGAGATATACAGCTTTGACAGCTGATGAAGCACTGGAATTTTGTTTTTTGTAATGAGTGCGAGAATAAGTCCTCCGATAATCGCAAAAATCATAGCTGCTATAGCCATAAACAATGTAATCGGAAGGGCCTGAATTAAAGTCGGGAATGCAGAGATCATGAATTCCCAATCAATCGTATTCATTCTGGTGGTTCACCGCCGTTTCTTAATGCTTCTGTTCTGCTGTGATATCTTCGTTAAAATATTTTTCTGAAAGCTTTTTAAGCGTTCCGTCTTTGCGCAGTTCATCGAGCGCTTTATTGACTTTTTTACGGGTCTTGTCGTGCGCGTCATCCTTGGCAAATGGGAATGCGACTTGTTCGTACACAATTGGATCTCCGGCAAGCTTCAACGGCAAGCCTGTTTTCTTAATTTGCGCGATCAGCACACTTCGGCTGTTTACGTAAGCGTCCACACGTCCGTATGCGACATCCTTCAGGGTGCCTTCTTGTGTTTCGTATGTTTTGATATTGATTTTTTTGTCAGGATCTTTGCTTTCAAGATTTTTCGCGTGATTTGAACCTAAAACAGCAGCTACTGTCTTTCCTTTTAAATCGTCTGCTGATTTGATGTCGTTGTTGTCTTTTTTGACGACAATCTGTGTTCCTGCATAAGAGTACGGTTCTGTGAAGTTGTACATTTCCTTGCGTTCATCTGTCACCGCTACCTGATTGGAAATGGTGTCAAGCTTGCCTGTTTGAAGTTCTCCCATCAGACCGCTGAATTCGAGCAGCTTCCAGTCCAGTTTCATGCCGATTTTCTTTGCAACAGCTTCCATTACTTCTACATCAAAACCTGTCAGCTTTCCGTCTTCTTTATAAGCGAACGGGTAGCTCTGTCCGGTCGCACCCACATGAAGTACGTTGTCATCCTCTTTACTGCTGCTGTTTCCATTGCCGCAAGCTGATAGCACGGCTAATAACGCAGCAACTAACAGCACAGTCCATTTTTTCATTTTCATTTGATTTTCCCGCCTTTTATCTTTTATAGGTCATGTCGCAGTTGTTTTTTCATATAGACTGTCATATGTCCTTTGCCCAGATCCTTCTCGCCTGCTCGGACATATCCTTTTCTTTCATACATCTCGATCAGCCACGGGTGCTTATCCGCTGTTCCTAGCGATACAAACGGAACCTTTAACGTATCGCGCAGGATGGTCTGCTCAAGCCATTGAAGCAGCTTTGTCCCGACTCCCTTTTGCCCGGTTTCAGGATCAACAGCGAACCACCAGATATGAGGAACGCCATATGGTCCAGGCTGCTGTCCCCAAGGCATTCGTAAGGAGATGGTCGCGATGATCCGCCCGTCTTCTTCCATGACATAACAGGCGTTTTTTCGGATATTGTTTAAGACCAGATCCAGATCCGCTTGGGCCGCGGCAAAACGAATGCCGAGCTTTCGAATCGGTTCGTAGGCGCGCCATGTCAGCTCGAGAAGCTGTTCGGCATCACGTTCAGCTGCGAGGCGATATTGCGTCTTCATCGAGCGTTCCTCCTTACTTCGCATAACGGTTTACCGGTTTTTCTAAACCAAAATGCTCTCTCAATGTTGTGCCTTCATATTCGTTTCTGAACACGCCGCGCTCCTGTAAAATCGGAACCACTTTGTCAACGAACAGTTCAATTCCTTCCGGAAGGAGCGGAGGCATGATATTAAATCCGTCACAAGCTTTATGATCCACCCATTCCTGCATCTTGTCGGCAAGCTGTTCCGGCGTTCCGACAAAAATGTGATGGCCTCTGGAGCCTGCAACGTATTTGTAAAGCTCACGTATTGTCATATTGTCTCGTTCAGCCATTTCTTGAACAAGCTTAAATCGGCTCTTCACCGCGTTTGATGCATCCGCGTCAAGCTTTGGCAGCGGCCCGTCAAGCGGATATGCAGACAAATCAATTCCGCCTAAATAATTCTGAAGGATTTGCAGACCGACAGATGGAATGATTAAATCTTGAAGCTCTTGATATTTAGCCCGCGCCTCTTCTTCAGTGTCTGCGATGACCGGAAAAATGCCCGGCATGATCGCGATCTTCTCAGGATCGCGGCCAAACTCGGCTGCCTGCTTTTTAATTGATTGATAAAATTCCTGTGCCGATTCTAAATGGTTTTGCGCCGTAAAAATCACTTCAGCCGTTTTGGCAGCCAGCGCTTTCCCATCCCCTGATGAGCCCGCCTGAATAATGACCGGCTGGCCCTGCGGCGTTCTTGAAACGTTCAGAGGCCCGCGGACTGAGAAATAATCTCCTTTGTGGTTGAGCTCGTGCATTTTTTCTTTATCGAAGAATTCACCTGTTTCTTTATTGCGGATAAAGGCGTCCTCTTCCCATGAATCCCAAAGCCCCTTTACGGCCTCGACAAATTCTTCTGCCCGCTGATAGCGCAAGTGGTGTTCGAGATGCTTTTCCCCGCTGAAATTCAGCGCTGTTGACTCAATGGATGAGGTCACGACATTCCATCCGGCACGGCCGTTGGACAGGTGATCCAGTGAGGCGAACTGTCTGGCAATGTGAAACGGCTCGCTATAAGTAGTAGAAGCTGTCGCTGTCAGGCCAATTCTTGAAGTCACCTGCGCCAAAGCTGAGAGCAAAGTAAATGGCTCAAACCTTGTAAGCACATTCGGATGAGATTTGCTGTCGATTGACAGGCTGTCTGCTAAAAACAGCATATCCAGCTTGCCCCGCTCCGCTGTTCTCGCCAGCTCTTTAAAATAATCCAAGTTCATACTCGCATCCGCAGGCGCGTCCGGATGCCGCCAAGACGCAACATGATGTCCGGTCCCCGCAAGAAAAACTCCTAATTTGATTTGCTTCTTTTTGCTTGTCATGACGTTACTCCTTTTATAATGTTTTTTAGGCTGAAAAGTCCGAAAAATAAACTCCTATATTCCTAGTCGTTTAATATGAATAAATCAAAATGTACATTTGTATTGCGAGTTTGTCAATGAGTTGAGATTAATTTTTTCTATTTAAGCTGAAAAGACCCTTGCGTAACCATAATGGAACGGCATTGGTTCATTCAACTAGTGCAATAACCTCTATATCGGCAAGAAAACTGAGTCTGATGAAGCAAAGACTCAGTTTTTATTCAAAAAATTGATATACGATTTCGCCATTTCCTTGCCTTTGCTTTCGCTTTTAGCAAACTGTCTATCCACTCAGACGCCGTAACGATCGTATAAAAAAAACAGCTGACTCCGGATTCAAACCGGAATCAGCTGATTGATGTGAATTAATTAAGCTCATGAATACTTTCTTCTGCTTTAGCGGAAAACACTTTAGGCTCCAAACAGTCAAGGTCTTCATGAAATAAATTTACTTTTTGGATTTGCCGATTGTCATAGTGGTGGAAATAGTAGTTTCCCGTGTCGTTACACATCACGGAAGTATATTGCGTATAATGAATTTCGTCTTTTTCCGTTATCACTGCGCCCTTGGGTATCGTCATATTTGCCAAAATTTGAAGAGCGGCTGTTACACCTTTCGTTTCATCGGCCGCCGGCTCTAGGTGTTCTTTCAAATACACAGCTCTGACAAACCGGGAGGGCGGTGTATAATCCCCCGGCAGGCCTACAGTTCCTAAGCCTTGGCCAAAAGCGGAAAGGGCTAATCCGCCCATCTCTTTGCTCTCTAATTGCTTCGGTCTGATTCCTGTATATTGCTGCAGATTGGTTACATGCCATATAAAGTCGGGGCTGTTCGTCATGACACCAGGCTGATTGTCATAGACTTTGAGGCCATCTGCTCTCGGTTCTATCGTCAGGCTGCGTCCCGTCCGGTCTGACAATATCCAGTGAAGCGGTAAAACCGTATCCAATAGATCTAATTTTTTCTCTACAATCGTTAAAGATCGAATCTTTTCTTTCACGTCATCCAAAGACTGACAGACTGACAGCGCCCATGTCACAAACTCATGCGGGGCAATGTGTACGGTGTCTTCCCGTATCGTTTTTTCGTACTCCGCATAGCCCGGAAAATAAAGTGCAGCACACGATAAACCGTTTTCATTAACGCCGTCTGCAAATAAAATATTACCAAGTTTTCTCCCCATACCGATAAAAGCGTACTGTGTCTGATGGGCCTTTCCGTCAGCTTCACTACTCCAACTGTAACGGCGCGGATAGAGAATCACCTCTGTCCCCAGCTGAAATGCAAAATCCATTGTTCTCGCTAATACATGTTTACGGTCAGCAGTTTCCAATGTAAGACTTGTGCACATCTGATCAGTCCCCTTTTCAATTCAGATTAATATCATACATATTGTGAACGAATTGGTTTTATCAGCATAACGAAAGTCAAATCGATTCGTCAAAGAATTGACATTATATCAATAAAACGAAAAAATCCAGCCTTTAAAAGGCTGGATTTTTTATTTAGCCAAAACAAGCTCGTGAATCGCATGCGCAACGCCATGTTCATTATTGGAGCGCGTTTGAAAGTTTGCGGCCTCAAGCACTTCCGGAATGGCGTTTGCCATGGCAACGCCGCAGCCGGCCCATTCGATCATTGTCAGATCGTTGCCGTTGTCGCCTATGCTCATGACTTCAGCCTGCTCGATTCCGAGCAGATTCGCCAGCTGACGCACTGCGTTTCCTTTGCTTGCTTCCGGATGCAGAATTTCGTAAAAGAAAGGAGCGCTTCTGACCATCGTATACTTTTCTCTCACGTCTTTCGGTATCGATGTAATGGCGCGGCTTAAGTGCTCTGGTTTATCAATAAACATCACCTTCGGAATGAGAATGTCTTTAGGCATCTCCTCAATCTTGCGGTAATGAAGCGGCACCTGTGTCACGTACGACTCATATACGGTAAATTCGCTGATATCACGGTTAGGCGTATACAGGTTGGCTGAGTCGAAGAAGTGCATCGGTGTCTTCAGCTCTAAGCTCAGATCATATAATGATGCCAAATCATCATATCCTAGAGACAATTCCGTCACCACTTCTTTTGTATGCGTATTTTGAACAAGCGCCCCATTATAGGCAATGACGTAGTCGCCTTCCTCAATTAAATTGAGTTCATCTAAGTATCTCCGAACACCTCCGATAGGCCGGCCGGTGCAAAGGACAATTTTTACCCCTTCCGCTTTTGCGGCATGCAGTGCGTCGCGGACCTCCGCCGTCACTTCATGATGATCATTTAAAAGTGTTCCGTCCATATCAATTGCTATTAATTTGTACATCCTGCATCTCCTTCGTGTCGTTTTCAGGCTATAGTCCCATCATATCGTTTTTTCTTTTTGATATTCAACTGAAAGCGATGATTTTCTCCTGTTTCTGTTTAGACGTCTGCCTTGTCTCCGGATCCGCGTGCGCGGCTTTCGCTTTGGTTCTGCACCCTTTTCTCCGGTTTCTGCTTGTTTCTGTTTCATCAGCAGGAAGCCGGCAGCTAAAAATGGAATACCCGTGATATTTAAGATTGCAAGCTTCACACCCGCCGCCGTCAAAAAATATGCCCATGAAGATGAAGGATTCCGTCTGATCATCACATAAGCAGCCATTTCCAGAACAATCATGACCGCATGAAGCACTAAACAATAGATAAGCAATGCAATCACAAAAAACAGAACATAATTCACCATGGCGCCCGAGTACATCATAGAACGCAGCATTTGCATAAACGATAACGACTGCATTGTTCCGTTTATGACATTCGGATTGTAGATCGTATAGTCACTAAATACATGTTTGATTTTGAGAAAAGCCCATAATACCAACAACCACTGAATGATATGTAAAATAAGGCCTGTTAACACCAGTCTTTCCGCTTTTTTATTTCTCATGTTTCTCCTCCTTGCCGGCCTTTGGCTCGATTCTTGTCATCGTTTTTTCCTGACCATTTTGCTCCCATATCAACGTCCCGTCTTTCCCTCTTTTCAGTTTGCTTTTGAGCGGATAATAGGAGCCAAGGTACTGGATCTCAATGGAACCGTCAGCGCTTTGAGATATCACCTTGTATTCCATAAAGGGCAGCTGCACCTCTCCTCTCCCTTCAATTACCTCCGTCTCCAGCACCTTGTCTTTGGTAAATGTGACCGTTGCTGATTTCACGCCATCCATGGGACCGGGGATAATGCCCTCATCCCAAGTTCCGTAATAAAACGGCGTCTCGTCTTTTGGCTTTTGGCAGCCCGAAATGATGAGACATACAGCAGACAGGAACACAATAACAGGTCCTTTTCTGCTCAGCGTCATCACCGTCCTTTCTTACTTTTTTAGGCGAATGCCGTGGCACTGTGCCAATGACTACATAGATTATAAGGAATTCACCCACATTTCTTTTTAAGGAGATTGATTACATGAACCCTTATCAATATTACAGCCCGCAGCTCCCTCAGCAGGAACCCTACTATAGCCAATATGAATACAATCCATATCCGCAGCAGGATGTATACCAGCCATACCAGACGGACAGACAGCCGGCATTGGAAAGAAGAATCGCTGCTCTTGAACGGCAAAACGAACAGCAGACAAGAGAATTAACCCGTCTGTCGAATGAGGATCGCCGTCAAAACCGGGAAATTGCAAGAATGGCCGATCAGGTCAATCAGCTAAGCCAGACTGTTGAACGCCATACACGCCGCTTAAACCGGCTCAATCAGCGCCTCCGCGCCGTAGAAAACAGATTAAATATCCCATTTACTGCGGGCGAAGGCGGTTTCTGAAGCAAGAAAAGAAAAAAGCGGAATACGATTCTCCAGATGTCGGAGTTTCGTTTTCCGCTATTCTTATGTGCAGAGCGGGACATTTACATAAAAAGGGTTTTTACAAGTATACAATCTTTGCCGATTTCATTCAAAGATAGAGGGGGTAAGGAAAATAATTGTAGTTCCCCTTTTGCAGAATTTCTTTTGGTTAGGGTCGCATGATAATACCGACAAATGTCAATTGAACATACGGAGGGGTCATTTATGCACAATACGCAACACAGCCTGCAGCAGCTGAACCAGTGCCGCCAGACAGCTCAGCAGCTTATTCAGCAAACACAGCAAAGCAGCAACCAATATCGTCAAATGCTTCATCAAGAGCAGCAAAACATTCAAATGCTGCAGCAGATCCTCAATCACGAACAACAAGCTGCACATACCATTCAGCAAGCGCTGCAAGGGCATGACGCAGCCATTCAAAAATGCCAGCAGGTTGTCAACATGTGCAACCAGATGCAGCAGGAACTCAATGGACAATCAAGTGTGATGAATACAAATGTATCTACACTTCCATTCGGCCAAAACACGCCATTCCACCAGCATACCTATCAGCAGTAGCATATAAAAAGCTCAACACAATGTTTAGTGTTGAGCTTTTTTCTTACCGTTCTTTGCGAATATGTATATCTTGAATAGACTGTTTCGGCGCATGAAATCTGCTCTCGGCTTCACTTCTTGCCTCAGCAAAGGCCCGTGCCTCCACATTGTCTTTGTAGACATCCAGCTGAATCAGATACAGCGGACGCACTTTAAAACCGTGAATAATCGTCACAGCCCACAACGGGAGCACAATAAGCAATCCGGGCGGATCAGGCAGCACGAAAGCAAACGCAAATACGAAAAAATAAATGATTCCGTACATGATCCACTTTTTATTTCTAACCTTGATGCCAATAAATAAAAAGGCAAAAAAACTGGTAATGGCAAAAGGCATGAAAATAAACAGCATCCACCAGCTATGAAGCCATTCCCATGCGGCACCTCTTTTTGTGATTTCCATATTTTCCTCCTCCTATTTACCTATAATAATCGATTAAGAATACCGCGTCACTTGTATAACAAAAACTTTTCTCCCTTTAAAATAGTGATAGACGGAGAACAGGTTTCTTGCTATATTATTAATTGATAATGATAATCATTACTAATGGATCAAAATACATATTGGAGGGTTCTTGATGAAAAAGAACACATTGCTCGTGGGCATGCTGGTGCTGCTCCTCATGTTTGTCAGTGCTTGCAGCGGCACGGCTTCGAAAGGAAGCTCAGGTGATTCAGCTTCCGAAAAGACAGAAATGAGAACATACAAATCAACAAAAGGGAACGTCAACATTCCTGCACATCCGAAACGCATCGTCACTGATTTTTATGCTGGGGAATTGCTGTCTGTCGGGGCAAATGTGGTCGGCTCGGGCTCATGGTCATTTGATAATCCATTTTTAAAATCAAAGCTGAAAGATGTAAAGGATGTCGGTGATCCGATCAGCGTTGAGAAAGTCATGGAGCTTCAGCCTGACTTAATTGTTGTCATGAATGAAGAGAATGTCGATAAATTAAAGAAAATCGCTCCAACCGTTGTCGTTCCTTATAACACCGCGAAAAACGTCGAAGATACCGTTGCAATGTTCGGAGATATTGCGGGTGCCAAGGATAAAGCAAAAGCATTTATGGCTGACTTTAACAAAAAAGCGGAAGCAGCCAAAAAGAAAATAGCCGGCGTCATCGACAAAGATGCGACCTTCGGCATTTATGAAAACACGGACAAGGGCGAATTCTGGGTCTTCAATGACAATGGCGGACGCGGCGGCCAAGCTGTATACAATGCGCTTGGGTTAAAAGCGCCTGAAAAAATTGAACAAGATGTCATCAAAAAAGGAGAGATGAAACAGCTCTCTCAAGAGGTCATTCCTGAGTATGCCGCAGATTATATGTTCATTACGGACTACAATCCGAAAGGCGAAAGCAAAACACTCGACAAGCTGAAGGAATCCTCCATTTGGAAAAACCTAGACGCTGTGAAACATAATCGCGTGTTTATCAATGACTTTGACACGTTCTACCCGTACGATCCGATTTCTGTCAGCAAACAGGTGGATATCATCACCGACATGCTGATCAAACGGGCCGAAGAAAATAAAAAATAAAGAAAATGGCACAGTTATGACACTGTGCCGTTTTTTATGATTCACTTTAATGCTGACTGTACGGAGGGCGGCATATCTTCAAACCTGACTTCTTCCCAAGTCTCGACATACTTTCCTTTTGCCTTCACCTTCAAATACGCGTTCTTCCGAAGGTCTTTACCGGCGAAAAAGGTCACTTCTTCTTTTTTTCCGGATGCAAGATATCCGTCTAATGTATACTCAGTACCGCCTGGGCTAAGATGTTTGCCATCTCGATCAATCTGCACATAGACATCTTGCTGGTGAATAAACGGATTAAATCTGTCTGTAACATCGTTATGAAAAAAGAGAAGCCCGGATATTATGGCAGCCGCCGCCAAGACGGCCAGGATTGCCATTGCTTTTTTCATCTTTGCACTCCCCTTACTTGTTCATTTTTTTCAAATAGCTTGACCGCACCGCGAGGAAGAACAGAAGCTGAAAAAGGAAAAACCCTCCGATGGTGAGACTGAGCGGTCCCGCTACAACGGAATAGCCATCCACGGCCAATGTTCTCAAGGCAAACAGCGTATGCATGACAGCAATGACAAATGGAAAGAAAAAGAGAATCGCCAATTGTATCGTCACGCTTTGTGACATCTCACGCTCACTCAAACCGATTTTGGCCAGCGAACGGTAACGCTCCCGATCTTCTTCTAAATCGGTGAACAGCCTGAAATATAAGAAACTTGCTGCCGCGATAAAGAAGACGATCGCGATAAACAGGCCGATGAATAAACTTAAGCTCGGCAGCTGCACCGTATCATAGTAAGTCCCGGCTTTTGCCATAAAATCAGAATGCACGTCGATATAATTGCCGTAAATCTCATTTTTCAAGGATTGGCTGAACCCAAGACTGTCTTTCCAATGATCATACCTGTAGCCGTATAATGTCGCTTTATCACCGAGTGATTTGAGCTGATCAAAGGTTTTATCGTTCACCGCGATGATGGCATTTAATGAAATCAGCGGTTTTTTGACTTCTTTTACCGACAGTTTTTGGTCAGACGGCTTGCCTTTTTGGTTCAGCAGCTTCAGCTGATCCGGCGCTTCGTTTTTGAAATTGCGGTCATACGTGCCCGGGAAAAAGACAGCCTCATCATTTTTCAGGCCGTTCAGCTTGACATGGAAGTATTTTGATACATCCGATTCGCTGATCATGTAAACAGGGGGAACAGTTTCTCCTTCCTGATAGCGAACATAAGAAACATCTATTTCGTCTTTCTTATACGTAAAGCCGTGTGTTTTCAGTTCATGGTCAATTTTTTTCAAATGAGTCTGTTCTTTTGGATTGCCGCTGTAAGATATATACTCCATCTCATAAGCGGACTCTTCCGCCCCGACGGTCGATTTGTACATCACGAGCACGCCCGTAGCCGTAAACGCAACCGCGGAAATCATGCTGACAATAAAGAACAGGCGGGCGTTGTCTTTTAAACGATAGACAAGGTCAGAAACCCAAATGATATTTTTCCCGCGCAGATAAAAGGTTTTCCACTTCTTCAGCGCGCGCAGAATCCATATGCTGCTTTGGCTGAAAAAGAAATACGTTCCGATAACGGTGAGCAGTAAAATGATAAACGGTTCGGTCCCGTGGACATTGCCTTTAAGGACCATGCCGTACCCGCCGCACAGACAGGCGATGCCGAATAAGGACAGTAGCACGGACGGCTTTGGCTCCGGCTTAATCTTGTCAGTGCCCTTTATTAATTTGATAACCGTATTTGATCTGACAAAAAGGATCGTAAACTGCGATAAAAGGAAAAATAAGAGCAGAAATCCGCCAGCCGTAATACCGAGCGCTTTCCAAGGCATATACAAAGGCAGCGCGTCCATTTCTAAAATATAAGCGCCGACCGTAAAGAACGTCTTTGAAAAAATGAATCCTCCGATAATGCCGGCTGCAATTGACATGACGCCGATGATCATATTTTCCGCAGTAATGAGCTTTCTTAGCTGCCCCGGCGTGATGCCCTGCATGAGCAGGATGCCGAATTCTTTATTTCTCGATTTCAAAAATGCATTAACCGAATACAGAACAAATAAGAAAGAAAAAACAAAGATCATCCATTCCGCGGCGGTTAATCCTTTTTTGGCGATGTTATTCAGGTAGCCTTCCTTTAATGCCGGATGAAACAGGAACATCGCAAAGGTAAAGAAAATCAAAACGGAAAAGGCGCTGCTTAAAAAGAATGCAAGATAGGCCCTTTTGTTTCTCGTGACGTTTTTATAAGCGAACTGAAGAAAGGTCATTTGCGTTTCCCCCCAGCATAGACAGCACATCAAGAATTTGTTCATAAAATACTTGGCGGTTTTCCCCGCGGTAAATCTCATTAAACAGTTCGCCGTCTTTTATAAAGATGACGCGGCGGCAGTAGCTTGCCGCAACAGGATCGTGGGTCACCATCAAAGCCGTGACATGATCATCCTGATTCAGGCTCTGCATCGTTTCCATGACGTCCTTTGACGCTTTGGAATCAAGGTTTCCCGTCGGTTCATCGGCCAGGATGAGTGACGGCTTATGAATGACCGCTCTTGCGATGGCGGCCCGCTGGCGCTGGCCTCCGGACACTTCAAACGTCCGTTTGTTGAGCAGGTCTTCGATTCCGAGCTTTTCCGCGATGCCTTGCAGTTTTTCTTCCATTACAGACGGTGCTTCTTTTTCAAGCGTTAACGGCAGCATGATATTTTCACCGATCGTCAGCGTGTCCAGAAGGTTGAAATCCTGAAACACAAATCCGAGCTGCTTTCGGCGGAAATGAGCGAGCTTTGTCCGCTTCAGGCGATGCGGGTTTTCTCCGTGAATCAGGATATCGCCTGAATCCGGACGGTCGATCGTTGAAATGATATTCAAAAGGGTTGTTTTTCCGGAGCCGGACGGCCCCATCACCGCCGTGAACCCACCTTCTTCTATTGAAAATGAAATTTGCTTTAAGGCTTGATAGGACACTTGTCCTTTATAGGTTTTATTTATATGTTTGACTTCAAGCATATTCGCCATGAAAATCCTCCTTATGGTTTTATTCTTGTTGATCTGGGCTGCTTTCATGTAGTGCCGGGGCATTTAACATAAAAATCCCCTTGACGTAAATCCATGTTATCAAGGGGAAACAAAACGAGCTATGTTGTTTTCTTAACGCAGCCTTACATTTTTGTAAGAAATGAAAATCGAACCGATGTCCCTTTACCGGGAGACGAGCTGATGTCCACCGTATGATTGAGCTTGTCCGTAATTTCTTTGACGAGATGGAGGCCGATTCCCGTAGATTCTTGGAAACGCCGTCCGTTTTCACCGGTATAATAAGGGTCAAACACCTGCTTGATGTCTTGGGAGGGAATGCCGACACCGTAATCTTTGACTTCAAGCACCGTCCTGTCTTCATCGCGGGAGACATTCAGCTCAAGTCTGTCACTCTTGCCCGCTGAATACTTGACCGCATTTGTGACCACTTGGCCGATCGCAAATTTGAGCCATTTTGCATCGGTGTAAATCTTATGATCATCGCAAATGTTCATTTTCGGATAAACGCGGTATTGAATAAAAAATCGTTTATAGCTTTGAATGACTGATTGGAGAAGCTCGGACAGGGAAACCGCTTCGATTTTAAAATCCCGTTCAAACAGGTCGAGCCTTGAAGAATAAAGAAGCGTCTCCAGCCCAAACTCAATCTGCCGGACTTCTTTTTTGATTTGTTCAAAAACGGGCTCATCCTCTTCCTGAATGATTAAATTAATGACCGACAGCGGCGTCTTTACTTGATGCACCCATTGATTCATATACGTCACCCGCGCGTCAAGCTTGGCTTCGGTCTCATGGAGCTTCTGGTGCTGCAGCCGGATCAGCTCCATCTGCTTTTCATACAGCTCTGAACAAAACACTGAAGAACCGAGATACGGGATGTCCGTCCCTTCCTGTCCTGTACTGAGCCAATGATACACACCGCGGTCTTTGTACCAGCGATAGGCAAGATAACCCGCCAAAATAAGAAGCTGCACGCCCAATATGTAAAACAAGTGAGAAAAAGAATGAAGACCCGCAAACCAGTAATAAAAGAAGACAAACAGCCCTTGAAGGAGAAAAAGCAGAATCAGCACTGTATGAGACCGGAGAAACAGCTTCATGACTGCGCCCTCAGCTGGTAGCCTTCGCCCCGCACCGATTCAATCGAAACAGGCGCATTCAGCTCCCGCAGTTTTTTTCTGAGCCGCGTGATATACACGTTAAGTGTATTATCATCGACGAAAATGTCGGTGTCCCACGTTTTTTCCATGAGCCTGTCTCTTCCCGTCACCTTTTCTCCCCGCTCCAGCAGCACTTCCAAAAGCTTACTTTCTTTTTTAGAAAGCTCGCTTTTTTCGTCATGAAAGCGCAGTTCAAACCGTTCCACAAAGAGCTGCACGCCGGCATATTCAACCACTTTCTCCCCCTGTTTTGCGGCGTACTCTCCGTATGCCCTGCGGATCTGGCTTTTGATTTTCGCCAGCACAATATCGTAGGAAAACGGTTTTTCGATATAATCGTCTCCGCCGTTTTCAATCGCCATCACCTGATCCATTTCCCCGCTTCTGGCTGAAATGAAAATGATCGGGCTTGTGGAGTGCTGGCGGATCTGGCGGCACCAATAATAGCCGTCATAGGACGGCAGGTTGATATCAAGCAGCACCACATCAGGCTTTTCCCGCAAAAAGACATCAAGAACAGCCGTGAAATCCGCGGCGACCACGGTTTGGTATCCGTATTTTTCAAGATAATTCTGCAATAGTCCGCGAATGTCTTCACTGTCTTCTACAATCATGATTTTATTCAAACTGAACCACTCCCGTTTCTTACACTGCTGCCATCATCATAATCGTTTCGGGGGTACGGACGCAACACCGCACAAAAAAACCGCCATCTCGGCGGTTTCAGGTCTCTTCAGCCGACCTGCTGCTTAGCTGCTTTACCGGCTGATCCGAACTCTCTCATTTTGCTTCGCACTGTCTCTTCCACGGCTCCAATGCCGGGTGTCATATAGCCGCGCGGTTCGTACAGATCGCTGTTTTCCTGAAACATGCGGCGTGTTTCGTTTGTCCAGGCTACCATACATTCCGTATTGATATTGATCTTCGCGTGGCCGAGCGTGATGGCTTTTTTGATCTGATTCTGCGGAATCCCGGATGCCCCGTGAAGAACGAGGGGAATATCAGTCATGCGGGAGATAGCCTCCATTTCCTTAAATCCGAGATTCGGCTCACCCTGATATTTGCCGTGTACAGAGCCGAGGGCAGCGGCTAGCGCGTCGATATTGGTTTCTTTGACGATCCGCTCACATTCCGTGATATCGGCATAGCGGACCCCGCCGACCAGCCCGTCTTCCATTCCTCCGACCGTGCCGACTTCGGCTTCTACTGACACGCCGTGCTTTGCGGCATAATCGGTGACTTCTTTTGTCATCGCGATATTCTCGTCAATCGGCTGATGAGAGCCGTCAATCATCACTGAGCTGAATCCGGCATCAATGGCCTGTCTGCAGCGTTCCGCACTGCTTCCGTGATCAAGATGAAGCACCACGGGAACGGTAATCGCCATTTCCTCCATTAACGCGCCGACCATGGCGGCAATCGTTTTAAATCCGCCTAAATAGTCGACAAGGCGATCGGAAGCCGCGGCGATGACTGGTGATTGCTCCTTTTGCGCCGCTTGCAAAATCGCCTTCGTCCACTGCAAACCATTGATATTAAACTGGCCGATCGCATATTGCTCCCGCTTTGCATCTTCAAGAAGCTCTTTCATCGATACAAAAGCCATGTTCACCCCTCCTTTATCCGTTACATGTTGAAGTATTTCGATACGACATCAACCGTTGTTTTTTTCGCTGTTTGAATGGCTTCCTCAGCACTTAGCTTATAGTATTCAGGCCGGAACAGCTCAACGGATACCACATCAGAGAAGCCGATTTCCTTGAGGGATGATAAGTGGGCATCCAAGTCAATCGCCCCTTGGCCGGGCCATACGCGATCTTCATCCGTTAAAAAGCCGATTGGGAAATCTTCCGTATCGTCAATATGATAAATAAAGATTTTCTTCCCGTCCGCCTGCTTTAAGCTTTCAATATTTGATCCCATCGCATGGAAATGGAAGCTGTCAAAGACAAGCCCGACATTGTCGCGGCTGACAGTATTGATGATGTCATACGCCTGTTCAAATGTATTGACTGTACATTGCGGATGGCCGACAAACTCAAGGGCGATTTTTACGCCGTACGGTTCGGCGATATCAGAAAGCTCAGTCAGCACCTCTACACAGCTCTTTTTGATCTCTTCTTTTAAGATTTTCTGCTCCGTCACAAGCGGAACGGCCACCACATATTTCACACCGAGGGTTTTGCAGGTTTCCATCATGCCCTTAAATTCAGCAATGATCTCCTGATAGCCCTTTTCATCACGGTTATTGAAGAAAACGAGTGCGTTTAAGGCAAGCGGTTTAATGTGATGGGTTTGAAAGTATTCCGCAAGATCGGCCAATGAATGGTCTTTTAAGTACTCCGGCAGCTTATCCATTGTGCGGATTTCAATATAATCATAGCCATGCTTTTCGCATAGCTCTACATCCTGTTTAAGATTTGAGTTTTCTAATGTTGTTGCTTCATTAAAACAAAGTTTCATGTCAGACTCCCCCATCTGCGTTTTAGATATGAAGGGAGTTCGGCAGGAAGGCTGTTCGCCATATCCCGCCGAACTCCATGCTCAGCTTATGCCAGACCTAATTCTTCTTTCATTTTTTCAAGCATAAATCGGCTTGATTCATCCGCTCTTTCGTCGACCCAAGCAAACACGGCATTCGTCGCAATTCCGTCGAACTTCATCTCTCTCAGTTTTCTGAAAATCGTATCAAAATCAACCTCGCCTTGACCAATGTCCAAATGCTGGTGAACCGTTACTTTCGCGTCAGGCGGATTGACGATGTAGCGCAGACCGTGAGCCGCTTTATGATTAAAGGTATCTGCAAATAAAACATGTGTGAGACGGTCGCCGGCTTCGTCAAACATTGTCGCGATATCGCCTTTTCCGTCATCGTAGAAGAACGTATGCGCAGTCGAGTAGACAAGGTTGATCCAATCCTTGTCGAGCGCGCGGATCATATCCATCGCACCTTTGTGCGTTTCGATAAAATCGTACGGATGGGCTTGAAGATTGAGTTTAATGCCTTCTTTTTCAAAGACTGGCAGAAGCTCATCCATGGATTTGATAAATTTTTCTTCGCTTGTTAAAGGATCATATTTTGAACCGCTGAATTCACTGTTCATCAAATCCACTTCAAGTTCAACCGCAATTTCGATTGCCCTTTTCCAGTTGCGCACCGCAGCCTGGCGGCGGTCTTCTTCAGGACCCGCCCAGTGGTAAAGTGGAAGGAGTGATGAAAGCTTAACACCTGTATCCCTTAAAAGCCGCTTTAATTGTTTGATCTTTGCTGAATCGACTTTCGGATATTTATAGAATGGACAAAAATCCTCGCGCGGGGAAAGTTCAATATATTCATAGCCAAGCTCCGCCGTTTTATAGACCATTTCCTCCAACGTTAAATCATCTCGATACATCGATGGATCCAATGCTAATTTCATTTTTTTCACTCCTCCATATTCCTAGTTTTCCACTGTTGTAAAGGATAGATAGAATTCCGGTTTTTCCTTCAAATCAACCTTTTCTTTTTGTCCAGATTCCTGGGCTTTTACACACGCGTCAGTCGTAACGGCAGCAATATAGCCGTCCCAAGCCGTCGGCCCGCTGACTTCGCCTTTTTTCTGGATCGAATCAATGAAGTCTTGGATTTCCACATCGTACGCATCCACAAAGCGTCTCTGCCAATCCATCAGAATATTTGTGCTGAATTTGCCTTCTTTTCTCATGCTGATGCTCGATGGTTCAGGAAGCTTGATGATGCCTTCTTCTCCGACGATCTCACATTGAATGTCATAACCGTATTTACAGTTCACATAGATTTCAGCATTGATGACGATACCGCCTTTTGTTTCAATGACTACGATTTGCGGATCTTTTAAGTGCGGCAGGGCATTTTTTGATTTTTTCGGATAGATGACTTGAACGGACTCGTAGTCATCATTGACGAGCCAGTGCAGCACATCAATTTCATGAACAAGTGTATCGACAACGGCCATATCCGTTGTATAGTTATCAGCTACACTTGGGTTGCGGTGCGCGCAGTGAATCATAAGCGGCTCGCCGATGACATTGTTGTCAAGCGCTTCCTTCAGCTGTACGTAACCGCTGTCATAACGGCGCATGAAGCCGACTTGAACAAGGCGTTTGCCCACTTTCATTTCCTCTTCGACGATGCGCATGCATCCTTCAGCCGTTGTCGCGAGCGGCTTTTCACAGAATACATATTTCTGGGCTTTAATCGCTTTCAACACACTCGATTCGTGCGCAGGCCCCCAGCTTGTCACTAGGACAGCGTCTACATTTTCATCTGCCAGAAGGCTGTCATCATCAGGATATACTGCTGCGTTTAATTGGTAGTGCTCGACGACATTCTGTGCGGCTTCTTGATTCACATCCGTTACAGCTACAATTTCTGCGCCGGACAGTTTGTTTGTGATGCGGTTAATATGTTCTTTTCCGATTGCTCCAGTTCCAATAACACCAATACGTAAACTCATTGACAGCCACTCCCTCTGTTTGTTACATCATTTTGCTTTCAGTTTCTTGCTTTACTTGGCTCCGAGGAGATCCGTAGAGTTCCTCTTGAATTTGTTCAAGCGACTTGCCAGATGTATTCGGCGCGAAAAGAAGCCCGATCATCATGCTGGCCGTCACACACCCGAGGAGAATTGCAGCCATCGTTCCAATGCCGAAATGGCTGATAATCATTGGGACAAACAGACTCCAAATCCCTATTGAGATACGAACAAGGAAAAACATCAGTCCTTGTGCGGAAGCACGGTATTGAGTAGGAAAAATTTCGCTGGCCCATAATTGATAGTTCGCTTGCTGGCCGGCTCCGTTATTGATCCCCATCACCACGATAAACAGAAGCAGGACCGGCAGTCCTTCAACCGGGAGCAGAAACAGCGTCCAGCCGATGACGGCCATAAAAGCAGCGATTCCAAAAACCGTTTTTCTATATTGATCTGCAAAGGGCATAAAGATCAGAGCGACCCCAAGGCCGGTAAAGATAAACAGGCCCATTTGCAAAAGATTTGCCATGTTGGCAGATACCCCGCCGACCTGCTGATAAATGTAAGGCATAAAGAAGCCCATAACGCCGGCGGCTAAGTTCCAAACCAAGTACACACCCATTAAAAACAGGATGCTTTTTAGATACTTAGGCTTGAGCAAATCAAAATAAGAGGTTTTGTGTAATACAGCCGGCTTCTCTGCCGCCTGTGTGTCTGCGGGCTTATTTTTCTGCTGCCACGCGTCTGACTCAGGAAGCCTGATTCTGAGGACGTACGTAATCAGCGCAATCACCAGCAGATGAGCAAACACAATTTTATTTCCCAACAGACCTAAATCACCGACCAACACAGAGAGAAGCAGAACAGCGACTGCCCCTGCGGCCCACGCAACCTGTGCCACCCCGCAGTGGCGGGCCCGGTTTTTCTTAGGTGCGTTTTCCGCGATAATTGTCCATGAGGCGGTGATATCAGCGCCAACTGATAGCCCGATAATCATGTAACCGCTTAACAGCATGGGGAAATTAACACTAAACAGGACGAAACAAATCCCCAGCGCATAAATCAGCATGCTGTTCGTATAAACAGCTTTTCGTCCGACTTTATCCGCCAGATACCCGCCAAGCAGGGCGCCGACAGCGGCAGAGATGGCATTCGCGCTCAACGCGCCGAGCAATCCGATTTGGGTATCTGACAGCTTCAGGTAACTGACCCATAACGATAAACCAGCAGATCCAGCCACAATCGAACCGGCATCAATATAGTTAGCCAATGCTGCCGCGATTGTCCGTTTATTGAAGGCCGAATCTGCATTGGTATTGCTCATATATCCAGTCCCCATTACGCCAGATCCAGCAACTGCTCATCAATATAGTTTCTCGCGATCAATGCATACTCAAGCGGGTTTGCGACATCGGGGTCCTGTTCAGCTTCAATGACAATCCATCCGGAATAATTGTGCTTTAACAGCAGCTGATATACGTCTCTAAAATCAATGCAGCCGTCACCGGGAACCGTAAACATGCCTTGTAAAAACGCTTGCTGAAACGATTTCCCTTCGAGTTTGCATTTTTCCATGACATTCAGCCGGGCATCTTTAAAATGGACATGTTTAATGCGATCGATATGCTTTTTCAGCATGCCCATGTAGTCGCCGTCAGAAATATACGCATGACCCGTATCGTAGAGGAGGTGCACATGTGCAGGGTCTGTTCCCTCCATCAGGCGGTCCACTTCAGCCGCTGTTTGGACGCCGGTGCCGAGATGGTGATGATATACCAGCTTTAAGCCATGCTGATCGGCAATTTTCCCAAGATGATTTAATCCTTCACAAAGCCGTTCCCATTCCTCATCAGTAAAATGCGGTTTCTCTGTGAACACGTTTTTCTCCAGACTTTGCACGCTGTAGGTTTGTTCAGAGACAACTGCGACATCCGCATTGACTTGCTGCAAATACTCACAATGCAGGGTAAATGCCTTCGCCGCTTCACCAAGTCCGTCACGCAAAATAAAACTGCTGAACCATTTTCCAGCAATGCGTAAATTCCGAAGCTTAAGCTCTTTATTAAGAATGGAAGGCTCGGGGAAAAAGCCCCCGACTTCCGTACCTTGAAAACGCGCGACAACAATATCACTTAACAAATGCTGAAGTGTATTTCCCGCTCCGATTTCAGGCATATCATCATTCCGCCACCCAATGGGAGCGATCCCCCACAGGATTTCATGTTTGCCCATCATGATGCCTCCCCTCTAATACTGCTTTGCAGATTCGAGCATTTTCTCTTTTGCTTCATATGCTTTTTGAACGCTTTCTTGTTCAGATACTTCAGCCACTCCGACATG
This sequence comes from Bacillus sp. 7705b, assembly GCF_002289525.1. NCBI lineage: Bacteria > Bacillati > Bacillota > Bacilli > Caryophanales > Bacillaceae > Bacillus > Bacillus sp. 7705b. Next base: position 76,299 of record NZ_NSDH01000003.1, on the reverse strand, counting down.
CCACCAGCTGTCATAGCCGTCAGTCATTGTTTTTGGCAGCACTTTCATTTCAATCAACGTTGATACGTCTTGTTTCTTCGCATCCTCTAACGCCGCTTTTAACTCTTCTACTGTGTTAGCACGGTACGTTTTCGCGCCATAACCCTCAGCGACTTTCGCGTAATCGACATTCAAGATTTGGTTGTCATCTGTGCGGAACTCACAGTAGTAGCTACCGCTTCCGTGGTCCATTTGCAGGTTGTTGATACATCCGAATCCTGAGTTGTCAAAAAGCAGCACATTGATCTTCTTGTTATACTGAATCGCTGTGATCAGTTCGGAATGAAGCATCAGGAAGCTGCCGTCTCCGACAATCGTATACACTTCTCTGTCTGGGTGAGCCAATTTAAGCCCCAGTGTGCCGGACACTTCATAGCCCATGCAGGAATATCCGTACTCCAGGTGATACGTATTCGGGACATTGGAGTGCCACAAACGCTGCAAATCTCCCGGAAGAGAGCCTGCCGAACAGATAATCACACTGTCTTCAGGAATGGTCTCGTTAATCGTCAGCAATGCCGTTGTTTGCGGAAGCTCGGTATTCAACGCGTCAGCGTACTCGTTTAGAATCTCTTGAGAGAAATGATGTTTGATTTCCGGATCAAAATCTTCCCGTTTAAACGTCACTTTGCTGAGGCGTTCACGTTCAGCAAGCCATTCGTCCTTCAGCTCCTTGATCGTTGAACCGAATTCACTCCTATAGCCTTCAAGCAAGCCGCGCAGTTTGCCAAGCGTCACTTTCGCATCCGCTACCACTTGGAACGCATCGAGTTTATACGCCTGCATTCGGCTGACATTGATGTTCAGAAACTTCGCTTTATCAAAATCAAAAGCGGTCTTAGAGGATGTCGCAAAATCCGTATATCTTGTGCCGATACCGATAATCAAATCAGCCTGGCGGGCCGCCTTATTTGCCGCGAGTGTTCCTGTGATGCCCATTCCGCCCAAGTTGTTCGGAAAATCAGCTTCCACTGTCGATTTGCCTGCCTGTGTTTCAACCAGCGGAATGTCATAGGCCTCAGAAATGGCGATTAATTCATCGCGCGCACCGGAATATTTCGCGCCTCCGCCTACGAGAATCACAGGTTTTTTGCTGGCTTTGATCAGCTCTGCCGCACCTAGAAGTTCACGCTCGCTCGGCTGCATGCGATCAATATAGTGAACCCGTTTGACGAAGAAACTTTCATCGAAATCGTACGCTTCGCCTTCCACATCCTGAGAAATGCAAATGGTCGCCGGACCCGCTTTTGCCGGATCAGTCATGACTTCAAAAGCGCGAAGCAAGCTGCTCATCAGCTGCTCAGGGCGTGTAATGCGATCCCAGTATCTCGATACAGGCTTCAATGCATCGTTTGTTGTAACCGCCGCACTGTACTCTTGCTCCATTTGCTGCAGTACAGGGTCGGGCTGTCTTGTCGCAAATGTATCTGCCGGAATGAAGAGAACAGGAATATTATTTGCCAATGCAGTGCCGGCTGCCGCCACTAAGTTGGCCGCTCCCGGTCCGACAGATGTTGAGACCGCGTAAATTTTTCTTCTCAGCATTTGCTTGCTGTACGCCATTGCCGCATGCGCCATTCCCTGTTCATTTTTCCCTTGGTACACTTTTAAATGGCCAGCATCCTGCTCAAGCGCCTGCCCAATCCCTAAAACATTTCCATGACCGAAAATCGTGAAAATCCCTTCTACGAAAGGCTCTTCCTTGCCATCAACATGGATGTACTGCTGGTTTAAGAATTTAATCAGCGCTTGTGCTGTTGTTAAGCGAATTTTCTTACCCACAAACGATCCCACCTTTACTCGATCTTTTTCAATTATGACTGTGCTTCAATAAGCTGTACGATTTCATCCGCCGTCGGCATGGCTTCCGATGAGCTGTGCTTGCTGACAACAATGGAGGCTGAGGCGCTTCCGTATTTCAATGCCGTTTCAATGTCTTTTCCGCTGACGAGCCCGTAGATAAAGGCCGAAGCATATGAATCACCGGCCCCAAAGGTTTTCAGCACGTTTGTTTTGTACGCTTGGGCGCGGAAGACTTCGCCGGATTTGCTGTATGCGTAAGAGCCCTCTACGCCGTGCTTGATGACGACGAGATCGGCAGAATGCTCAAATAAAGAATTGACAGACTCTTCATTGCTGCCGCCTGTGCGGTTTTCCATGACATCGAATTCATCCCGTGTTCCGATGACGATATCGGACTGCTCAGCGACCAAAGAATAGTAAACAGCTGTTTCATCGGCTGACTGCCATGTATATGGGCGATAATCCAGTTCGAACACGACTTTTACCTGGTGATTTTTCGCATATTGAACGGCTTTTAACACCGCTTCCCGTGACGGGCTTTTAGCGAGCGCTGTCCCGGAAACGAGCAGCATTTTCGCATTTGCGATGTAGTCCTCGCTTACCTCTGAAGGCTCAAGATAAAGATCGGCCACGTCATCGCGGTACATTAAGATACTGCATTCTTCCGGACTCAGAATTTCAGTAAATGCGAGACCGGCTTTATGCCCTTCCTTATCAACGACCATTTGCGTTGTGTCTACGCCGGTTTTTCTCATATAGGACTCTATGAATCTGCCATGCTGGTCATCTGGAATTTTGCCGATAAAGCCCGCTTTTAAGCCGAGCTTTGAGCTGCCGATCGCGATATTCGCAGGCGAGCCGCCGACGTATTTCGAAAATGTCATCGTTTCTTCCATTGGGCGATTGTATTCAACCGCGTTCAGATCAATACACGCCCGGCCGATGGCAACAATATCAAAGTCCTTCTCTTCATTGAATGTATACTTCATCGTAAACAGCCACTCCTCACTTGTTAGCGTTCTAAAATCCACTCATGAGCCGGATCATTATGAAACTTCCATTTTCGCGTCGGTCCTGCCATGACATTTAAATAGTAGGACGTATATCCGTCCGGCACACCTACCGGGTGATATCCCGCAGGAACGATGACAACGTTTTCATTTTCTACAGTCATTGTCTCGTCAATGGAGCGGTCATCTGTGTAAACGCGCTGAAATACAAAGCCTTGGCCCGGATCTAATTCATGGTAGTAGGTTTCTTCCAAGAAGGACTCCTCCGGCAGGTTGTCTTGATCGTGTTTATGAGGCGGGTAGCTGGACCAGTTTCCGCTGTCTGTATACACTTCAACCACTAAGAGGCTGTTAGCTGAAGGATCTGAATCCGGAAGAATGTTGTGAACGGTCCGTTTGTTGGAAAACTTTCCGCGATGTTCAATCCCGTTGTCTTCCGCCTTGATCAGCTTTGTCGGAAGCTGTTTCTCTGATGGCGAATAGCAAAGCGCCACTCTCGCATCACTCTCTGCCGTAATCTGAAAGGCACGGTCATTGGAGATATAGACGCTGTCTGTCGGTTTTCTCTCAAATACGCTTTCACGCGTACCGATATGTTCAAACGTAGATTCATGATCCGTCACTTTGATTTTTCCCGTCACTGCCACAATGCAGATTTCTTGTTTTTTCAATTCTTCTGTATAGCTTGAACCGGATGCGAGTTCTAACACTTTAAACTCTACATAGGTAAGATCTGAGTTTGATTTCGTTACTTCATGCACAAGTTTGACGCCTTTTGATACTTCATTCGACTGCGGCTTACGCAACAAATGACTCATGGTTAAGCCCTCCTCTTTCTATGGTAAGAATGAGTCCGAACAGCGCAGAGACACGCCGTTCGGCTGTTCGTCGTTTAGTTGAAATCAGGTGCCGGGTATCTTGCTGTCACCACTTTTTTACGCGTGTAGAAGTCAACGCTGTCCTTACCGTTCGCGTGCAGCGTTCCGAAGAATGAAGACTTCCAGCCGGAGAATGGGAAGAACGCCATCGGTGCCGGCACACCCAGGTTGATGCCGAGCATTCCCGCGTCAATATTTTCACGGAAGTAGCGGATGGCATTCGAATTGGATGTGAACAGGCAGGCGCCATTCGCAAATTCAGACTTGTTGGCAATCTCAATGGCTTCTTTCAGGTTTTTCACACGAATGACGGATAGGACAGGAGCAAAGATTTCGTCTTTCCAGATCGTCATCTCTGTTGTGACATTATCGAAGATTGTCGGGCCGACAAAGTAGCCATCGTCAGACACATTTTCACGTCCGTCACAAACGAGTCTCGCGCCTTCTTCCAGCCCTTTTTCAATGTAGCTGAGCGTGCGTTTCTTGTTGTCCTCACGAATAACCGGTCCCAAGAATACGCCGTCATCAAGGCCGTTTCCGATTTTAATCTCAGCGGCTTTTTCTTGGAGCTTCGCCATGAATTCATCAGCGATACCTTCTTCAACTGTCACAACTGCACAAGCCATGCAACGTTCTCCGGCTGAACCGAAGGCTGCTCCGATGATGTTTGTGATCGTGTCTTCGAGATTCGCGTCATTCAGGACAATCGTGTGGTTTTTCGCGCCTGTCAGAGATTGAACACGTTTTAAGTTTTCGCTTCCTTTTTTGTAGACGTATTCACCGACCGGCTTTGAGCCTACGAATGAAATCGCTTTAATTTCAGGATGCTCGAGGATGCCATTCACAACGTCATGCGCACCGTATACGACGTTGAAAACACCTTTTGGAAGGCCCGCTTTTTCGAAAAGCTCAACCAATTTCTCCGTTAACAGCGGCGTACGCTCAGACGGCTTTAAAATAAATGTGTTGCCGAGTGCAATGGCCATTGGGAACATCCAGCAAGGAACCATCATCGGGAAGTTAAATGGTGCGATTCCGCCGACAACTCCAATTGGGTAGCGGTAGTTGGCCGCTTCCACATCCGTCGCAATAGAAGCAAGTGAGTCACCCATCATCAGAGAAGGCGCGCCGGCTGCGAACTCAACGTTTTCAATCCCGCGTCCCACTTCCCCCAGAGCTTCTTTTGTGTTTTTGCCGTTTTCGATGGTAATCAGATGAGCAAGTTCTTCTTTATGCTGAGACAGCAGCTGCTGGAAGTTAAATAGAATTCTCGCACGGCGCGGAACCGCCACTTTCGACCATGTTTTAAATGCCTCACCCGCTGTTTGAGCCGCGTAATTAATATCTTCTTTTGTAGAAATCGGCACTTGGCACAGCACTTCTTTCGTAGCCGGATTGATAACGTCTTCATATTGATCCGTTTTGCTTTCAACCCATTCACCGTTGATATAGTTTTTTAATTTTCTGATTTCTGCCATTCTTATTGCCTCCTTCATTAGTAAACACATACACTTGTATGGATGGTTCAGGATAGATTCATAAGATAACAATTAAACGCTTTCAAAAAAACAAAAAAAATCAATGGTTAGATACACTTTTTATGTAAGCAACCATATCATCACTGAAATCACACACATCAGGTTACTTCTTGGTCATTTCTTGGTTATATTCTAATCGTATAATACCCATAAGTCAATCACAAACACTACATTTTTTCATTATTTTTATTATACTAATCTTTCAGTAATGCAAGAGACCGCCTGGAAGTCCGGCGAATCTTGCAAAAGATACATACCAATGTTATCATTTTTTAAGCAACTATTGATTAACTTTTGGTTTTTATTATATATTTACATTACTTTAAGATTCAAGAAGGAGTTTTTTGTATGAAACTGATGCGGATACAGGAAATGGAGGAGTACATTTTATCGCATGGCACTGTTTCCTTAGATGAGCTGTGCCAGGTTTTCAATGTCTCAAAAAACACAGTCAGACGCGATATCAACAAGCTGACGGAAAAAGGTGCGATCGAAAAAGTATACGGCGGCGTAACATCAATTGAGAAAACCGCACTTGTTCCTTTTGAGAATCGCACCATCCAGCACCAAGATGAGAAAACAAAAATTGCCCATTATGCTTCCCGGTTTATTGAAGACCATGACTTAATCTTCATTGACTCAGGAACAACAACCAAGTCGATTCTCGATACGCTTGATCCGAACAAAAATGTCACCATTTTAACCAACAGCTTGGACATTATCAATGCGGCATCGGCTATGAAGAATATCAACCTAATCATTATCGGAAACAACTATAAAAGAAAAACACGCTCCTTTGTCGGCATGGATGATCCGGGCACTTTGGAGAAGTACAATATCAATAAAGCCTTTATGTCTGCAACCGGAACAACACTGACACACGGACTGACCAATTCAGATCTGCTCGAGTATGACATTAAAAAGAGGATTTCTGAAAAAGCGAAAGAAGTGTATTTATTGGCCGACCATTCAAAATTCGGAAAATCAACGCTGCTGACCTATGCGCCCTTTGACAGACTGCACTGTATTGTGACCTCTCAGCCGTTAGATGACGAGTACACGCAGTACTGCCATGAGCACCAAATCGGCATTCATCTGGCCTAACGTTTACAATAGTGTTGAGAGTCTTTCATCAATTTTATTCCAGGAGGTAGATCATGAAAAAAGCAACGCTCGGAAAATCAGATTTGCAGGTTTTCCCTATCGGATTAGGAACAAATGCTGTCGGAGGACATAACCTCTACCCGAATCTGAATGAAGAAACCGGAAAAGAATTGGTTCGCGAGGCCATTCGTAATGGCGTGACCATGTTAGACACTGCTTATATTTATGGCATCGGCCGTTCGGAAGAGCTAATTGGTGAAGTGCTGCGTGAGTTCAATCGCGAAGATGTGGTCATCGCCACAAAAGCCGCGCACAGAAAAGAAGGAAATGACTTTGTTTTTGATAATTCGCCTGAGTTTCTGAAAAAATCAGTTGATGAAAGCCTGAAACGTTTGAATACCGATTATATCGATCTGTTCTACATTCACTTTCCGGATGAACATACGCCGAAGGATGAAGCGGTTAACGCACTGAATGAAATGAAGCAAGCCGGAAAAATCCGTTCCATCGGTGTCTCCAATTTCTCTCTGGAACAGCTGAAGGAAGCCAACAGAGACGGTTTGGTCGATGTGCTCCAAGGTGAATACAACCTGTTAAACCGTGAAGCGGAAACAACCTTCTTCCCGTATACGAAGGAACACAATATTTCATTCATCCCTTACTTCCCGCTTGTATCAGGATTACTGGCTGGAAAATATACGGAAGATACGACGTTCCCTGAAGGAGACCTGCGAAACGAACAGGAACACTTCAAGGGCGAGCGTTTCAAAGAAAATATCAGAAAGGTCAACAAACTGGCGCCGATTGCTGAAAAGCACAACGTGGACATCCCTCACATCGTATTGGCTTGGTATTTGGCAAGACCGGAAATTGATATTTTAATCCCTGGAGCAAAACGTGCCGATCAGCTGATTGATAACATCAAAACAGCCGATGTAACGCTTTCTCAAGAGGATATTTCGTTTATTGATAAGCTGTTCGCATAAGAAAAAAACAGCCTTCTCCATGGAGAAGGCTGTTTTTTTGCCCATAAATTGGTTTGATTTTGATGCAACACTTACAAAAAGAGGCATGAATCCGATAAAATAAAGGTAGTTTATCTCAGAAAGAAAGTGATTGAAAAAGCTAAACATGATATGAAAGATTGATATGATTCAAACCAGAAATAACGGGCCGTTTCGGCGGTCTATGGAGGAAACAGAATGAAACTGAAATATGTTAAAGCCTTAGTTGCAGTAACCGTTGCTTTAGGTGTACTGCTGCCATCAGCCATTTCTCACGCAAAAAGTTTTAGCGGCCGCTCATCATCCAGTCACAGCAGCCGAAGTTCAAGCTCGTCATACAGCGGAAGCTATAAATCCAGCCCGAAATCAAGCTACAGTTCAGGATCAAGCTCTTCAAGCAAAAAGTCCAAAACGTCTGATGATTCATCATCATCGATTTCACTGAAAAAGAAATCTTCCGAAAAGACAAGCTCATCAAGCTCTAAAACATCGTCAGGCACGTTTTCCGGCGCCACATCAAAAGTAAGCGGAAAGACATACAGCGGAAAAACATCTAAAGCTTATGTTGGCGGACGTTATGTTTCAGTGAATCATTATTACAATGCAGGATTCTCGCCATCAGGATGGTTTGGCTATTATAGCGGATTCACAACGAGCATGTTTATGATCAGCATGATGCACCCTTGGGGTTACACTTATCATCCAGTCGGGGGCCCAGGCTATGTTTCTTATGGCCCTTCGCCTATTGCCTGGATCGTTGATGTCATCGCTTTGATCATTATTTTAATCATAGTCATTGCAATCATTCGCGCATTTAAAACACCGAAGACATACAGAAGGAGCTTTTAGGTAATGAAATTAGTATTAAACGAGCAAGAAATTGTAGACGGGATTTGTGTGTATATTTCTAATGAAGAAGAGATTTACCCTGAGGACGTTGAAGTAAAAGAGCTGTCTTACAACAAGCGAACAGGATTCTTCGCTGAAGCCAAATATGGCCTGCATCACAAGCAGCTTGAGTCAGATGACATTTCAGAAGGCATTATTCAGTTCTTAGAGGAATACCACAACTTCAATCCAGACGTTACCGTCGTTGAATTGCAATTTGATAAGAAAAAAGGATTCTCCGCCTTGGTTTTCGTCAACGAGGGAGAAGCATAAAAATGTCCTAATTAAAACCTTACTCCGGGCGAGTAAGGTTTTTTTATGTTTTTTCCTCCCGTCCATGAAGTGCTGTAATTACTGTTTCCCGTTTTCATTGGATCTGCCATCATTGTGATCCTCGCTATCGTGATCAATAACTTGCGTAAAAACCGCCAATATCCCTCGTTTTGGCTTTGAATTTCCTTTTGTGAAATCAATCTTTTTTCAAACAAATGTTTCAAATTGATTAGGAGAAGGGTACTAATCTATTAACTTTGTTACATCGTACATACTCATTGGCTCAAAGACTGAGGAGGAACATTTGTGAAGACAAACACAAGGAAATATATGATCTACTTTTTCGGCGCTTTAGGGGGGCTGCTTTACGGTTATGATACGGGCGTTATCTCGGGAGCGCTGCTGTTTATCAACAATGATATCCCTTTAACAACACTGACAGAAGGATTGGTTGTCAGCATGCTGCTCCTCGGCGCGATTTTCGGTTCCGCTTTAAGCGGCACGTGCTCCGATCGCTGGGGCAGGAGAAAAGTCGTATTTGTTCTATCCATCATTTTTATCGTCGGGGCGCTTGCTTGTGCATTTTCTCAAACCATTACCATGCTGATCGCGTCTCGGGTCATTCTCGGCCTGGCCGTAGGCGGTTCAACGGCGCTGGTGCCTGTATATCTTTCCGAAATGGCACCGACAAAAATCCGCGGAACACTCGGCACGATGAACAATTTAATGATTGTCACCGGTATTTTACTTGCATATATCGTAAACTATCTATTCACACCGTTTGAAGCGTGGCGCTGGATGGTGGGGCTGGCTGCGGTGCCTGCCGTGCTTTTATTAATCGGGATCGCATTTATGCCTGAATCACCAAGATGGCTCGTGAAGCGCGGACGTGAAGATGAAGCGAAACGAATCATGAAAATCACTCATGATCAAGAAGATATTGAACGTGAACTGGCAGATATGAAACAAGGGGAAGCAGAGAAAAAAGAAACAACACTCGGCTTGCTAAAAGCCAAATGGATTCGCCCTATGCTTCTCATTGGCGTCGGCCTCGCCGTTTTCCAGCAGGCTGTCGGGATTAACACGGTTATCTACTACGCGCCAACCATTTTCACTAAGGCCGGTCTCGGCACATCGGCATCGGTGCTCGGCACAATGGGAATCGGCGTACTCAACGTCATCATGTGTATTACAGCTATGATTTTAATCGACCGCATCGGCCGCAAAAAGCTGCTGATCTGGGGAAGCGTCGGTATTACGCTGAGCTTGGCCGCACTATCGGCTGTGCTCCTGACGCTGGGGCTCTCAACATCAACAGCTTGGCTGACCGTTGTTTTTCTCGGAGTTTATATCGTATTCTACCAGGCAACATGGGGTCCGGTTGTATGGGTTCTGATGCCTGAGCTCTTCCCATCCAAAGCGCGCGGGGCCGCGACGGGCTTTACCACTTTGGTGTTATCGGCAACCAACCTGATCGTGTCGCTTGTCTTCCCGCTGATGCTCAGCGCCATGGGCATCGCATGGGTGTTTACAATTTTTTCAGTCATTTGTCTTCTCTCATTTTTCTTCGCCCTTTACATGGTTCCTGAAACCAAAGGGAAAAGCTTAGAAGAAATTGAAGCAAGCCTGAAACAACGTTTTAAAAGAAAGAACAACAGACAAAGCCGTATGCTCAATGAACGGACGTCATAAATAGAAAAAGGAATCGTCTCATCGGGACGATTCCTTTTTTATGGTTACACCATCACCTTGCACATATTGTTCGTAAATTCCACAGGGTCCTGAATCGGCAGACCTTCGATCAGAAGCGCCTGGTTATACAGGAGATTTGTGTACAGGCTTAGTTTCTCTTTATCTTGTTCGAAAGCGTTCTGCAGCGTCTTGAATACCTCGTGATTCGGGTTGATTTCCAGCACTTTGTCCGCTTTTACATTTTGGCTGTCCGGCATCGCATTTAAGATTTTTTCCATCTCGATTGTCACTTCACCGTCAGCTGCAAGGCAGACCGGATGAGATTTGAGACGTTTCGATACTCTGACGTTTTTCACTTTGTCAGACAGGATATTTTTCATTTCCTCAAACAGATCCTTGTACTTGCTTTCCTCTTCTTCAGACTGCTTTTGATCCTCTTCTGAATCGATGCCAAGATCGCCGCTTGATACAGATTTGAACTCTTTTTCTTGATATGAAGCGAGCATTTTGATCGCAAATTCATCGATGTCCTCTGTAAAGTAAAGAATTTCATAGCCTTTGTCCGCTACCATTTCCGTTTGCGGCAGTTTTTCAATGCGATCGTATGAATCACCGGTCGCGTAGTAGATATATTTCTGCTCTTCAGGCATTCTGGATACGTACTCGTCCAGGCTGACCAGTTTTTTCTCTTTGGAAGAGTAGAATAGTAAGAGATCCTTCAATTGATCTTTATTCGCGCCAAAATCATTGTACACGCCGAACTTCAGCTGTCTGCCGAACGATTTGTAGAAGGTCTCATATTTTTCTCTGTCTTTTTTCAGCAGGCTCTGCAGCTCGCTTTTGATCTTTTTGCTGATGTTTTTCGCAATCAGCTTCAGCTGGCGGTCATGCTGCAGCATTTCTCTGGAAATGTTCAGCGACAGGTCCTCAGAATCGACCATACCCTTCACAAAACTGAAGTGGTCCGGAAGCAGATCCGCGCATTTGTTCATGATGAGCACGCCGTTGGAATAGAGCTCCAAGCCTTTCTCATATTCCTTAGAATAATAGTCAAACGGCATGTTTTCAGGAATAAATAAAATGGCGTTGTAGCGCACGGCACCGTCAACACTGATATGGACATGAGTGAGCGGTTTATCAAATCCGTAATGCTTTTCAGCGTAGAACGTTTCATAGTCCTCATCTGTCAGCTCGCTCTTGTTTTTTCTCCAGATCGGCACCATGCTGTTAACCGTCTGTTCCTCCTGCACCTCTTCAAATTCATTGTCGCTGCCTTCCTTCGGCTTATTAACCGTTGTATCCATTTTGATCGGGTAGCGAATGAAGTCAGAGTACTTTTTGATGATCGCTTTTAAACGATATTCTTCTAAAAACTCATCATAGCTCTCATCTTCCGTGTTCTCTTTGATCTTCAGGATAATGTCTGTGCCGACAGAATCCTTTTCACACGGCTCAATTGTATAGCCGTCTGCGCCAGCAGACTCCCATTTATACGCTTCCTCGCTGCCGAGCGCCTTACTGATAACGGTCACCACATCGGCAACCATAAACGCGGCATAAAATCCGACACCGAATTGCCCGATGATGTCATGGCCGTCCTTCAGTTCGTTTTCTTTTTTAAACGCAAAAGAGCCGCTTTTCGCAATCGTACCGAGGTGCTGTTCAAGCTCGTCCTTTGTCATTCCAATCCCTGTATCCGTGATGGTCAGTGTTCTCGCGCCTTTGTCAGCCGCGACTTTTATGTAGTAATTGTCTTTATCGAAGGTTAGCGCATCATCTGTCAGCGCTTTGTAATAGATTTTGTCAATCGCGTCACTCGCATTGGAAATTAACTCGCGAAGAAAGATTTCTTTTTGAGTGTAAATGGAGTTAATCATCATATCCAGCAGTCGTTTGGACTCTGCTTTAAACTCTTTTTTGGCCATTCAGCTCGCTCCTTTTTCATGCTTTGTGATGTTATGTAAACTCTTTTCAGCATCTATTTATCATAAATGACGACTCATGTCAATACGATTTTCATCAAAGATCAATAGATGCATATATATGTAAATTTAACATTAGTTGGGGGTGTTTTCACTATTTTTTCTAGACAGTCTGATAAGAAAAAGAGAGGATCAGCCTCTCTTTTGTCCTGCATCATTCCATCGGCTAAACTCCCGCTTCATCCAAATATGCACCGGATAGAAAAACAAACAGAACGGTATCAGAAACAATAGATTATGCCATGAAGCATTCAGAAATGCGCTAGCTGTAACCGGAAACGTAATCTCTTGCAATAAAAAAGAGATGACAGTCAGCACAGCAAACGCAGCCGGAATCGTAATGAGACTATAAAATCTGAGTTCCTTCTTATGCTGTATCTTCAAAACACATAAAACCCCCCAACAATTTCCAGTTCATTTTAACATATGCAGGCATTTCTTTTCTCACATGTTTATCACTGCACACAGCGGGAAGACAAAAAGAAAAAGGAGGATTCGTGTTATGGGAAGACTTGATAACAAAACCGCTGTGATCACAGGCGCTGCGACAGGCATTGGACAAGCAACGGCAGAGGTTTTTGCCAATGAAGGCGCGCGTGTGATTGTCGGCGATATGAATGAAGATCAAATGAAAGAGACAGTCGAAGCGATCAGACAAAACGGAGGACAGGCTGAGGCTTTTCACCTTGATGTGTCAGATGAAGAAAACGTAAAGCAATTTGCTGATCAACTCAAAGACGCGTACGGAACGATTGATATTCTCTTTAACAACGCCGGCGTCGATCAAGAAGGCGGAAAAGTGCACGAGTATCCCGTAGATCTGTTTGACCGCATTATCGCAGTCGATCTGCGCGGCACGTTTCTTTGCAGCAAATATCTGATTCCGCTTATGCTCGAAAAGGGAGGCTCCATCATCAACACCTCCTCCATGTCAGGCAGGGCTGCGGACCTTGACCGCTCCGGCTATAACGCCGCAAAAGGCGGAATCACAAACCTGACAAGAGCGATGGCAATTGATTACGCAAGAAGCGGCATCCGGGTCAATTCCATCTCACCGGGTACGATTGAAACGCCGCTTATTGACAAATTAGCTGGCACCAAGGAACAGGAAATGGGCGAGAAATTCCGCGAAGCCAACAAATGGATCACGCCGCTCGGCCGTCTTGGCAAGCCGAAGGAAATGGCGACGGTGGCGCTATTCCTCGCATCTGACGACAGCTCATACGTCACAGGCGAAGACATCACCGCAGACGGCGGCATCATGGCGTATACATGGCCTGGCAAGATGCTGATTGATGAGAAATGGAAGGAAGAAACAAAATAACTGAGATAGTCAGTTAAAAGAATTTATAATAAATAGACGCTACAAAACATTATGTATATATAAATACAAATATAACAAGACCGAGAAAAGATATACTCTTTCCGGTCTTGTTACATAATGTTCAAACTAGTTCTTTATGTATTTTTATTACCAAGCGTTTATTCCGCCAACTATACCGCCAACTATGCCGCCAGTAATTGCTCCGCCGGCACCACCAACGGGTCCGCCAACAGCTGCTCCACCGACGCCTACTGTTGAAGCACCGACTAATGCACCTGAAAAAGCTCCGCCAAGGGCACTTCTCCAACCTCCGCCATCAATTTGTTCCATTTCTTTTACATTCAATTCTGAAAGACGATTATTATTTTCCATTTATGCTATTCCCTCCTTAAAGCCATTTTCCTGCGATTAATGACCCGCCTAAATAACCAACTGACCCTGCAATTGCACCTGCATGGGCACCAAGAATAACACCTGGAACTCCTCCGACTACACCTGCGCCAGCACCTGTAACTACTGCACTGCCAAGATATTTAGCATAACTTCCTCCATCAATTTGTTCAGCTTCTTCAAGAGTCAATGCCTGAAGTTCAACGTCTTTTATGCTTTTTGCGTTCATCAATATTCCTCCTCAAAGTTATTCAGGTAAATAATAATAACTAGTATAAATTTACCATGGGAATTATAATATTACATAATAAATCCTAAATCAATAGTTTTTTCCATAAAATCATCTATAACCTATCGATCAATTTATATATAGTAAAAGAGAGCTTAACCTAATTCAGTTATTTAGGTTAAGCTCTCTTAATTAATTCTCTAATTCTTTTTTCTGCTGCCTGTTTGAAAATTTATATGTAGTATACATGATGAGACTAAAAGGAATTAGCCATAAAATATACATAAGAATTTGGAATAAGAATTCTTTAGTTGTAAAAGGGAATGTAATGATTTTAAATAATACCGACGTTGCCATATACAGAATAAAAGTAAAAACAATTAAAAGAAAGTACGAACTCTTCTTCTTCTTTTTCAGATTTACTCTTAAAATGCCTTTTAACATAGCTCTTAATCCATAATATCCGCTTCCAACAAACAATATGATAATTGTCATTAACGTGCTCGGCATTTTAAACATAATCGAAAGTATAAAAGAGACAAAAACCAAAGCAATTACTAAAAGAAAGCTTTCATGACCTATTTTATTTTCAATATGACTTATTCTCTCATCCTTCATTAGTTTCTTCCTCCCTGTTATGCGTCCAAAATACATCATTCAGAGTAACTTTCAATTCTATACAAATTTTCAAACATAATTGTAAAGAAGGATTATACTTCCCTTTTTCAATTAATCCAATCGTCTGTCTTGTCACTCCAATTTTTTCGGCAAGTTGTTCCTGTGTTAAATTCGCTCTTGTTCTTTCCAACTTCAAATTATTATTCATTGGCAAGTCTCCATTGGTTTATTTATCTGTAGCATATCATATATAAAAAACCCATGCAAACTATATATTGCATTTATCCATATATATTTTACATTTTGTCTATTATATCTTACAATGAATTTTAACAATTATAGGAGTTGGTAAAATGAAATTGTTCTATATCTTTATAATCGCAGGGGGTTTATTTTGTATATCTCTTTCTTATTTTTTTCACTTAGGTGTATTTAATCTTGCTTTATATCTTATCTATATCAATTACGCATTTATATTATATAAACGTGCCAAAAGCTCTAAATAACAATAAATATTTACCTTAAAAAGGTTGACAAACCATGAAAATGTAATAAAATGATGTCTATTCTTTATATTATATATATTCTAAAAAATGACCTTCATTATGGAGAGTAGTATATGTTTTTTAATAGATATCATTGTGTACGACAACTTGATCAAAAAGATTGTGGAGCAGCCTGCCTATCAACAATTGCAAAACATTATGGCTCAAAGCTCTCTCTAGCTTATATACGTGACATTGCTGGAACTGATACACAAGGTACTAGTGCTCTTGGAATGGTAAAAGCCGCCGAACAGTTGGGGTTTTCAGCAAAAGCTGTGCGTGCAGAGCATACAGCTTTTGATCAGTCCATTACTCTTCCAGCAATTGCACATATTATTATAGATCAACAATTATTGCATTACGTTGTTATACATAAAATTAGTAAAGATAAAATTATCATTGCGGATCCTGGAAAAGGGCTCGTTACATATCAAAAAGATGATTTTTTTAAGATTTGGACAGGCATCTTAATACTTTTAGCACCTACTGAGACTTATAAAAAACAGACCGAGACAAGTAATATAAGTGCCGATATTTTCAGGTTGATTCTTCAGCAAAAATCGTTGATTATACATACGTTTTTAGCATCCTTTATTATTACCGTCTTCGGGATCCTCGGTACTTTTTACTTTCAGACGATCATCGATCAAATCCTACCTAATGGATTAAGTAACACATTACATATTCTTTCAATCGGCCTTTTGATTATGTATTTATTTAAGGTTTTCTTAATAGGTTTTAGGCAATACCTAATGATTCTCCTAGGTCAAAAATTAAGTATCTCCATCATGTTTGGATACTTTCAACATGTGCTTACTTTGCCAATGAAATTTTTCAGCAATAGAAAAGTCGGCGAAATTATATCCAGATTTACTGATGCTAATAAAGTGATCGATGCGGTTGTCAGTGCATCGCTTTCGGTCATACTCGATACCATTATGCTTATTATGGTTGGTATTTTCTTATATCTGCAGAATACTACTTTATTTCTCATCACATTGGCTTTCATACCTTTTTATATTTTGACGGTTTGGATTTTTATAAAACCCTACGAAAATATAAATAACACAGAAATGGAAAACAATGCGCAGCTGACTTCAAAGATTGTTGAGACGCTTAACGGCATCGAAACTGTTAAAGCATACAATGCGGAATATATGATGTCATTTGAAACAGAAAAAAGATTTGTGAAATACTTACGATCAGCTTTTAAACACGGAGTTATTGATAACCTTCAGAGTTCCATAAAAATGTTTTTGGATTTAGCAAGCGGTGCATTGATACTGTGGATCGGATCAACTCAGGTCATGAAAGGCACCCTTACTATCGGTCAGCTTAT
Organism: Bacillus sp. 7705b; assembly: GCF_002289525.1. Taxonomy (NCBI): domain Bacteria; kingdom Bacillati; phylum Bacillota; class Bacilli; order Caryophanales; family Bacillaceae; genus Bacillus; species Bacillus sp. 7705b. The sequence continues at coordinate 59,643 of NZ_NSDH01000003.1, read as the reverse complement.
TACATATAATGCCTTATTAACCTACTTCTTAAATCCTTTACAAAACATCATCGGCCTACAATCTAAGCTTCAGTCAGCTTCTGTTGCGTCCAAAAGGCTCGGAGAAATTCTAAAGCTAGAACCCGAATTAATAGAGAAAGAGGCGCGAATAACATCGACGTCGTCAATTACAGGTCCGCTTTCTTTTAAAAAAATCAATTTTCGATACGGAACTCGAAGGCTCATCTTAAAAGATATTACACTGCATATTCAAAAAGGAGAGAAAGTTGCCTTTGTTGGAGAAAGCGGTTCAGGAAAATCTACTTTGACTAAGCTTTTAATGAAATTTTATACAGCTGAATCAGGTGAGGTTTCAATCAATGGTTATCATATAAATGATATTCACATCAATGCGTTAAGGGAAAGCATAAGTTATATACCTCAAGAATCTCATTTTATACAAGGATCAATTCTTGAAAACCTTTTGCTTGGGAACTCAGGCAGTTTTACCTTTGAAGAGATTATAGAAGTATGTAAACAAACTAAAGTACATGATTTTATCAATGATTTACCAATGAGATACGATACTCTTGTAGAAGAAAACGGGTCTAATTTATCTGGAGGCCAGAAGCAAAGACTCGCAATTGCCAGAGCATTATTAAGAAAACCTAACATTCTCATAATGGATGAATCAACTAGCAATCTCGATACGACAACCGAACAGGGAATATCAAAGATGATATACGATCAGACTGTTGATGTAACTACGATTATAATTGCTCATCGTTTGAGTACAATTATGAATTGCGACAAAATATTTGTCATGGAAAATGGAGAAATCATAGAGTATGGGAACCACAATGATTTATTGAAGAAAAAAGGCAAGTACTATGAGTTGTGGGAGAACCAAATGCCATCGAGAGAGATGGTGACAATTTAGATGAAACGTAACTTTTTCAATTTAAATGATTTGAGGGATAGCAGAGAATTCTACGAATCAAAACCCAAACCAATTGGTGTTTTCTTTACATATATACTGATAGCTTTACTTATTGCATGTATTGTTTTTAGTTTCTATGGAAAGAAAGAAGTGATTCTAAAAACGACAGCTGACATCCAATATACCAAGCCTAACAGCAACGTAACAAACGAAGTAGCCGGCAAAGTAAAAACAGTTGATATTAAACAGGTTGATAAGGTGAAAAAGGGAGATACTCTATTAACTCTAGACAATACTGAAATCCAAGCGCAGAAAAAAGCTGTTAAAGAAGATATCAAAGATTTAAAAGAACAAGCTGCGTTAAACAAAACTCTAAAAAAAAGTATTGAAAATGACAAAAATTTATTCAGCGAGAACGATCATTGGGGGGGTTATCAAGATCAATATCTCTCATATGAAAAACAAAGTAATTTGTTAGAGTCATCAAAAGAAAATGCAAAAACTCAGCAGAAAAAACTTAAGAAGCAGAAAATAAGCATAAAAAATAGTCTGGATAAGACAAAAAACAAAGTGAAACTAAAGCTTCAAAGAATTTCTGATCTGCAAGACTCCATTAAAAACAATAAATCCTTTGCCAAACAGGATGATAAGTACAATTCTTACTATAATAGTTATCAAACTAACAAACAAAATGTAGAGCAGCAGCTTGATGATCTACGGAAGATGAAAGATGGGCTCGATAAAAACAGTTTCTCACAGCAGAAAGAGAATCTAAACGGACAGCTTGAAAGTTTAAAACAAGATATGCTAGTAAAACTAAGTGAAGAAAAAGACGAATTAAATCAATCACTTGATGAGATTAACAGTTCAATGAAAAGTGACGATTCTGACAGTGATTCCGATAACTCAGAGGAAACAAATTATAAGCTTTCAATTGAACAGCTTAAAACAAACTTGCTAAATCAAACATCTCAAAAGCAAACAGATCTTCAGACCACTCTTAAATCAAAAGAAGATGATCTAAAGATGATAGATTTACAATTAGAAAAATATAAAATAAAAGCAACTAGTGACGGCTATGTTAATGTACTAACAAATATATCTCCAGGTGACAATTTACAAGCAGGCACTGCTATTTTGACTATTGTCCCTGATAAAGAGAAGCTTAGAGCTAACATTTATATTCCGAGTCATGAGATCACAAATATTAATGAAAAAGATGAAGTAAGATTCCATATTGAAAATACAAATCAAACCATTAAAGGTGTCATTATCAAAATAAGTCCAGACAGTATTAGTGATCAAAATGGGCAAAAATTTTATATTGCTGAAAGCAAAATAGAAAGCAAAGAAATAGTTAAAAATAACGGAACAAAAATACACTTAAAAAATGGCATGCAGACTGATGTATCTATTATTGTTGATTCAAAAAGATATATTGATTATTTTTTAGATACATTAAACTTACATTAATCCCCATCAAGAGAAGTGTGCATATATGCCTCAAAGCAGATGAGCATCTGCTTTGAGGCATTTTTTTTTTAGAAAGGTAGAGGACGTATAGAATCATGTTTCAAAACAAACTGTTATTTTTACTCTTTTTATTCTCTTCAATCGTTCGCCTTTTCTTTAATACAGTATTGTTCCCCACTGTAAGCTGGAAGTCTTGGACGGTGAATATTGTTTTTATTCTTTTGTCTCTTCTATTTCTCAATCTCACCTTAAAAGAAAGAAAATCAAAAGACCAAGTATCATAACGACCTAAAGCCCGGATTAAGTCTCCGGGCACTTCAAAGCAATACAACCTTATACTTCTTCACATCCAAAAACTGCAAAAACTCCCTCGTCAGCACTTCCGGCGCATACGCCTTCCCTTCATCGAGCCGATACAATATCAGCCCGATAATCATCGCCGATACATAATAGGCATAAAGCTTTTTCTCCGCAGGAATATTAGTTTGCTGATGCAGATAAAATGATTCCAACGCTTTGAGCATCTCGGGTATCACATGAGGAACACTCCAGTCCCGATTGAGCAAATGGACAATAGGCATGCGGTCTAAAGCAGAAAGCAGGCTGGCGAGCGCCTCCCTCGCTTCCTCTAAAGAAAGCTCATTCGGACTGAAGGCAATCGACAGGTGATCTATGATCTCCGCACACGCTTGCTGAATGATGGTCTGCAGCAATTCTTCTTTACTGGCATAGTGATCATAAAAGGTTGCGCGGCGGATATTGCTTTTCCGGGTAATGTCAGAAATCGTGATGGCCGCGTAGTCTTTTTTCTCTGACAATACGTCCAGCAAAGCCTTCTGCAGCGCTTCTCTCGTTCGAACCACACGCCTGTCGATTTGCTTGTCCTCCTGCCGCTCCCATGACGGAGCCTGTCCAAACAGCCAATAAAACCGCTTTTGAGAAACGAGCTCCCATACTTTTTGGCTGATGGCTTCCGGAGACGCCTCCGCATCCTCATTCAGCCAATACAGGATAATCGCGTACGTGTACAAGGCCCGGTAATGTCCGTAAATTTCCCGTTCGATCGGCGTCAAATTCACATGAATCGGTGCCAGCAACACATCCTGCTGAAACACATCCTTAAAAAAACGATGAAACTGTCCTCTGTTCATCATCGTGCCAAAAAAGGATAGATGCTCGTGGACAAAAGACAAAGTCGGATGCACGGTGTGCCATTTTTTATTTAAATGGAATGTGTCTATATGCTTGAAGGCGTTATAGAGCGCCTTGCCCAGACCTTCCTTCATGTCTACGATTACATCCTCAATAATGGAGAACTTGTCTTCATAATAAAGATAGAGTGTCCCGCGGCTCACTTGTGCGTGTTCAGCAATTTCTTTCATTGTAATCTGTCGAATATCCCTTTTTTCTAATAAATCCAGAAGCGCCTGTTTGATTTGAGCCTCAGCAGATTCCGGCAAAAGAGTCACCTCCAAACTTAGACAGATGTTCGATATATGTACGGTAACGTATAGATGATTCTCCGTTGTCTTTCTTATAGAAAAGATACCACTTTATAATAGTTCCGAGATAAGCAGAAAGCAAATCAGGGGGATTTTACAATGGAACAGCAAGTAAAAGACGACATTCAGCGCGTCTTCCAGCTTCAGAAAAAACAGCAAAAAGTGCTGCGCGCTTCAACAGCGGAACAGCGTAAAGAAAAGCTTCAGCGCTTTTTGGATTCCGTCATGGCACATGAAGAGGAAATCATCGAAGCGATCCGCAAAGACGTGCGGAAGCCATATCACGAGGTCAAAAAAGCGGAAATCGAGGGTACAAAAAAAGCGATCAGAGATAATATGAACAACCTGGAAACATGGATGGCACCCAAAGAAGTCGGTTCATCCTTAAGCTCTGATGCCAACGGAATCCTTATGTACGAGCCTAAAGGCGTCACGCTTATACTCGGTCCGTGGAACTACCCGTTTATGCTGACGATGGCGCCGCTTGCCGCTTCTATCGCTGCAGGAAACAGCGCCATTGTGAAGCTGTCAGACTTTACGATGAACACGAGCAATATTGCCGCAAAAGTCATCCGAGATGCTTTTGACGAAAAAGAAGTTGCCATTTTTGAAGGAGAGGTTGAAGTGGCCACTGAACTTCTTGATCAGCCGTTCGACCACATTTTCTTCACCGGAAGCACAAATGTCGGAAAAATCGTCATGACAGCCGCCGCCAAACACTTGTCATCTGTCACGCTTGAGCTTGGCGGCAAGAGTCCGACCATCATCGACAGTGAATACGACTTAATGGACGCAGCGAAAAAAATTGCTGTCGGCAAGTTCGTAAATGCCGGCCAAACCTGCATCGCACCGGATTATATCTTCATTAAAAAAGACGTGCAGGACAAGTTCGCAGGCATTTTACAAACCATTGTCAACGCAGGATTTATGGAAGATGATTACACGCCGGATCGAAACAAATTTACGCAAATTGTCAATGACCGCAACTTTAACCGCGTCAAAGCTTTATACGACGATGCCATCGAGAAAGGCGCCGAAGTCGTGTTCGGCGGCGTATTTGATGCAAGCGACCGTACGATCTCGCCAACCGTTTTGAAAAACATTACGCCAGATATGAAGATCATGCAGGAAGAAATCTTTGCACCGATCCTGCCGATGATGAACTATGAAGACATCGATGAGGTCATTGATTACGTAAATGACCGCGATAAACCGCTCGCGCTTTATGTATTCAGCCACAACCAAGACCTGATCGACAACGTCCTTCAGCACACCACATCAGGAAATGCAGCTATCAATGATGTCGTCGTTCATTTCAGTGACGTCAACCTGCCATTCGGCGGCGTAAATACAAGCGGAATCGGCTCTTACCATGGGGTATACGGATTTAAAGAGTTTTCTCATGAAAAAGGTGTGTTTATTCAAGCAGCTAAATAAACATGATTTAGAGAATCTGCATCATCTTGCAGGTTCTCTTTTTCTATCATCCCCGACAAAGTTTCATAACAATAAATAAATGTAGTTCACAGAAAAATCATGCATTAACACAAAATAGAAAACTATGTAAAATCCCTTGTGACAGGTTTCTTTGGCGCAGAACGAAACGCTGCAAAAAACCAAATGATGTTTACAGCCGCTGAAGCGAGACAGAGCCCCATCACAGTGATCACATCAGAGAGCGGATGGTCACTGAATATACTGACCATCAGCACAATGGCGGCAGTAGATAAGTGAATCAGCAAACCCATGCCGCAAAGCGCCGCCATCACATATCTCATTGCATCCACACCCAGCATGTAAATGAGGATTGGAATGAGATAGAAAACAAGTATCATACCAATTGCCGACCACATACCGATAGAGTTGAACTGATTGGCTGAGGACCCCGTGTCTGCCAGCGGAGAAAGTGAAGCCGCAGCAATCATCACGCAAAAAAGGATCGCAGAAATCGCAGTCATGATCACCACGCTATTTTTTCTGGACATGATCAATTGACACCTCCTAAAATAGAAATATTAACCTTTATTATCATAAGGTAATATCTAATAGAAATCGATGGGTTTTCTAAAAACACCCATAAAAAAAGATATACTCCATTCATTTGAAATAGAGTATAACTGGAAAAAACGTTAAGAACTGAACATCTGATCCATTTGTTTCAGTTCATCTTCTGATAAATGAAGATTTGCTGTTTTGATATTCGTCTTGAGCTGGCCAGGCCGAGTGGCTCCAGGAATGATCAAATCAATCCCAGGCTGATGCAGCAGCCATGACAAAGCGACCTGTGCCGGCTCCGCTTGTTTTTGTTCAGCAAACCGCTTTAATTTCTCCAGCTTCGCTTCGATCAGCTCCCACATCTGCTGCAAGTCACTTTGCTTCTGTTTCAATTTCTCCTGGTAATTTCTTAGCAGCTCGCGCTGAGTATCATCCAAGCGATCTGTCTGTTCCTGCAGGCTGAGGAACGGCTTCATTTCCTCTAAAGACATGCCCGTTTTCTTCAAACATCTGATGAACAGCAGTCGTTTCTTATTATCCTCACTAAACACCCGATGCCCTTCGCCTTTCGTTTATCCGGCAGAAGCAAGCCAATTTTCTCATCATAACGAACTACATCCTCAGTCAATTGGCACTGCTTTATGGCTTCTAATAATGTATAAGACATGTTTTTTAATCATCTCTGGTATATTTATATAGTAGAAAACAAAGGATAAAAGACTCATTTTTCAGTAATATCAGGATTTTATCACCATATCATATTGCAAAAGCTTTTTTTACAAAGTATACTGTTCCAGATTAATTCAAAGGAGAGAGAAATATACATGGAAAAACCGGCAGGATTTTGGATTCGTGTTTTAGCTTATTTGATTGATGGCATTATTGTATCTGTTCCTAGCTATATTATTCTATTTATTATCAATTCCGTATTTATCGCTGGATCCATCGCAACAGACCCATACATGACAAAAGACGAATATATGGTGAAATACTTAACGCTTGCCTTTTTGCCAGCCATGCTGATTATGATCGTCATCAGTGTGTTATATTACGGGCTGCTTACAGCTTCTAAAATGCAAGGTACGCTCGGCAAGAAAATTCTCGGGCTGAAAGTAGTCAATGAACAAGGCGGACGCGTGTCTATCGGGCAGGCAATCGGCCGTTACTTTGCGTACATATTATCTGGAATTATCTTTTATATCGGTTTTATCATGGTGGCATTCGGAGAGAAAAAAGGCCTGCATGACATCATTTGCCGTACACGGGTTGTATATAAATAATTGAAAACATGAAAAAGTCTAGACGTCAATTATGAGTCTAGACTTTTATTTATCTATGATTTCTTCAAGATTGGCTGCCACTTCATATACGTAAGACTCCTCCAAAACCATTCAAACGGTCCCATTCGGAATGCCCGCAGCCAAAGGTGACTGGTGATCATTTGAAGGGCACATACCGCGATCGTGATCAGCACGCCCGCAGCCGGATATACTTTTCCGTATAACCCTAACCCGTAATGATAGAAAATCCACGTACAAATGATTGATTGCATGAGATAGTTGGTAAATGCCATTCTCCCGACTGCGGAAAAGTATTGCAGCGGCTTAGCCAGTCTTGTCTTATGATAAAGATACACAATCGTTGTGACGTAGAAAAACATAAGAAAAGGTGCTCCAACCAGCAAAAATACTTCTATTTCGGTCACACTGTACAATATATGAGCGCTGATGCCAATGACCAGCCCCAACAGCCATACTCTTTTTAACGCTTTGCGGTGCTTTTCCGGCTGATGCAGCAATCTTGATTTTGCCGCCGCGGCGCCCAGCAAAAACATACTGAAATATGGGATGGAGGCAAAAAAGAAATTCAGCGGATTATAGGTCAGCATGCCATTCATTGACATATAAACGAGCCGATCGTGGATTCGCTGTTCCGCAATATCTTTCAAGCTGCCGTTTCCGTAAGCATGCAGCGCCTGCTTCGCTTGCTGAATGGCTGCTTGTGCCCATTCTTGTCCGTTTGCTTGATGAAAGCTTGCCAAAATGAACGGAAGAGAAAACAGGAGATACAAAGAGACTGCCCATATCAACAGTGTTTTCGGCTTTGCTTTTCTGAACAAAAGTAAAACCAAACCAAGCAGGGCGTATTCCGTTAAGATATCCCCGTCCCATATCAAAAAAGCATGAATGGTTCCAAAGATGAAGAGTGCCAATAATCTTCTGATATAAAGCGGGACAAAACGTTTTCCTTTGCTTAACGCTCTCTCCATCATCACCACCATGCCAAACCCAAATAAAAATGAAAACAGTAAAATACATTTGGTTTGAATCAAAAATTTCAATATTTCTGCTGCAGCAAAGTCTGCACCAGACCACTTTTCCGTGAAAAAATTATCCTTTCCAAGCATAGACAAATACATATCCGGATAACTGAAGTGCGCCAAATTCACAAATAGGATGCCGAAAATGGCAATTCCTCTTAACACGTCAAGCACACCAATCCGCTCATTTGTCAGAGTCGGCTGTAATGAAGCCATATGGATCACGCTCCTTTTTTCTATACCTCAAGCGTATGAAAAAAAGAAGCGAAGAAACATCGATTTAGGTGGCAGCAAAAAGGAAAAACCTTACAATCTTGTCACCTTCACAATAAAAACCAGGCTTCACAGGAAGCCCGGCGGAGATATTATGGTTTCATGACCTTTAAATCTAATGTCTCGATATTCTGCAAGACACGGTCGAATCGCAAAGCTTGAGGCTCACTCGGGAAAATATGCCCTTCATACGGATCTCCTAACGTGCGGAAAAACGGCTCGAATAAGCCCGGAGCCAATACACCCACCATTTTTGTATAGTGAGAATCCAAGCGATATGAGTGTACAGTGTTGGCAGGAACATGCAGGAAATCTCCAGGATTAAGCTGAATTTCTTCACCATCGGCCCACATCGTCATTTGCCCTTCAAGGCAATAGAAAGTTTCTGTATGATGCTCATGGTAATGATCAACGACGCGATCGCCTTTAGGACCTTCAGATGATACAACGATAAATTGCCCGTCCGTATTCTTTTGCGCAGCCACAATGCGGTGAAGCTGATCGCCCGTCAATAGGCGGTCTCCTTCTCCAGACTCAAGCACATATGGAACAACGCCAGCCGGAAGTTCTGTATTCTCCACTAGTTTTGGAGCACCGGCAGGGGTTTCATCCTCCGCAAATATAATGTCCGCCGCCTCAGCCGCTTTTGCAAAACGCTCTTTTGATACCTCTTCGCTTGCGTGCGGTGGATGTTCAGCGTGATCATACGGCGTTCCAAGCACGGAATACATATGTGCGACATTCCCTTTCATTGTGTAAGACACCAGCCGTGTTCTGTGGCTATGCATCCGGTAGCTGTGCGGCGTTCCGGCCGGAATGTTCGCATAATCACCAGCTACTAAAAGATGATGTTCTCCATCAAGCGTCAGTTCAAGCTTACCGTCAAGAACAAGAAGCCCTTCATGCGTATTTTTGTGAATATGAAGCGGAAAGGCATCTCCTTTTCCCCCAGAAAGCAGCACGATCTCGAACAAACCTCCCGTGCTCTTTCCGTTTGCCATCACTGTCGCGACCTGTCTGCCGAACAAATAGCGCTCTCCCTCTCCGCTGCGTAGCAAGTAAGGCACTTTTTCTTTGGGCAGTGAATGTTTACTTAACGTTTTCATGTTGTTTCCTCCAATTTAGACCAGTCTATATATTTTAGGTTTCCTACTAGACCGTTCTATATAATTGTAGGGGAAAGGATAACAAATTGCTACCCTTTTTTCCTCACCAATAATGGAATTTGTTCGGCAATGAGAAGAAGGGGCGTTTTGTCTTTATTCGTTAAAGAAAGCATAATGCCGCCTTCAATCATCGAATTAATCAGCATTCCAAGCTGGCTTGCTTCTTCTTCTGCAAATCCGTTTTCCATTAATTTTTTGGCGAAAACCGCTTCCCAGCTTTTAAACACTTTCATGCAAACCGTGCGCAGCGGCTCGCTGATTAACGCCGTTTCACTCGCCAGCAAGCCGACTGGAATCCCTTGAATGCTTTCCGTATTGTCAAACTGGCTGGCGGTTTTTTTGATAAAACGCTGAATCGCTTCAACAGGATCAGAGGATTCATCCATGCTTTTCTGTATCACATGTTCAACGATCTTACCCGTATATGTAACCGCTTCAATTGCTAATTCTTCTTTACCATTCGGAAAAAAGTGATATAGCGATCCCTTAGGAGCACCGCTTTCCTTCACAATCTGGTTTAAGCCCGTCGCGTGATATCCTTGCAGCTGGAACAGACGTGACGCTGTGTGAAGGATTTTTTCACGTGAATCTCCTCTGCTAGTCATTGAAACATTCCCTCCTAGGTATGGTAGAGCGACTTATATAATATAAAAAAGAACCGTGGGATTGTCAAAAGGGGTAAGAACCTCCTGGATGGGGTAAAAGTAGACAAACATGTCTAGGAGGGGATTCTCGATGACAACTGATGATACGGTCACCAATACTGAACAGCTTGAAAAACAGCAAAACCCGAAAACGAAGCTCAAACTGAAAAAAGTAAAGGATCAAGTCATCGTCATTACCGGTGCTACAAGCGGAATCGGCCTCGTCACCGCGCGAATGGCGGCCGAAAAAGGAGCAAAAGTCGTCGCAGCAGCCCGAAATGAAGACGCCCTTCAGGAGCTCGTTGATGAAGTAAAGAAAAAAGGGCACGAAGCCATCTATGTAAAAGCGGATGTGGGAAAAGAAGAAGACGTCAACCGCATCGCAGAAACCGCGATCAGCACATTCGGCCGCTTTGACACATGGGTTAACAACGCCGCTGTTTCGGTTTTCGGACACGCCATGGATGTTACCACCGAAGACATGAAGCGCGTGTTTGACACCAATTTCTGGGGTCCGGTCTATGGAACAAGGGCAGCCGTCAAACACTTTACAAGCAGAGGCGGTCCGGGTGCTCTCATCAATGTAGGAAGCCTGTTCGGCGACAGAGGAACCGTTATACAATCCACCTACGCGTCTGCGAAATTCGCGCTTCACGGATGGACAGAAAGCATCCGAATGGAGCTTGAAAAAGAACAGGCACCCGTCTCGGTCACACTCATCCATCCAGGCAGAATCGACACGCCTTACAACGAACACGCCAGAAGCTACCTGGACAAACAGCCGGCTCATTACCGCTCTATGATCTACCCGCCGGAAGCTGCAGCCGAAGCCATTCTGTTTGCCGCTGAACATCCGAAACGCGACATGTACATCGGCTCACAGGCAAAAGCCATCTCCATGCTGGGTGCACTCTTCCCCCGGCTGACCGACAGACTGATGGAAAAAATCATGTACTGCAGCCAGCATGCGGAAAGACCGTCCAAACCGCGTGAAGAAAGCGCGCTTTACCATGCGGGCTACGGCATGCCTGACAGGGGGACAAATAAAGGGTGGCTTCGGTCAAGAAGCTATTATGTAAAGGCCACAAAGCGCCCAGCGGTAACTGCGGCTGCGGCTGTCGGGCTTGCTTGTGTCTGGGCTGCCGTTAAACGCACCAAATGAGACCTTCCATCATTTGATTGCACACCATAAAAACCCATGCAGTTAACATAACGCATGGGTTTTTTGATGTTAATCGACAAAGGCCTTGTTCATACGCTGCAGAAGTTCGCCAAACATCTCTTTTTCATGTATTGACCACTCTTTCAGCATCTGTTCATAACGTTCTAAGCGCATCTGCTGATCTGCCTTTAATGCTTGTTTGCCGAGTTTTGTAATGGTAAACAGACTGACTCTTCTATCGGAAGGATCGGTAAAACGATAGATGAGCTCCTTGGCCTCTAAAGCTGCAGCTTGTCTGGAAAGAGTAGAAATATCAAGCTTAAACGACTCCGCCAGCTCTTTTACACGAGCGGGTCCAAACTCATCCAATTGTCTCAATAATAAGTAAGAGGATCTCTCCAAATTCCCTGTTCTTTTCTCTGATTGATCCAGATAAACAGCTCTCCTGATAAACGTGGTCAGCTCATATTCAATCAATTCGACTGGATTCTGTTTTTGCAATGGCTTTCGCTCCCCATTCCGATGTTTGACATTGACAGCATTCTATATACTTGTATAATACAAATGTATAAGCTCTGTATGAATAAGTATTGGATGATAAAATCTATTTATTTACTTGTATAGTACAACCATATAAAAAGAAAGTAAAGTCATTCCTCAGAACAAACCAAAAGGAAGTCAACCAGAAAGGAGGAAGCTGTTCTAATAGAGAGCAGTACTTGCTGTGAAAATCATTCGAATAATTTTGCAAGTGTTGATATTATATGTGTTTTTTATCATCGGAGAAGCACTTCAGCATCTGTTTCATTTACCGATATCAGGAAGCATAGTGGGCTTGGTATTGCTGCTGATCTGCTTAGCCCTCCGTATTGTGCCGGTTGCCATTATTGAAGACGGAGCCGGGTTTTTATTGTCCTTTCTGCCATTATTATTCATTCCGGCAATGACCGGAGTGATGAAGTATCCATCTCTCGTTTCATTAAATGGGTTGATGTTGCTGATTACAGTCGTTTTGAGCACCATCTTCACGATCATTGCAGCAGGAGCCGCCAGCCAAGTTCTGGAAAAGAGAGCCAACAAACGAAAGGAGAAAAAGAAATGCAGCAAGCATGTATCGCAATCATTATAATTCTTTTGACAGTTGCGGCTTACTTAGCGATGGTACAGCTCTACAAGCGATTCCCTTTTCCATTTCTTATCCCTGTTCTGACAACGACAATTTTGATTGTCGCGTGTTTGGCGATGTTCCATATTTCGTATGAAGGCTATATGATCGGGGGAAAATGGATCAATTCTTTGCTTGGGCCGGCTGTTGTGGCACTGGCATATCCGCTTTATAAACAACGGCACATTATTATGAAATACAGTATTCCCATTATAGGCGGTGTGCTGGTCGGGTTGTGTATGGGGATGATCAGCGGACTCATTTTCGCAGAAGCATTCGGGATCAATCATGACCTCGTATTGTCCATTCTGCCGAAGTCGATCACAACCCCAGTTGCTATCCAAATTGCCGCCGGCCTTGGCGGTGTTCCTTCCATGACAGTCGTATTTGTCATGATCGCGGGTTTTTCAGGCGTCATTCTCGGGCCGCTGATCCTAAACTGGCTTCGTATCCGCAGTTCACTCGGAAAAGGCATCGCATTAGGCAGCGCCTCCCATGCACTCGGCACCTCAAAAGCATTTGAATATGGAGAACTGGCTGTATCCATGAGTTCGGTCTCAATGACACTTTGTGCGGTACTCGGCTCATTCTTTGGGCCGCTCGTCGTCTGGCTGTTTCATATTTAACAAAAAAAGACTGCATTCAGTGGGCAGTCTTTTTCCATATCTATTTTACGCTGCTGATGCCGAACTGGCGTCTTGGAAAATGGCAAAGAGGAGAAAGTAAACCGATCAAAATAAACAGGCATTTCGCCTGTTTATTTTGATTCTCCAATGTCTTTTAAATATTGTTCCCGTTCTTCTTTCGTCAAACTATTTAAAAAGTCTTCTTTAACCTCTTTATCAAAATCATCCCAGTTTTCAAATCGATCCGCTAAGTCTTTAGAATAACCTATTGAATCTACTTTATCAGTTCCATATCTTAAGGAGACATCGAATGAGAACTTTTCAGGATTGTTGTTTACGTACCCTGTTAGTTCAATCATTCCCATTGGGCTGATTGAGACATTCTTATCAAACGTTATCTCATTTACAAAATGATGTATATCATCCTTCTTCAATTTTTCCTTTATTTTCGGTTTCATTTTTTCAGCATATTCTTCTGCTTTTTGTTGATCATTTTTCTCCTCTGTATTCACGCTCTGATTCCCCCCAGATTTATCTGATGATTGATTAGAATTTGAGTTTTTATGATTAAAGTAAACAATTCCTATTAAAAGTACTATAATCATGCCAACAAAAAGTGTTTTTTTGGAAAATGACATGGTTTTTCACCCTTTTTTATTTTATTATACTAGATATGTAAAGATTAGGAGTGTTGCGATTGTCTCATAAATACATGTCTAAAAAATTAACCGATGAAGATTTCAACCTTATTTCAAATAATGCTTATAAAATAGGAAAATACCATGTTGGAGAAACCATTGAAGTCAGTAATGGAGAAAAATTATACGTTATCGATTATAAAAAAACAGAAAAGGGCCTTAACGCTCTTACTCTTGTTTCCCGTGAGGATTACCGTAATTCTCATGAAGGCAAACACCCTGAAAAAATCCAAAACGCCATCATCGCATACCGCGGGTCAGAACCTATCAGCACTAACCAATTAAAAGAAACGATTAAGGAAACAAATCAGCGTGGAAAAAGAGAAGAGCTCATTAAAGAACTAGAGAAAAAAGGGATCAATATTCCAGCTGAAGAAGATGGGTCTTCTTTTGACTCAGTAACAGGTTTCTCTGAATATGCAAATGAAATCATCCAAGATTGGCTTCACATGGATACTAGTTATCTAGTTGGCAAAAAGCCGTTTGATGATGGAACAGATAACCAGGCCATTCAGGCAGATCAATATGCAAAAACAATACATAAGGATTTTAAAAATGCTGACATTCAAGTAACGGGTCACTCATTAGGCGGATCTAATGCAAGCTATGCAGTCGTGATGAATGACTTTATCAAACGCGGTGTCACTTTCGAGAATCCTAACATATATGAAAACCTGCCTGAGGATGTAAAAGCCCAGGCGTTAAAGGGAGAGTTTCGCAGCCGTTTAACAGAATATATTAATTTAAATGATGGATTATCCTTGCTGAATCGGGATGCTGCTGAAGTAGGCAAAGTAAAAGTGATGTATGACGAAGCTTTGCCCAATGGTGTACAGAATAATAGCCTCCCTGATGAAGTGAAAATGCTGGGTCTTGGACTGAAACATTATGGCAATCAATCTCTTGATATCACACTATTTGCTGAAGCCTTGATGGGAAGTCACGGCTTGGATCGATACAGCTTCCATTCAGATGGCTCTGCCCAAACTGTGGATGATGTTTTAAAGAACAACCCTGACTTTGCATTAACGATGCTTAAGCAAATGAAATCAACGAATGTGAAGGCCAATACAGGTGTTTCGATTCTCATTAAGTCACATGTATTGATGAATACAAGCACCCAGTTAAAACATATCGCTGAATCAGAATGGTCTAAGATTATACGCCAGATTGAAAGAATTGATGACAAAGTAAAGGATTCAATTGAGGATGTCAGGAATATGCATACACGAATGGTTGGTTTTGGCGCCTATGATGAATTATCAGTTTCCGATGTCGATGATCTGATCAATAAGATCAAAATGAACAAACCGCACCACCTTTTTTACTCAAAAGAAAAATATGATCAGGCAGTAGATGCAGCGCTCAATCTGCAACACTTTCTACAGATGATTGCAGATGATCTCGGACATATGGGACATGCGTATCATGATGCAGATCTGGCAGCGGCCAGTCGAATGGGGATTTCATAAGGAGAGAAAGAGACATGGATTTTATGAATAAGAAACCAACAGACGCTGACCGTTTTATGCAAAGAATGACGAGTCAGCATTCAAGCACTTCGATTTTTTCAAATGCTGGTGTAAATACCTCTGAAATGACACCTGAACAATTGGCTGCGTTCAAAGAGAGGAAGAGACAAGAACAAAAATTGGCGTTAATGAATTCAATCAAAAAACAATTAAGCTATGCATTCCAGGAAGACCGTAAGAATTTGTCTTCGATCCTTGAAAACATTACAGATGCCGAGCAGGCTATAAAGACAAAACGAGAAATCCTCAACCATCATATGTCTGGAAAAGCAATAGATAGTGTCACTGATAAAATGAAAGATCACCTTTCATTTGATAAAGTTCATTCTGATGTTTCGAGTGTAATCAATTCCATTGGCTTATAAGGTAGAGAGTCAATATCGCTTAAAATAAGGAAGATATCATCTCCGACAAAGTGGCGCAGCACAGAAAAAGCAGACTGTTCCCAGTCTGCTTTTTTCCATTACGATCTAAAGAAATCAACCAGCGGCTGAAAATCCTTAGACAAATCAACATCATTCGGCTCAGCTTGAAGCAGGCGGTCAATCATTTGCTCTAATTCCTCAATATCGTTTTTATCTGTGTATTCAATGAAGTTTAAGCTTTCAAGCCAATCCCGGTATGAATGTTTAGCTTTGCCGTAGCTATTTCCAAAGACGAGGCATGGCGTTTTTGTGATAATCGAGAAGATCATAGCGTGAAGGCGGTCTGTCACCACCAATTTACTGGAACCAATGCGGTCGAGCATTTCCATGAAATGCTTTTCCCGATCCTCGTAATCAATCATATCGACCGTATCAAGCACCGTGTCTGTACGCTCCGCATAGGTTGTTTTTTCTGCCCATTTCATCATGTGTGAAATAAAATCTTCATCGGTTACCTTCTCCTTGTCCGCTCTTAAAATAAAAAGAACGCCGTCCCGTTCAAGCTCTTTCGGTACGATATCCAAAGACAGCACCATATCCGGTGTAAAGATGACATCTGAATTGAAGGTTTCTTTCACAACATCGAGCGTCTGTGTCTCCCGCGCGGCAATCGTTAAATTTGGATTTTGATGGTACGCATCCTGTGTTTTTTTCTTTTCTTTGTTTCCGTCCTCTGTATCTTCAAAATAGACGGATTGCGGAAGAGAAATGGATTTATAGTCTTTAAACGCTGCAAAGACCTTCCTTCTGTCCTCCTCAATATCAAGGTAAAGGTTCCCCAGATTTCCTCCGCCGGTAAAGCAGACAATATCGTCTTCACGGATGATCTCCTTCACCAATTCAATGCCTTCGTCCGTCGCGTAGTCCATAATTTCAATATATTCATAGTACGGAAAATGATTTTTAATAAATTTCTCTTCCGCATACGCAATCGCTTGGTCTCCGATGTTTGTGTAACTCGGAGAACCAAACAAAAATACTTTTCGTTTATCATTTAATAAGGCTTCGGGTTTTACATTCGGTGCGATCCCTTTTACTAGTTTTTTGCCTTTGATTTCTTGTACAGTCATGTCTGTGTCCTCCTTCTAGGTTGTGTTTGGTTATCTGTCTGTACCCAGAAAGGAGGGTGTATATGCATGGGCATGTGCTTGACCGGCTTTATGTCAGATCCATCGTTTTCGCTAGTTTTAAGGATGCGGCAATGTTTCTTGCCGTTCTTTCCATATTCTCGGCTGCATGCTCAAGTGCGTCTGCAAGGGGCACGGCTCCCGGCACGATGCTGAAAAGGGTGTCCATCCCGTGTTCATAGACCGCATCACTGTCTCGCGAAACTGATCCTGCAAGTCCAATGACAGGCACATCGTATGCCTTAGCCGCTTTGGCCACGCCAATCGGCGTCTTGCCGTAAACTGTCTGGCTGTCAATCCGCCCTTCGCCGGTAATCACAAGATCTGCATCCTGAACCTTGCTTTCAAACTGGACCGCATCGAGGACGATATCAATGCCTCTTTTCAAATCAGCATGGAGAAAAGTAAGCAGACTCCATCCGAGACCGCCTGCTGCACCGGCGCCCTCTGTTTCCCTGAAGCTTGTTTCAAGCGTTGTTTCTGCCACATCCGCAAAGTGAGACAGGTTCTGGTCAAGTATACGCACCATGTCAGGCGTGGCGCCTTTTTGAGGACCGAAAACAGCGGAAGCCCCTCTTGGCCCTGTTAACGGGTTATCCACGTCGCAGGCGACTTCGATTTTCACATTTCGTAATCTGGGATCAAGTCCTGCCACATCTATTGAGGAAAGCTGAGAAAGCGCACCGCCTCCGGGGCCGATTTCATAGCCTGATTCATCAAGAAGCCTTCCGCCCAGCGCCTGAACCATCCCGGCTCCGCCATCATTTGTGGCGCTTCCGCCGATTCCGATGATCAAATGCTCTGCACCCGCATCAAGAGCCGCTGCGATTAACTCTCCCGTTCCTCTAGTAGAAGTGACAAGCGGATTCCTCTTCTCTGCGGGCACAAGATGCAACCCTGATGCGGCAGCCATCTCAATCACAGCTGATTTTCCGTCTCCCATTATGCCAAAAAACGCTTTAACCGGTTCCCCCAGCGGACCCGTGACAATCTGCTCTGTTATGGTTCCGCCCGTGGCATCAATTAATGACTGGACAGTCCCCTCACCGCCGTCCGCCATCGGCAGCTTCCGATATTCGGCATCGGGGAAAACTGTTTTGAAGCCTCTTTCTATGGCGTGAGCAGCCTCTAACGCTGATAAGCTTTCCTTAAAAGAATCCGGTGCAATAATGATTTTCATCCAATCGCCTCTTTCAAAAAATGATGATTCACACTGTCTTTTCTTCAATTTACCATAGTGAAGATGCACAATACATATTGAGTAATTGGGAAAAATTTTATAAAAAATTAGAAATGAAAGTGTTTGCATTAATAAAACATTCACGTTATCATACTTGTATACAAGTATACTCCTTAGTGAGGAAGGTGAGCGTATGCTAGACTCCAAGGACCTGTTGTATCCCGCAAAATGGCTTTCAAAAGCGTCAACCGGCGTTCGCGTCGCATGCGAGCTGAGAATGCGGATTATTTCAGGCATGATTGAAAGCGGTACCATTCTATCAGAAAATACAATCGCGGCTGAGTTTTCCGTAAGCCGTTCGCCGGTTCGCGAAGCGTTAAAAATACTGGCTTCCGAAAAAATCATTCGTTTAGAACGAATGGGAGCGGTTGTGATTGGGTTAACTGAAAAGGAAATCGCAGAAATATATGACGTGCGTTTATTATTAGAAACGTTTGTCTTTGAACGGCTTGTCAAAATCGACATTGAGCCTTTAGTCAAAGATCTCAGCAAGATTCTAGAAATAATGAAAGTCTCCATCAAATACGAGGACGCGGACGAGTTTTCATTTCAGGATGTGTTATTCCATGAAACGATTATCCGCGCCATTGATCACTCATACATTCAGATGATCTGGAACAATCTAAAACCCGTAATGGAAAGCTTTATTCTTTTATCAATGCGGGTACGGTTAAAGGAAAAGTACGAAGATTTCTCAAGGATTCTGGATAACCATGAGCTTTATATTCAAGCGATCAAAACAAAGGACAGGGCGCTGATGGTTCAGTCTCTGCACCAGAATTTTGACGATGTGCAAGAAAAAGTAGAGGACCTCTGGCTCTCACAACAAATGCTGGCAAAAGGAGCTGAACACAAAAATGACTAGTTATATGTTAGGAATCGATATCGGTACGACCAGCACAAAGGCTGTATTATTCACTGAAAACGGAGACGTGGTACAGAAAGAAAGCATCGGCTATCCGCTCCATACGCCAGACATCTCAACGGCTGAACAAAACCCGGAATTGATTTTTCAGGCTGTCATCCATACAACTGCAAAAATCACGAAACAGCACCCGGAAAAACAGATCTCATTTATTTCCTTCAGCAGCGCCATGCACAGCGTCATTGCCATGGGCGAAAATGATCAGCCTCTGACACCATGCATCACGTGGGCAGACAATCGAAGCGAAGGCTGGGCGCATAAGATTAAAGATGAACTCAACGGGCATGAGGTCTACAAACGAACAGGAACACCCATTCATCCCATGTCACCGTTAAGCAAAATTGCCTGGATCACAAACGAACGGAAAGAAATCGCTTCCAAGGCAAAAAAATATATCGGCATCAAAGAATACATCTTTAAACAGCTGTTTGATGAATATGTCATCGACTATTCCTTAGCATCAGCGACTGGCATGATGAACTTGAAAAGCTTGAATTGGGACGAAGAAGCGTTACACATCGCAGGGATCACGCCGGATCACTTATCCAAACTCGTGCCGACAACCGAGATTTTTCAGCACTGCAGCCCGGAATTAGCGATCCAGATGGGAATCGATCCCGACACACCTTTTGTCATCGGTGCAAGCGACGGCGTACTGTCCAATCTCGGCGTCAATGCCATTAAAAAAGGAGAAATCGCCGTTACAATCGGTACGAGCGGCGCTATCCGAACCATTATCGACCAGCCGCAAACCGATGAAAAGGGGAGAATTTTCTGCTACGCGTTAACGGACAAGCATTGGGTCATCGGCGGTCCGGTGAACAATGGAGGCATCGTTCTTCGCTGGATCAGAGATGAATTTGCTTCGTCAGAAATCGAAACAGCGACAAGACTGGGAATTGACCCATATGACGTGCTGACGAAGATTGCTGAACGCGTCAGACCGGGTTCTGACGGCCTGCTGTTCCATCCGTATCTCGCCGGGGAACGCGCTCCGTTATGGAACCCGGATGTACGCGGCTCATTTTTCGGCCTTACCATGTCACATAAAAAAGAACATATGATACGTGCAGCATTAGAAGGGGTCATTTACAATCTGTACACTGTGTTCCTGGCGCTAACAGAATGCATGGACGGACCGGTCACCCGAATTCAAGCGACTGGCGGCTTTGCAAGATCAGAGGTTTGGCGGCAAATGATGTCGGACATATTCGAATCTGAAGTCGTCGTTCCCGAAAGCTACGAAAGCTCATGTCTCGGCGCCTGCATTTTAGGCCTGTATGCGACAGGGAAAATCGATTCGTTCGATGCCGTGTCCGACATGATCGGCAGCACGTACAGACATACGCCAATCGAAGACTCAGCCAAAGAATATAGAACATTAATGCCGATATTCATCAATCTATCAAGATCATTAGAAAATCAATACACCCAAATTGCAAATTATCAAAGAAGCCTAATTACACACAAATAGCACATGACATGAAGGGGAGGGCATTATCATGCCATTAATCATTGTTGCACTTGGGATCTTAGCATTACTATTTTTGATTATGGGCTTGAAATTAAATACATTTATTTCCTTATTAGTTGTATCATTCGGCGTGGCACTGGCACTTGGGATGCCGTTTGATAAAGTTGTCAGCTCCATTGAAGAAGGTATAGGGGGGACACTTGGCCACATCGCACTCATCTTCGGACTCGGTGCGATGCTGGGCAAGCTGATTGCTGATTCAGGCGGCGCACAGCGTATAGCAATGACGCTCGTCAACAAATTCGGGGAGAAAAATATACAGTGGGCTGTTGTGATTGCTTCCTTTATTATCGGAATCGCGTTGTTCTTTGAAGTAGGATTGGTTCTATTAATCCCGATCGTATTCGCGATTTCAAGAGAATTGAAGATTTCTATTTTATATCTCGGTATTCCGATGGTCGCAGCATTATCCGTCACACACGGGTTCCTGCCGCCGCACCCGGGACCGACAGCGATTGCCGGAGAATACGGCGCAAATATCGGGGAAGTACTGCTGTACGGCTTCATTGTTGCTGTTCCGACAGTCCTGATTGCAGGGCCAATATTTACAAAGTTCGCGAAAAAAATCGTTCCTGCATCATTTGCGAAAAACGGAAATATTTCGTCACTCGGCACACAAAAAACATTCAAGCTTGAAGAAACACCAGGCTTTGGAATCAGTGTGTTTACAGCCATGCTTCCGATTATCATCATGTCGATCGCTACCATCATTGATTTGCTTCAAGAAACAATAGGATTTGCGGATAACAGTTTCCTGGCTTTCATCCGTTTAATCGGGAATGCATCGACTGCCATGATTATCTCACTGCTCGTTGCTGTTTACACAATGGGAATCGCACGCAACATTCCAATCAAAACCGTCATGGACTCTTGTTCTACAGCCATCTCGCAAATTGGCATGATGCTGTTGATCATCGGGGGAGGCGGCGCCTTTAAACAAGTGTTAATCAACGGCGGTGTCGGCGACTACGTAGCGGATTTATTCAAAGAAACGGCATTATCGCCGATTCTGCTGGCATGGCTCATCGCAGCGATCCTGCGCATCTCCTTAGGATCAGCAACCGTTGCCGCATTAAGCACGACGGGACTCGTCATTCCATTGCTGGGACAGTCCGATGCCAACCTTGCATTAGTGGTGCTCGCAACAGGCGCAGGAAGCGTCATCGCTTCACACGTCAACGATGCCGGCTTCTGGATGTTCAAAGAATACTTTGGATTAAGCATGAAAGAAACATTTGCCACATGGACCTTGCTGGAAACAATTATCTCCGTTGCTGGACTAGGATTTATATTATTGTTAAGTTTAGTTGTATGAAATTAATGAAGGAGATGTAACACACATGTTCAATACAATTGGTGTCATAGGCTTAGGCGTAATGGGAAGCAATATCGCCTTAAACATGGCAAATAAAGGCGAAAAAGTCGCCGTCTATAATTACACCAGAGATTTAACGGACCAGCTTGTGAAAAAGCTGGATGGACAATCGCTGAGCCCGTACTACGAGCTTCAAGATTTTGTTCAATCACTAGAAACACCAAGAAAAATCTTTCTGATGGTCACAGCGGGAAAACCGGTCGATTCCGTCATCCATTCGTTAATGCCTTTGCTTGAAGAAGGAGACGTCATCATGGACGGAGGCAACTCCCACTACGAAGACACAGAAAGAAGATATGACGAGCTGAAGGAAAAAGGAATCGGCTACTTGGGAATCGGCATTTCCGGCGGTGAAGTCGGCGCATTAACAGGGCCTTCCATCATGCCGGGCGGAGATCGAGACGTTTATGAAAAAGCCGCTCCGATCCTGACCAAAATCGCAGCGCAAGTCGGAGAAGACCCATGCTGTGTCTACATCGGACCAAAAGGGGCAGGGCACTTTACAAAAATGGTGCACAACGGCATTGAGTATGCAGATATGCAGCTGATTGCTGAAGCCTATACATTTCTTAGAGAAACGCTTCGTCTGCCGCTCGAAGAAATCGCCAGCATCTTTGAAATGTGGAATCAAGGTGAGCTGAAAAGCTATTTAATAGAGATTACAGCGGAGATTTTACGGAAAAAGGACGAACATACAGGTCAGCCGCTGATCGATGTCATTCTTGATAAAACCGGCCAGAAAGGCACAGGAAAATGGACAAGCATGCAAGCTATTGATAACGGCATTCCATCCGCTATTATCACCGAGTCCTTGTTTGCCCGCTACCTGTCGTCCTTAAAAGAAGAACGTATGGCGGCTGAACCATTGTTAGCCGGTCCGGAAACAGAGGAAAAACATTACGATAAGGATCTCTGGATTGAATACGTCAGACAAGCCTTATACATGGGAAAAGTATGCGCCTACGCACAAGGCTTTGCTCAATATAAAATGTCATCTGAGCTTTACGGATGGAACCTGCCGCTTAAAGACATCGCTTTGATTTTCCGCGGCGGCTGCATCATCCGCGCGGATTTCCTGAACGTCATCAGCGAAGCATTCCAAGAGCAGCCAGATCTCTCAAACCTGCTGATTGCACCTTATTTTTCAGAAAAGCTTAAAGCTTATCAGACAGGCATGCGAAAAGTCGTTTGCGAGGGAATCAGCGCCGGAAGCGCATTCCCATGCTTAAGTACCGCGCTCTCTTACTACGACGGCTACCGCACAGGGCGTTCCAACGCCAACCTGTTACAGGCGCAGCGCGATTATTTCGGCGCCCATACGTACGAGCGGACAGATATGGATGGCGTTTTCCATACCAATTGGTCTGATGCAAACTAATAGATAAGGCTGACAGCTGGAGCTTTTATACCAGCTGCCAGCTTTTTTTATAGGCTAAACTCACATATCACAACTAATTGAGAATCAGACATATAAAATTTGAATATTTGTCAAAGTGCAATTTATGCTGATAACACCAGCACTTTCCTTCACGATGAAAGGAAAAAGAGAAAATAATTAAGGGGTTTTGTCTTGACAAAAAATATATATTAATTAATAATTCATATATAATTAGAATTATTATTGAAAGCACTATTGCTTTCTAAACCATTTTTAGGAGGAATAACATTATGTCTTTAATCGGTAAAGAAGTACAACCATTCGAAGCAAAAGCATTCAAAAACGGTGAATTCATCGATGTAACAAACGAATCTCTAAAAGGTCAATGGAGCGTATTCTGCTTCTACCCAGCAGATTTCTCTTTCGTATGCCCAACTGAGCTTGAAGATCTTCAAAACCAATACGCTGCACTTAAAGAATTAGGTGTTGAAGTGTACTCTATCTCTACAGATACTCACTTCGTACACAAAGGCTGGCATGACAGCTCTGAAAAAATCGGCAAAATCACTTACGCAATGATCGGTGACCCATCTCAAACGATCTCTCGCAACTTCGATGTTCTTGACGAAGAATCTGGTCTTGCTGACCGCGGAACATTCATCATCGATCCAGATGGCGTGATCCAAACTGTTGAAATCAATGCAGGCGGTATCGGCCGTGACGCAAGCAACCTGATCAGCAAAGTAAAAGCAGCACAATACGTTCGTCAAAACCCAGGTGAAGTTTGCCCGGCTAAATGGGAAGAAGGCGGCGAAACGCTTACACCTAGCCTTGATCTAGTAGGTAAAATCTAAGGAGTGCATTCAATTGGTACTTGATCCAAATATCAAAGCACAATTAAATCAATACATGCAGCTAATTGAGAACGACATTGTTCTCAAAGTGAGTGCAGGTGAAGATGACACTTCTAAGGACATGCTGGCTCTCGTTGATGAGCTGGCTTCCATGTCATCTAAAATCACTGTTGAAAAAGCTGAATTGAACAGAACGCCAAGCTTCAGTGTGAACCGCGTCGGAGAAGACACTGGCGTCACTTTCGCCGGTATTCCTCTTGGACACGAATTCACTTCTTTAGTGTTGGCATTGCTGCAAGTCAGCGGCAGACCGCCTAAGGTAGACCAAAAAGTCATTGATCAGGTGAAAAAGATCAGCGGTGAATACCACTTTGAATCTTATATCAGCCTGACATGCCACAACTGTCCTGACGTTGTACAAGCTTTAAACATGATGAGCGTGCTGAACCCGAACATTACGCACACGATGATCGACGGTGCGGCATACAAATCAGAAGTTGAAAGCAAAAACATTATGGCAGTGCCAACGGTTTACCTTAACGGCGAATCCTTCGGAAGCGGCCGTATGACCCTCGAAGAGATTCTTGCGAAAATGGGCAGCGGCGCAGATGCATCTGAGTTCGCTGACAAAGATCCTTACGACGTTCTTGTTGTCGGCGGCGGACCTGCCGGCGCAAGTGCAGCCATTTATACGGCACGTAAAGGAATCCGCACAGGTGTTGTCGCTGAACGCTTCGGCGGACAGGTTCTCGACACAATGAGCATCGAAAACTTCATCAGCGTAAAAGCAACTGAAGGACCGAAGCTTGCTGCAAGTCTTGAAGAGCACGTGAAGGAATATGATATTGATGTCATGAACCTTCAGCGCGCAAAACGACTTGAGAAAAAAGATCTGTTCGAACTTGAACTCGAAAACGGTGCTGTCCTGAAAAGTAAAACAGTCATCCTTTCAACAGGTGCCCGCTGGCGCAATGTCAACGTACCTGGTGAACAAGAGTTCAAAAACAAAGGTGTCGCATACTGCCCGCACTGTGATGGACCATTGTTTGAAGGCAAAGACGTAGCCGTTATCGGCGGCGGAAACTCTGGTATCGAAGCAGCGATTGATCTTGCAGGTATTGTTAATCACGTCACTGTGCTAGAGTTCGCGCCGGAACTGAAGGCAGACGAAGTCTTGCAAAAACGTCTCTACAGCCTGCCAAACGTCACTGTACTCAAAAATGCACAAACAAAAGAAATCACAGGCGATCAGAGCGTAAACGGCATCACATACACAGACCGCGAAACAGGCGAAGAAAAACACGTTGAACTCCAAGGTGTATTCGTCCAAATCGGTCTCGTACCAAACACTGAATGGTTAGACGAAACCGTTGAACGCAACCGCATCGGCGAAATCGTAGTCGACAAAAATGGCGCTACAAGCGTCCCAGGCTTATTCGCTGCCGGCGACTGCACAGACGGTCCTTACAACCAAATCATTATTTCAATGGGATCAGGAGCGACTGCCGCTTTAGGCGCGTTTGATTATTTGATCCGGAATTAATATAAGAAATCCGCTATATTGCCAGATTGGCAGGATAGCGGATTTTTCTTATTTTATAGAAAAAAAACCGAACCAGGCACTTCAGTAAAAGTGCTTGATTCGAGCCAGCTTCTTATAGTTCCTCGCCATTCGTTTGAATGACGTTTTTGTACCACTCAAATGAATCTTTTTTATATCGCTTCATCTCGCCTGTTGTGAAGAAGACGATATCAATAATGCCCAAGGCGTATAGCCCAATTTTTGAATGTAAAGAGCTTAACCCGCCCTACCCTAAAAAGGTGCAAGAGAATCTCTTGCACCCTAATATATTAGAATTTCAAACGTGATTTTACTTATAATAATTATAATTATTAAATGTTGCGATCATATCTTCTTGTGTTCCTTTGTTTCCGCGGTTCGTATTAAAGTATAACGTGCCATCATCAAAATCAACAGATTCTATTTCGAAAAGTGTGTAGGCACCGCTGGTAATCCGGAAAGATAAGTTGTTACGGGTGAACAATTCTTTCGAAAAGTCAGCTGTTTGAGTTGTTTTTTGTTCTTTAATCAAACTATTTATATCCAAAGGATACGTTAATATAATGCTAACATTAGAGGCATTTCCATTTGCGTCTGGTTTTGAAAGCGGCACATATAAGGTTCCTTGATAGAAGGAAATCCCTTGCTGAATATACTTGGAAACATCGGTTGTAACATTATTAACTATAGCTTTCGTGTAATTGAGTTTAAAAGTAGCCTCATAGTCAAATCGTCCAGTTTTATCATTAAATGTACCAACAAAAAACCTTTTTCCTGATCTAACGATAAATTTATCTGTTCCGACTGAATATGTAATGCCACTTACAGATAAATTAGAACCTTTATAATTCAGAACGTAAGTTTTGGCAACTTTGTATGTTTTCTTTGTTGTATCTACACTCAGTTTTATTATTTTATTGACATACTTGGTTCCGTCTGACATTGGAGCAACATAAATGCTGACGTTTTTATCACCTGCAGATGCTTTTACAGCTAAGTCATTAGCGTGCCCTAAATCATAACTGGTACTATTTGTATCGGAATTTTTAAGGAGTGTAACAGTTCTATTACTCGATGTACTGCTCATTTTAATAGAGAATAATTGAGTTTTTTGAGTTGCACTGTTAAGTTTTGCTGCATAAATAGCGTTATTGTTGCGATCCACACACATTCCCTGCATCGCAGTAAAATACCCTGATTTTGATAAAGGTGTATAAGTTGTATATGTATTAAAGTAACCGGATTGAGCATATACAGTTGTGGCAGCTAAACTGCTTATAGCTAAGACAACCGCCGTTATGAAGACTCTTGGTTTTCTAAACATCCACGCTATCCTCCTATATTTTATTTCCAAATTATATATTGAAGAGATTTTATCGTCAATGCATTACCCATTTATGTAAATTCGATTTCTTACCTTATAAACTAAGAAATTGTTTGTTTAACCATTAAATATTGAAAACAAAAAGACCTACCAATGTCTGAGACTTTTGGAGGAAAAATAAATATCTTGGTGATTCAATGTAATGAAATTCAGTATTTTTTATATATAAGGGTTTAACAGGCAAAATATCTCTGTTAGTATGGCAACCAAAGGAGGAGGATAAATGATGCAAAGGATAATGAAGCTAACCGCAGTAAAACTGGCAGCCTTGGTATTCCTAGTAGGTGCCCTAGCCCTCCCGGTTTTGACTAATGCTGCGGGTGCCGCAGAATCCCAAGCCACATACAAAGTTGAAAACCTCAACGATAGTGTGCTGAAGATGACGTTCGATCATGCAGATGTTCATATTGACGCTGATGGAAATGCTACACTAAAAGATCACGTAACGGGCGAAGAACAAGTTCTCCCTAAAAGCTCAACTGACAAAAATGGTAATCCTGTTACACTTCAATACGAAAAAATTGATCATGGAGTTTTGATCAAAGTTGTAAACCAAGACTCTGGACAAACTAGCGGTACAATCAGCACTCAATCAGTTGGAAAATGTATTCTAGGGACTGGCGGCGGTGCGATAACTGGCGGCGGTACACTGGGTCTTGCAGGAGCTGCCGTAGGAACAGTCACAATCCCCGGTATTGGAACTGTAGGGGCTGGCGCTGTTGGTGCGATTACCGGCGCTGTTGGCGGTGCGATGACAGGGGCTGCTGCATCTTGCTTCTAATATAGAACTCTTCTTTCATTAACTATGGAAGGTGGTCGACATGTACAAAATCATCATTCCTGCAATACTAACCATCTTTGCGCTCTGGATACTCTTACAAATTTCACTGGAGATGAGCATCGTTAAGAACCCAATGAACTACTTTATCGTATTCATTATCTTTTTCCTCTTTATCAAGATGGTGAAAGAAAAACAATAGTTTGCTTTGAACAGGAAACCAGATTTGACATCTGGTTTTTTTGTGTTTCACTTTATCCACTCGTTTCAATTGTCTCTAAAAGCAGTTATGCGGTACTATCATATAAGGGTCCAATGATGAAAAATAATGACATACTTTTAAATTAACCTGATATGCACACGCTCATAAATAGGGGTTTATTCTAAAAAGGGGATGGACGGTTTTGGAAAGCAAGTACTTAGATTTACTCGCACAAAAATACGATTGTGAAGAAAAAGTGGTAACGGAAATCATTAATTTGAAAGCGATACTGAACCTGCCAAAAGGCACCGAGCATTTTGTCAGTGATTTGCACGGGGAATATCAGGCATTCCAGCACGTGCTGCGTAATGGTTCAGGACGAGTCAAAGAGAAGATACGCGACATTTTCAGCGGTGTCATTTACGATAAAGAAATTGATGACTTAGCAGCATTGGTCTATTATCCGGAAGACAAATTGAAGTTAATCAAACATGATTTTGATGCGAAAGAAGCGTTAAACGAGTGGTATAAAGAAACGATTAACAGAATGATTAAACTCGTTTCTTATTGCTCCTCGAAGTATACCCGCTCTAAACTGCGTAAAGCACTGCCTGCCCAGTTTGCTTATATTACGGAGGAGCTGCTATACAAAACAGAACAAGCTGGCAACAAGGAGCAATATTACTCCGAAATCATTGATCAGATCATTGAACTTGGCCAAGCCGATAAGCTGATCACCGGTCTTGCTTACAGCGTTCAGCGATTGGTGGTCGACCATCTGCATGTTGTCGGCGATATTTACGACCGCGGACCACAGCCGGACAGGATTATGGAGGAGCTGATCAACTACCATTCAGTCGATATTCAGTGGGGAAATCACGATGTCCTTTGGATCGGTGCCTACTCCGGTTCCAAAGTGTGCCTGGCCAATATTATCCGCATCTGTGCCCGCTATGACAACCTGGATATTATTGAAGACGTGTACGGCATCAATTTAAGACCGCTGCTGAACTTGGCCGAAAAATACTATGACGATAATCCAGCGTTCCGTCCAAAAGCAGACGACAACAGGCCAGAGGATGAGATTAAGCAAATCACAAAAATCCATCAAGCGATTGCCATGATCCAATTCAAGCTTGAGAGCCCGATTATCAAGAGACGGCCGAACTTTAATATGGAAGAACGCTTGTTACTAGAGAAAATTGATTACGATAAAAATGAAATCACGCTGCACGGAAAAACATATCAGCTGGAAAACACCTGCTTTGCGACAATTAATCCCGAACAGCCAGATCAGCTATTAGAAGAAGAAGCAGAAGTCATAGACAAGCTGCTATTCTCTGTCCAGCATTCCGAAAAGCTGGGCCGCCATATGAATTTTATGATGAAAAAAGGCAGCCTTTATTTAAAATATAACGGCAACCTGTTGATTCACGGCTGTATTCCTGTCGATGAAAACGGCAATATGGAAACGATGATGATTGAGGATAAACCGTATGCGGGCCGTGAGCTGCTCGATGTATTTGAACGGTTCTTGCGGGAAGCGTTTACCCACCCGGAAGAAACCGATGATCTTGCGACAGATATGGCTTGGTATTTATGGACAGGCGAGTACTCTTCCCTCTTCGGAAAACGCGCCATGACGACATTTGAGCGGTATTTCATTAAAGAGAAGGAAACGCATAAAGAAAAGAAAAACCCGTATTATTATTTACGCGAGGACGAGGCAACCTGCCGAAACATCCTGGCAGAATTCGGCCTCAATCCAGATCATGGCCATATCATCAACGGCCATACACCCGTAAAAGAAATCGAAGGAGAAGACCCCATCAAAGCAAACGGAAAAATGATCGTCATCGACGGCGGCTTCTCCAAAGCCTACCAATCCACAACAGGCATCGCCGGCTACACGCTGCTATACAACTCCTACGGCATGCAGCTCGTCGCCCATAAACACTTCAACTCCAAGGCAGAAGTCCTAAGCACCGGAACCGATGTCTTAACGGTGAAACGATTAGTGGATAAAGAGCTTGAACGGAAGAAAGTGAAGGAAACGAATGTTGGTGAGGAATTATTGCAGGAGGTTGCGATTTTGGAGAGTTTGCGGGAGTATCGGTATATGAAGTGAGGGATGTGGGGTTCAGGGAAAATGATATGCTCCCCCAAGGTAGACAGATGGTATAAAAAAATCTGTTTGTCTGGGGAGTTTTTTTATGGTTGGAAAATGGCACTCAAAAGAAGACAAAACTAAACATCTCTCTGAATGTGATCAGGAAAATGTATCGATGAAAAAATTCAAGAAAAATATAGAACTTACACAGAAATAATCCATAATGCATAACATTGCACGACATAGCCGAAGTTGAGATTCTGGCACACTCTAAACACTATAAGATCTACCTTGTGCTACTGAAAACGCGCTGTCGTGAAGGTCTTCTTATCTGGTTGTCCAATAACAAATAGAAACCCCAAGGTATCAAATTTCCAGAAGATCACGCTAAAAGACAAATGAGGAAAACGAAAGACAAAAAAGAGCTGACGCCTGATGAAAAAGTTCATCGGGAAAATGAGCTTCTACGTGCTAGTTCAAAAGGAGGCGTTTTAAGTTAGGTTCGGTAGAAGTTCGATACTTGCAATTTCAGAGCTATCTCTAAAGGAAAGCTTCTCTGTCCATATTTTAGGTGGGATTTCTAAGTTTCTCTAAGTAAGATACTAAAAAAGGTTAAATCATTATGGGGGTACTCTATATCAAGACAGAAAAGGGACGGAATAGCATTAACGCCCCACCCTTTTTTACCTTTCCTAGAAAGTTTTTGAATTAATTTTGAATATTTGCTGCAAATAGATTATAATCTATTTTTGGATATAGTAGACCCTCAATTGTTAAATAAGATTTATCATCCATTAAGTCTCTTGCTAGTCTTCTTTTTATCCAGCCAATATCTTTTATTGTGTTGTTTTCAAATAGCAAAGTAAAATTCCCTTGATATTCAAAAACTTCTATGTCAAAAACCTTTGTCGAAAAAACACGGACTTTATTTCGTGCCTTTTCTCTATAATCAACTATCTCATTTTTATCCAACCGAGGAAGGCGATTGAAATGGGTTTCAAAAATAATTTGAAAAACTGAATTTTTGAGGACATCAAAGAGTTCCAAAGAATACATGATATTTTTATCAGTTTTATTTTTTGCCAATTTACTAATAAGTACTCTGTTATGCTTTGAAAAGGGATAGAAATTCTTTAATTTTATTAATTGTTGAGTGTTACCTTGTTTATTTTCTATAATGGCTTTATATTGATGTAGGTAAGAAAATATTTTGGTGCTGTGCAATTGGTAAAAAAGATTTATCCAAGCTCTGTATAAATTTAAAGACTTAAAGGTTCCAGAATTATTCTTTAAAGGTAGCCCTACAAACATTTGAAGAAGTGAATTTTCTATATCCCTTCCGAGTTGATTCCCCTCATCAATTAAGGAATGCACCTCGCTACAATCTTGCAATTCAAAAAAACTTTTTTGATAGGATCCTTCTTTTTCTGAATATACAGCCTGAATTTTTTTATAGGCAAGTTCAAAACTGTAATAGTGTTGAAATGGACATGTCTTAATTACATCTTGATATAGCGAATAAGTTTCTGGTGATAATTTACTTTTTAAGTGATTATATCTTTGGTGGAGTGTTCTTCCGAAAGAGGTTTTTGCTATTTCATTTCCTAAATGATAGGATGCTACTAAAGTATTTATATCAATCACCGTCTTCCATACTTCTTAATCTATAAACAATAAACTCACCTAAAAGAATATTTGCAGCTAAAATGTTTGCTGGGTTTATTTGCAATTCATCCTTTCCATGAACCAAGTCATTTCGGTAATCTCTAACCTTCCATAACTTACTGAAGTCTTCATCAGTTATAGGGATAGAAAGTTGGCGAATCAGAGTTTGCACCTTGATTTTTAAAGGCGGATCTTTCAGTTTCCCAAAACTCTTATCTTTTATTTTTCTTGAATATTCTTCTGTAAAAATATCACTTTTTTCTTTTAATAGTTGCTTCAACAATTTTTTGAACTCTTGAATAATATCATCAGGCAAAAAAGGGTCAGTTTTTATTTTATCAACCAAAAATTCCATTGATATATTTGTATATATAACTTTATCTTCTATGTCTTCTGCTTTCCAACTTCTATTTAACCACTTTATGGCATTAAATAACTGCTTTTCTAAAATTGAATACTGCCCGGCCTGTTTTTTATACAATTTCTCTTCAAACCAATCCAATTCTCTAAACATTCTTTCAAATTGGGAATCAACACCTAAAGAAGTTTTTACCCACGTGTTTTTAGAATCACCCAAAATGTGTTCTAAGCCTATTATATTTTCTACATAATAAAGTGAAGAGCATTTTGGGTTTTGATATAATCGCAATCTATTCCATTCATTTGGCTCATTGCCTAAGTTGTATAAATTAAACACCCTCTCATTTTTGGAGAGTAAAATTATCATATCAATTGCATCTTGTACTTTTTGCCTTCCTAACAAGTAGGCATCATATGCGTTATCGGATTCGACAATTGTTTGAGCAAATATGTCAAACTGACCAAGTAAATTTTGATTGTATTTTTCTTCAAATCCCTTATACCTATTAAAGGCTTCGTTTTTAGTTAAAAAGGTTACATCTCCCAAACCAAATTCAGTGTTTTTTAACAAGAGATCTTCTATTGGAAGCAACACAAGATAAGGAACGAATTTAACTTCAAATCCTTCTATATTAATTTGTTCCTTCAACATCCCCGAACTCCTTAAAATCGCATGTAATGGAGAATGTGGATCAGAACCTTGAAAAGAAAGGAAATCTAACTTCTTATTAGTCAATTCATGAATAAACGAACTTAGAATAATATTGATACCATCTGTGCTTTTTTTCAACTCGAATATAGTACCTGTCGCTTCCAATGAACTACCATTTAACTGATACTTGAAAACCAAATCCTCAGCAAGATGTATTTTTTTTAAATCTTTTACTATATCTTGATTACTCTCAAATTGAAATTCCCCAAAACTTAGACCTCTTTTGCTAGAAATAAATAAGGATTTATGAGGTCGTATTAATTTACCATTACTGTATGCTTCACAGCTCCCACTTATTATATTTCGCTGTGTTGATGTCAAAATTGATAAATCTTTATATGTATCAATTCCATTTTTTATTTTCTTTGTCTTGAAATGTTCTACAATTTCTTCAATAGACTCAATAACTATATTCACAGTGTTATATTCACTATTTAAAAAATCCCTAAGGTTTCCAAGAATACTACCTATACTCCTAATTTCTATATGAATAATTGATTCTCTAATGAAATCAAAGCCACAAATCATATATTTTTTTTTGTTTTTTTGTTTTAGTACTAAATAATGCAAAATGATATTATCCTTAGAATATAGCATTGATAAGACCAAATCACAATTTCCAAATCCATTATATGGAACACTATAACTATTTAAAAAAAGGGATGATCCAAGTGGATTTATCATTTTTTTGCTCTTCTCCTTATTTATATGATTTCTAACAAATTTCTATGGGTTGCCTTTAATTTTTGTGATTTCTTAATATAAAATTATCTATTTTAATATGGTCTATAAATTCAAGTAACCTATTTATAATAAGACTCCGGTGATGTGTCTAAGAGCGGTTTAGTGTTATTATCTTTTCTTTTTTATCTCTAAGCTTATCCAACCCATTTGTAAGTTTTGTATAATCTCCAGAAGGGTTATCTTCACAACTCATTTCATATAAAAAAGCTAAGAGATTTATTTGATACTCTAAAAGCTCACTATAAATCTCCTTTAAATCTTCTAGTCTTGAAACTGTTAACTTATTTAATTCGAATTCTATTATTATGCTATTAACTTCTTGCTTCAAATCATTATAACTTTTGCCTGATAGTATGAATCCGGTATCAGTTTGAAAATTAGATACCCAATTTCTTGCTGGTAAATTGTGAATTAACTTTATCAAGTATTCTTTAGATTCAGACCAACTATCTTTTATTTCTTGTATTAAATGCTCAATTATTGTTTTGTAATGTTCGTGAATTTCCTCTATTGAAGGAATAATATTTTGCAGTAATTGAATTGAGAAATCTAAATCTAAACTTTCATTGTTTTCTAAAGCACTACTTAATCTCTTTACTAGTGAAGTAGCTATATTTAAATTATTCGCTACATATAAAAGAATACGCTGAATAAATTCTGTAGGTAATTCTGTAGTTTGTTTATTTATCAAATTAGTTTTGGGAATTTTAATATTAACAGTCTCTTGCCCTTGAATCTCACTCATTCTATCATTCAAATCGATAATTGGATTACACCAATAACAATTTTCAGTAGCATTATCCACAAGGAATAAAAATGTAGTATCATTTTGTTGATTCCAATAATTAATAGTAGTGACGCTTATTTGTTTTGTAAAATAATCTTCCGTACTTTCAATATCTAAACTGGCTGTCCCTTTACATTGAATATTAAAAAACTGATTTTTAGGTACTCCATTTTCAACTATTTGCCCTCTCATATCTATCCCCAAATCAATAGATTCTTCATGAGGATTAATAATTGCAAATCTTTGTAAAGAAGCTTTTAAAATATCCGCTGCAATATTCCCTGTTTGTTTATTGACACCATATGTAGGTAGTTTGTAATCAACCATATCTTTATCTCCTAGTCTAAGTAAAATCTTAGTCTGGTTAATATAGCATAAAATGCATTTAAGAGATGAGCAAAATTAAAAAAGAAAAAGAATCTTCCCTCACTTTATTTACCTGTTGGTTATTGTGTTTTACATATTCTAATAGGTTTATGGTTAAAAAAATATTATATACTTAAAGTGTAGTTCTGTATTAGTTCCCCATTTTGATAATATTCCACTAATGCTTCCATACGGGAAATATTCAATTCATAATAAACACCTAGTATGTATCTACAAACATGTTTAGGTAAAGTTTTTCCATCATAACTCCAAATATTATCAAAAGATTGTCTTGTTAAAGCTTTTAAACGCTCTCTATCTTTTTCTTTCTCACTTCTTCTTCCATTAGACTTTTTCATTTCTAAAGCAATCAAATTATCCTGTACCAGATTTTCCCCTCTACTGTGAAAAACTAAATCACAGTTAATTGTAATGATTTCTCCTTCTCTATCTTTTATTGTCTTTAGTCTTCCATTAATATTTCTGTTGTACTCAATATCAACATAATATTGCCTATAAAGAGTCTTATCTTTTTCGTTATTTAAGTAAAGCATTAACTGACCACATAAAGTTCGTTCAGAGACTCCACTTTGTATGAGCTCCTTTTGTTCAATTAAATATTTACTATTAGCTAATTCAAACAACTTTCTCATTTCGTTATACTTATACATAAATATATCCTCCACCTATTTCTTGCTATACATATTGAACCATTTATTCCCAAAAACCCACATACTTCCTTATTGCTTAATTGATTTTCTATGATAAACTCTAAAACCTCATTCACTTATGATAAGGCTCCCCACGATTAATCCGAAAAGCCCGATAAATCTGCTCCACTAAAATAAGACGCATCAACTGATGAGGAAACGTCATTTTCGAGAACGACAGCTTCTCATCCGCTCGCTTCATCACCGCGTCACTCAATCCGAGTGATCCGCCGATGACGAAGGTGACTTTGCTTTTTCCATAAGTAGCCAGCTTATCTATTGTATCGGCTAGTTCTTCGGATGTTTTCATTTTTCCTTCGATGGCGAGGGCTATGACGTGGGCGTCGGGGCTGATTTTTGATAGGATGCGGTCGCCTTCTTTGTCTTTTATGATTTTCATGTCCTGGTCGCTTAGGTTTTCCGGCGCTTTTTCGTCCGGGAGTTCGATGATGTCGATTTTTGCGTAGGCCGAAAGTCGTTTGGTGTATTCTTCAATGCCTTGCTTGAGGTATTTTTCTTTTAGTTTTCCGATTGTCACAATATTGATATTCACAGGTCATCCCCACTTTAAAAACAAGTTATTCATATATGTTGTCCACAATTGTGGATATCTTTTCTGTATTTTGTGTAAGATCATTCGTTCCCCACTATATATACTGCGGGGTCTCCACATAATTCACAGGCTGTGGATAAACTGTTAGTATGTTCGATTTTTCTGATTTCGGGCGGCAGCTCGTGGTCGTCTATGTACATATCCAGCACGGTTTCGATGTGTTCTTCACAGGAATAATACGTTTGTTTCATGTTCAAATCCTCCGATGGTTTCTTGCATTTTTGCAAATATTCTCTTCCCAATATAACCTATTTATTCACATGTTAGTAGTGCTTCGGGCTGAGTTTTATCCACAAATCGACAAACAAGCTGTTGATGACTCTATTTCGCCCGTATGTTAGTTTGGTTGTAACCGATGTTTGGGGAGGTCTGCATGTGCGCTTCAGATGGGTTTGGCTTTTTGTGATCATGTTGCTGCTTGCTGGGTGTCAGTCGTCTTATTGGGTGTTAGAGAAGGATCGGATCGGTGAAGGGAGTTCCGAGCTAGAATTATACGCAAATTACCTTCAAACACATGGTGATGTGAAAGGATACCAAGTCTTCATTATATCAGAAGGCAAAAAAATGGTCGTGGTGTCTCTCGGAAGCAGCGAGAAGGATAAGAAGCTTGAGGTGTCAGACGTCAAATACTCGCCTAAAGAAACGATTGTAATTGTGAAACGAAAGCCGGCTCCCGAGGAAAATGAGAAAAACCCTTATATTCTGATTGGACTGGACAAAATTGAAGGGGATTTAATTGTCCAAGACGAATCACGAGATCGATTTGAAGAAACGGATTATCAGCAATAAAGCCGGCGTTCTGAGAACGCCCGGCTTTTTCTTTTACTTCAATGTTCCATGCGGGTCGATGACGAATTTTTTGGCTGCTCCTTTGTCAAAGTCGCTGTATCCTTTTGGCGCGTCGTCCAAAGAAATGACAGTGGCGTTGACGGCTTTTGCGATTTGCGCCCTGCCGCTCAGGATCGCTTTCATCAAGTTGCGGTTGTATGTCATAGCGGGTGTTTGCCCGGTGACGAAGGTGTGGGCTTTGGCCCAGCCGAGTCCAAAGCGGATTTTTAAAGAGCCTGTTTTGGCGTCCGCATCCTTTGCACCGGGATCTTCGGTCACGTATAAGCCTGGAATACCGAGACTTCCGCCGACCTGGGTGACATCCATGATCGAGTTCAGTACGGCGGCCGGCGCTTCTCCTTGGCTGCCGTGTCCGGATGCTTCAAAGCCGACACAGTCCACTGCGGCATCAACGGTTGGTTCACCTAGTATTTGTTCAATTTGTTCGCCGAGGCGGTCGTGTTTTTGCACGTTGACCGTTTCACAGCCAAAGCTTCTGGCCTGTGCCAGTCTGTCTTCATTCAAATCGCCTACAATCACTGTGGAAGCGCCAAGGAGCTGGGCGGAGTGCGCAGCGGCTAAGCCGACAGGCCCCGCTCCCGCGATATAAACGGTAGAACCTGTTTGCACGCCTGCTGTATATGCCCCGTGAAATCCGGTTGGAAAAATATCGGACAGCATTTGTTAAATCAAGAATTTTCTCCAACGCCTGTTCTTTATCCGGGAAGACCAACAGCTGAAAATCGGCGTATGGCACCATGACGTATTCAGACTGGCCGCCCATATCAACGTAGCCGTAAGCCGATCCCGGCCGGTCCGGATTGACATTCAGGCACACATGCGTTTTCTGCGTTTTGCACATCACACAGCGTCCGCAGGCAATATTGAAAGGAACGGATACGATGTCGCCTTTTTTGATAAATTCAACATCCCGACCCGTTTCAATGACTTCTCCCGTAATTTCATGCCCGAGCACTAAGCCATCAGGCGCCGTCGTGCGGCCTCTGACCATGTGCTGGTCGCTTCCGCAGATGTTTGTGGTAATCACCTTCAAAATCACCCCGTGCTCACATTTCCGGTTTACATTCGCCTTCGGAACGCCGGGCCCGTCCCTCAAGATTAACTCCGGATAGCCGATATCCTCCACCGCCACGTTTCCTTTGCCTTTGTACACAACCGCTTTGTTTCCTGTCAACGCCATTCCTCCCATTCATGTGTTTGGACTTTGCGTCCTTGAACATGACTTCGGTTCGGCATGACCCTTTCCCTTTTTCACGCCTGCTTTTTCTGTATTCTTACAACAACAAATATGCCAAGAAAGCACCCGATAATGATTCCGATGATGTCGAACCAATCTGCTTTACCTCCGTTTAACAGGAACATCGTAGCCGCCGAAATCAGACTGATGATAACTGCAAGAAGAATGACCCGTTTGGTGCGCATATGCTTCCTCCTTTATCTGCATCCATTCTATATATTCATTTTACAGTAATTAACACCTGTTTGCTTAAAAAGGCCATTCGAGCTTTATAGTATTGAACCATGTTTAGATGGAGGCTGGACAATGTTCTATCATTGATATGTATCAAATTGCGTAACAGAAAAAAGAGACTTCACAAGTCTCTTCATAAACAGCGGTCAGTTGAATAATAATTTCCTGAGAAATAATGTGACAATACTGGCTGCTAATGCAATTGCAGTATAAAGCACAACCCAAAACATGAATGAACTGTTGCCAGAGGCTAACGTAAACAACAATATCAAACTCGCAATAAAGACGATGAGCGGACCAATCCAAACTTTCTTCCATATGAAATAACCCGCTGCACCAATTACGCCTGACATCATCGGAAAAACAAAAACGATAAGCAGTATAACGGCTCCCAAGTCGGAACCCCCTTCACCTTAAAAATCCTTCATCACCTCAAAATCATACAGCTTCAAATGACTCTTCGGCGCCACAATCTCCTTTACCTTCCCGATCTCTTTTTCCTTCAGTTTCTTTCCGGTTTTCAGGCTGTATTGTTCAATGTATGCAGGCTGGTTGTAGGTATATGTGAAGAAATAGAGGCTGCTGCCTTTTTGTGTGATTTCTTTGAAATCGGCTTTCATTTTTTCTGGGGAAAGGGCGAAGGCAATCCGGCTTTTTCCTGTCTTTGCATCGATCTTGTATACCTTTCCGAAGCCGTCAATGAAATACAGGGACCCGTGATACGAGAAAAAGCTTTTTTTAAAGCTGAATGGCATAGAGCTGTATATTGTTTGCTCGTCGTTTTTGTATTCGGCGATATTGTAAAGCTTCACCTTGCCGTTTTTCTTATTGATTTTCACCATTTGATAGAGATTGCTGGCTTTTTGCCCCCGAACCATCACATATACAGCTTGATCGTCCGCAGCAAGCTGAGACTCGATTGAGGCTCCTTCCCGATACTGCCATTCAGTGATGGTTTGATATGTGAGCTTCTTTTGATCGACTTGAATCTGAAGGAGCTGGTAGCCTTTCTCATCGTCTGTCGGGACAAGTGCGTAAATGGCGCCACCGTGAAAACCGGAGGCTCGGATGTAGTAAGGAATGACGTCTTTTTTCCACTCCCCGTTCATCTGGCGGTACAGCTCTGAGCGGTACCCGTCTCCCTTTTTGTCGTAGCCGGAATTGTAGAGGGTGTAAAAACCATCCGTATTTTGCAGAAAGCCTGCGCTGTCTCCGGTGTGCTGATAGGCTCTTTTATGGGAGCTCAGGCCGTCTTTGATCGTGAAAATCGTGTTTTTGTCCTCCAGCATCACACTGTCGTCATGAACCTTGGCGGAACCCAGCTCAAGGCCCTTCATCTGAAATGAAGATAGCGACCTGTCTTGGCTGATAAACAGGGCATAGCTTTTCCCGCCGCCGAATGCATCTTGATCCGCTGAGGTTGAGAAATACAGCAGGACTTCTTTGTCGTTCAGAAAATCAGGGTCTCGGAGATCCTGCTGACTCACAGCTATATGGCTTTTGAGAGGGGAAACGAAGACAAATAATGCGATTCCTGCGAGCATCAGCAAGGCGATGGTGATCATCCACTTTTTCATATCCGCTCCTTAATGAATCGTCATGACGGTTGTCGTATAGGAAGAACTTGTGATGTCACGCGGGTAAACGCCTAACCCTTTATTGCTGTCGATATCAATGCCGGCTTTGAGCAAAAATGCGGACCACAGGAGCTTGGAGCAGTTTTTGGCGCCGTCATGGCCGGTATTTCTGTTATTGACGAAGTTAAACGAGTATGAGTCGCCGACTTTCGATACCGCCCAGTCGGCAGCGGATGTTTTCTGTGAAGAAGTGACATTGACTGTCTGTACGATGGAGTTGTCTTCCACGTCTCTGGCGTTATAAGCAATTTGTCTGACGCCGTCGCTTGGAACCGATTCAACAATTTTGTCAGCGGCGGAGTACATGCCGACGTGGCCATGGTTGTAGTAGGCTGTGTAGGAGTTGGTGTAGTAGATGTTTCCTTTCGAGCTTGTGGGAAGTTTTTTCGTACCGGATGAGCCGCCCATCACGGACATGCCGCTTTCCTTGGCGAGCTGGTCTCCTTCTGCTTTATCTGCGGTGATTTCACTGTAAAACTGTTTGAGAATGACATCGGTCTTTACGTGCTGCTGTTTGGCAATCTGGCTGGCGGATTTTGTGATTTCTTCTGGGGTCGTGCCTGGCTGAAGCGCTGCAATTTCTTCAGCATAGTTCGTGGCCTTTACAGCTTTGGCGGGAGAAATAAACAGGCCGCCGCTAATTGTAAGCGCTACCAAAATAATAAACATTTTTCCCTTAATACTCATAACATCTCCTCTTTTCATGTGTGTTAGGAAAGATGATTTCCTTTATCAACATTATATTAGGGAAATGTGGAAGGTAACTAGGTGATTTACAGAATTTTTAGAAATCATTTACAGGAAGGTTGTCTCACAAAAAAAGGCCTTCCCCAGGCCTAGAGCTTCTTACTCATGATTACATCAGTCTCCTGAAATCCAGCCCGCTCATACAGCCGCCTAGCCGTCTCATTATGAGCAAATACGTGAAGAGACAGTTTTCGAATGCCCATGTTTCCCGCCATCTCGTCCAGTGCGTTCAAGGCTTGCTTCGCGAAACCTTTTCCCCGATATGATTCATACAGCCCGAAATCGTAAATAAACACTTCCTGCTGCGGGTGTTCCGGTTCTGCGTGAATCCAGAGCCAGCCAGCCGTTTCCTTTCCGTTCAGGATGATACTCCACAAATGGTGATGATGCGTTTGCAGGCCATTCGGCAGCAAATCAGAAAAAGTCTGTTTGGACAAAAGCATGGCCTCATCAGGGAGCCACGATCCTGCCTTTACCTTTTCTCTTGCATAATGCTTTGTCGTGTATGTCAGATAGGATCGAAATTCTTCGATCTGCATGGGGGTTAGCGTGATGGTCATATAGCTTCTCCTTTATTTAT
Source organism: Bacillus sp. 7705b (assembly GCF_002289525.1). Classification (NCBI taxonomy): domain Bacteria; kingdom Bacillati; phylum Bacillota; class Bacilli; order Caryophanales; family Bacillaceae; genus Bacillus; species Bacillus sp. 7705b. The sequence goes on along the minus strand of NZ_NSDH01000003.1, from coordinate 18,034 downwards.
TGACTAGAGGATTTTACATAAAATAGAAAGAGGTGTTACTATCAAGATAAGCAAATAGATTGATAAATGAATAGAGAAGGGAGTTTCAAATGAATAAGATTGCACCCGCAGAAATCGCTAACATGCTCAACGATTGGTACCTTGCGATCAAGAAACATGAAGTTGAAGAGTCCGCCCGTATCTTTGAAGAAGTGAAGCCTTTATTGGATGATATGGAAGAGGATCAGGAGGTGCTTGCCTACTTCTCCTTATTAGAATTGCGCCATAAAGTATTGCTTCATGAAGCGAGAGGGCTGGGCTTTGAGCATGAGGAGTCTCCTCATATGAATGCTACGTCAGACATGCTGAAATATTACTTTTTTCTGTTTGAAGGCATGTATGAAGCCTATAAAAATAATTACGAAATTGCCATCGGGCTCTATAAAGAAGCGGAGCAGTATCTCAGCAACATCCCCGATCCGATCGAAAAAGCCGAATTTCATCTGAAAGTCGGCAAGCTCTATTATAAGCTGGGACAAAATATGGTGTCTCTCAACCATACACGGCAAGCGGTCAAAACGTTCAGAGAAGAAACGGATTACAAAAAGAAACTCGCCTCCGCATTAATTACGATGTCAGGCAATTTTACCGAGATGAACCAGTTTGAAGAGGCGGAAACTTATTTGGATGAAGCCATTCGCATGACGAGAGAATTAGAGGATCATTTTTTTGAGGCCCAGCTTTTACATAACTTTGGACTTCTTCATGCCCAAAGCGGCAAATCAGACAAGGCCATCTCAAAATTAGAAGAGGCTTTACAGAACGAAGAGTACGCCCGATCTGCCTATTACTATCATTCTGTTTACTTGCTGATACGAGAGCTGTTTAAGATTGAAAAGAAAGAACAGGCCCTAGCTTATTACCAAAAATTGAAGGAAAAATTAAATACTGAGCCGAATAAAATATGTGAGGCGAAAATTGATATTTTATATGCCATTTACGCAGAAGGAGGTCATGCGGAAACGTTTCACTTATGCAAAGAACATATGGATGTGTTGATGTTGGAGAGAGAATACGACAGTGTAAGAGAACTTTCCATTTTGGCTGGCGAACGGTATAGGGAAAATGAGCTTTATAAAGAAGCTGCCCACTTTTTTTATGAAGCGATACAGATTGAGGAACTCATTAAACAAACGGAGGTTATGTAAATGAAAAAGTTTCTAATTGGCGCAGGCGTTGCAGCAGTGATTTTATCCGGCTGGTTTATTGCAGATCATCAATCACACTCACAAGAGATGAAAGTCGCTGAGAAAATGATTGGATAATTAAGAAAACCCCCGCTGGGATGCGGGGGTTTTCACATGTCTACAGCAATTTCTTCCCTAGCAGGGATTCTACGAGCTCTACTGCTGTTTGACCAGTCTTGTTTTCGTGATCAAGAATCGGGTTGACCTCAACAAATTCAGCTGAGGTAATGATACCTGCGTCATACAGCATTTCCATAGCCAGGTGGCTTTCGCGGTAGCTGATGCCGCCGACGACAGGGGTTCCGACACCCGGTGCGTCGTTTGGATCAAGTCCGTCCAGATCAAGGCTGAGATGGACGCCGTCGCAGTCTGATAAATAATCGAGGGTTTCTTCGATCACCTTTGTCATGCCGAGGCGGTCGATTTCGTGCATGGTGTACACCTTCATGCCGCTTTCCTTAATATACTGGCGCTCTCCTTCATCAAGTGACCGGGCACCGATAATGACGACATTTTCCGGTTTGATTTTAGGCGCATATCCTTCAAGGTTCACCAGTGACTCGTGTCCGATACCGAGGCTGACGGCAAGCGGCATGCCGTGAATATTGCCTGAAGGTGATGTTTCAAGCGTATTCAGGTCACCGTGCGCGTCATACCAGATGACGCCGAGCTTATCGTAATGCTTCGCTGTACCTGCGAGCGTGCCGATCGCGATACTGTGATCGCCGCCAAGAACAAGCGGGAATTTTTTCTCTTCAATCACGGTGTTCACCTTTTGAGCGAGCTTTTCGTTTCCTGCCAGTACGGAATTTAGGTTTTTCAGTTCTTCATCGTTTTTGATCTTTTCACGGCTGATCGGAATGTCACCGAGATCTTCAACCGTATAACCCATTTCTGACAGCCTCTCAATCAGATGGGCATACCGGATGGCACTTGGTCCCATGTCCACTCCGCGTCGTGCTTGTCCTAAATCCATTGGCATTCCAATAACCGAAATCGTTTTATCCATCTGTGATTCCACCTCAACATATAAGATAATGTCCTTATGCGGGTTCTAACAAAGATGACTTGCGGACAACGTTTTTAAAGCTCTAGCTGACGATTTGCCTGCTTGCGTTTTTTAATGACGACATGATAAATGATGTAGCAAATGACCATAAACGGTACTCCGCAATACAGCGCGATACGCTGCTCCGGATCAAACGCGAGACTGATGAGAACGACTGTATTTAACGTCAGGCCGATCAGCGGAAGTACCGGATATAGCGGTGTTTTAAATTTCAGATCTTCTATCTTGCCGCCTTCACGGATATATTTTCGTCTGAACCTGATTTGGGAAAGCGATATCGCGATCCAGCCGACTTGCGCGCTCATGCCCGCCAAGGATAGAAGCACCATATACACGGTTTCGGCCGCCGCTACTTTTGACAGAAGCGACAGGCAGGCCACAGCCATCGTTACAATTAACGCGTTCAGCGGCACACCTCTTTTATTTGTTTTGCCGAGCGCTTTGAAGGCCTGTCCTTCATTCGCCATCGCGTACAGGATACGAGTCGATGCGTATAAACCTGAGTTTGCAACGGATAGCAGCGCAATTAAAATAACAAAGTTCATGATATCAGCTGCATATGGAATTCCGATTTGCTCAAATACGGCAACAAACGGACTTTCCACAACACCCGCCTGTTTCCACGGAATCATGCCGGCAATGACAATGATTGAAAGAACAAAGAAGACAAGTGTTCTCCATACTGTCTGTTTGATGGACCGCGGAATCGTTTTTTCAGGGTTTTCACTTTCTCCGGCTGCAACCCCGATCAGCTCAGTTCCCTGGAATGCGAAGTTCACGGTAATCATCGTTATCAATATTGCCTTTATGCCGTTCGGGAATAACCCATCTTCATAAAAATGCGTCAGAAACGGCGCTTGCTCTCCGCCTTTTAGGTCAATGAAGCCGAACATAGCGGCTCCGCCGAGAATAATAAATAAAAGGATAATCAATATTTTAATGCCGGAAAACCAAAATTCAGATTCTGCAAAGGCTTTCGCGGTTATTGCATTTAAGGTAAACATTAGGGCCGCAAAGACCAGACACCAAATCCAGACATCAACGTGCGGAAACCAGCGGAGCATCAGCTGCCCCGCTGACAAAAATTCTATTGCGCATGTAACTGCCCAGCCGAGCCAGTACAGCCAGCCGAACGCAAACCCAAAGGCCGGGCTGATAAATTTTGTCGCATAGGTCTGGAAGGACCCCGATACAGGAAAGGCGACCGCAAGCTCCCCTAAGCAGAGCATGGTCAAAAACATGATAAAGCCGCCCACTAAATAAGACAGAACCGCGCCGAGCGGTCCCGCTTGGTTAATGGTAAACCCGGTTCCCAGGAAGAAACCGGTTCCGATCACTCCGCCCAATGAAATCATAAACAAGTGGCGAGATTTCATTGTCCGCTGGAGCTGATTTCCGTTATCTTGGTTCGTATTCACATTCTGCACCCCTTCAGCAACTTGTATTGGATCTAAGCTGGAACATCTACATGGTGCGTATCCCAGTTTGCTGTCCAAAGAGTCTCTATCTATTTAATATAAAATTCACTTCTTCTCATAAAGATACATTATACTAAAATACTGTAGCTGAGCAAATAGGGAGTGCTAATTTTTCTGTTGTAAATTTATACAAACGAAGTGAATATCCCGCCATGATGCGGATTTATGCCTTTTGCAGCACATGCTTAATTTTTTCAATCGCCCAATCCAAATCCTTTTTGGAAATGATTAATGGCGGTGCAAAACGAATGACGGTATCATGCGTTTCCTTGCATAAAAGTCCTTCATCTTTTAAACGCTCACAATATGGACGCGCCGCTTCCGTCAGTTCCATACCGATAAACAGCCCTCTGCCGCGGACTTCTTTAATGATTGGGTTATCAATGCTCTCCAGCTCTTGTTTAAAATACTCGCCAAGCTCAAGAGAACGCTCCGCCAGCTTTTCATCTTCCAGCACTTCCAGTGAGGCGATGGACACCGCACATGCCAGCGGATTTCCGCCAAATGTGGAGCCGTGTGAGCCCGGGTTAAACACGCCTAAAACGTCGCGGTCCGCCGCAATGCATGAGATCGGGAACACACCGCCGCCAAGCGCTTTCCCCAAAATGTACATATCAGGATCAATGCCATCCCAGTCACAAGCGAATGTCTTACCTGTACGTCCGAGACCCGTCTGAATTTCATCGGCAATCAACAGCACATTTTCTTCCTTACAAATTGCCGCCGCTTCCTGCAAAAATCCTTCAGGCGGAATCACAATGCCCGCTTCGCCTTGAATCGGTTCAAATAAGAATGCCGCTGTGTTTGGCGTAATCGCCTGGCGCAGCGCTTCCGCATCTCCGTAAGGGATTAGTTTGATTCCCGGAAGCATCGGGCCGAACCCTCTTTTATACTCTTCTTCAGAAGAAAGAGAAACCGCCAGCATCGTCCGGCCATGGAAATTTCCGACGCACGCAATGATCTCCGCCTGATTGTCCGCCACGCCCTTCACTTCATAAGCCCAGCGTCTCGCTGCTTTCACCGCAGACTCAACCGCTTCAGCCCCCGTATTCATCGGCAGAATCATTTCTTTGCCCGTCAGCTTAGCCGCCTTTTCGTAAAACGGTCCGAGCTGATCGTTGTGAAACGCGCGAGACGTCAGCGTAATTTTATCAGCCTGATCCTTTAACGCCTGAATGATCTTCGGATGTCTGTGCCCCTGATTCACCGCAGAATAAGCACTCAGCATATCCATATATTCATTGCCTTCCGGGTCCTTTACCCAAGCACCCAGCGCTTCAGAAATAACAATCGGCAGCGGATGATAATTGTTGGCACCGTAATGAGACGTCTGATCAATAATTTCTTTGGATTTTGATAAAGCTGGCATATTTGAATTCCCCCTTGTTTTCTGTTTCAACACTATATCCTGCTTTCCCTTTTTATAAATGCAAGTTTCGTGCCAACTCGCACATTCGTGTATTTTCTACAATATTCGAGGCAAGGGTGCAAAAATATTCAGATATTTCGCGCGAAATTTTCATATAGTGCAAAATTCTTTTGCATTTTCGAATGAATATGTTCAACAAAAAAGGTATACACAAGTCCGATAAGAAGAATTCTTTTAAATAAATATAATTGATACAAGAATGACATGTTAAAAGAATACGTATTCGTTACAATATAAAAAGGCGTAATCTGTATGATGATTACGCCTTTTATCTATAATCTTAGTTTAGCTTCTCTGCAACATCCTTAACAAACATCTCTGTAGCGAGTTTAGACTCTTTATCGTTAGAAGTTATTCCCCAAAATTTCGTTGCATTGTAAACGTACAGATAGTCTACAGCGCCACCTGCTGCTAGTACCAAAACAAAAATAGCAGCACCCAGAGTTTCAACACACTTCCCTGAGACTAAATCCGCATGTTCAGAGCTGCCCATGTTAACCTTCTCAGCAGCTTTTTTTAAAAGATCTCCACCCTTGCCGAATTCCTCATCAATTAATTTAAGATCCTTTTTGTAAACCGATGTTTTCAAATCATTAAAATATTGAGGATCGATTTTTTTCATTTCATTTATTAATAATTGAGTAAGTTCTTTAGATTTATCTGAATTTCTAACATTATAATCGTTAGTGTTCCAAATTTCGGGAAATTTTTTCGAGATTTCACCTTGACCAAAAACAATTCCAGCAAAAACTTCTTCACCTGAGTATTTATGTAGATTCTTTGCTTGAGTAATAGGTGTTGCACCAGAAAATATAGATAGAACCAACATAATGAGCATTAAATAGACCAATTTAAGTTTTAGATCTTGAGCTGCTAAACGCATATCCATTTCTCCTCCCAATTTTTATTCCTATGGCTACGACTAGTGACAGCAAAAACAATGGCTATAATGACTTTCCTGCATCACCCCTTTTCATAAATAAATGGCTAATATAAAATCGTTTTCCTAATGAAAAATGAAATTGTTTTTCTATGGGCCTTAAATAGAGAATTAAAATACCTAGCATAATCATTGAAAAACTTATGAGACCAAACATAACTGCAAAAACTTCATGCATAAGTATTGCGATAATAAACATATATCTTCGATATGGCTTAGGTGAAAATAAAAATGCAAATAATATTAATTGAATAATTAAAGTTCCCCAAGTTGGGATCACAACTAAAGGTGATGACAAAAAGTCATTAAATAAGTTATGTAATAAAGGCGGAAAACCTAACATTGGATCTTGAGCGTAATAATAAACAGCAGTTCCATTTAACCAATCTTGATCAGCTAATTTTGCCGCGGCTGAGTTAAAATATAAAATTGCAATTTGAATCCTAATAAACACAAAAGTTGTTAGTGCTATGACGCGAAAATATAAATCTTTCTTGTTGAGGAGACTCGTACCTGTCTGTATATTTTCCCAATGCCATTTTCTTGAATCGGTCAATGTTATAGGCAGGAGTAATAATGTGAAAACTGCACTCACTTGCTCTCCTCCATCAATAGTCATAGCGGATACTTGTAAACTATAAGATATCCACCAGTGTATAATTCCAGTCAATCTGGGTCTCCAGCCTGACACAACAACCAGTAATAAGATGACACAAATCCATCGTATTAAATTAAGGTATATATGGTTATTAGGCACTGTACAAAAAATGCTGTATGTTCCATTACAATACGGTGTTACTTGTCCTGCACCCGGTCTAAAGAAAATGCTAGGATCATTTAAAGCAAGTGTTAAAGCTGTAGATAATGCCATAATACTTCTTGCCAAACCATAGACATTGGTCCAGGGTACGTTATCATTTGCCCACTTATAAATTTTAGTGTTTAACGTTTCGAACATTTTACATTCACCCTCACAACCTTAGAAGTTGGAACCACCTTATATTGGCTCCATGCCCATGGTATAAGACTTCCACTTACGATTCCCAGATCACCGCAAAGTGAAGCATATGGCGTAGGGTTTGTAAGGTCCGTTTGTACCTTCATCTCATCAAGACAATTCTTTGCATCCTTATCACATGTTTTCCACTTTAAAGAACTTGGCAGTTTAGAAATAATTAATCCAAGTTCTATGCCCTGTGCTCTTCCATATCTATTAAGCCCAAAGACATTTCTTATATTGTTATTTGGCCATGAAAGCATATCTGTATCACCATTCATACTGTATGCATAAAGATGATCAGATCTTGGATCTCTACTGTAAAACCCCCATCCTTGTGGAATAAATTGTTTTACCAAAAACTCTGCTCTAACAGTTGTGGAGAGAGGATTTTTCGGTAATGCAACTATGATACTTGAGATAAGCAAGATCGTTAGACATGCACAAATTGTTAAAAAAAAGAGACCTATTCTACTTTTATCACTACTAAAATCGTTCAATTATGAACACTCTCCCGATTACAATTTATCCTATTTATTTCTAAATAAACCCATAAAATACAGAAAAATATTATCATAATCTGAGTGAAAAATGAATAGTTTTTGAATATTTAGTTATTTTTTCCTAATTAAAAAGAGGTTAGAATAAGACTCTAACCTCTTTAAACAGGAAACATAACCGGCTACTTATTTAGTTCTTTTTGATATATGAAATAAGATCCTAATACGGATAAGAGTATGCTGCCTATTACCGCTATAAAAATAATCGGCTCAGTAAAAGACTCAGGAATAAATGCAGTTAAAACAATAATGATTCCGGCTAGAACAAATATTCTTGAACTCAATCTATGTGTAAGCCTCCATACATTTTCACTGCTTAATGTCCAAGGAGTTCTAATTCCCAAGAAGTAATTCGGTCTAACCTGCTGAAGAAAATTACCGAAAACCATAAATATAGCTCCAAGAATAAATGATCCTAAATATGGAATAGGAAGTTTTACACCTAACCCCGTCAATATTGTAATCAAATTAATGATAAATAAAACGAGAAACATGGTATTAAAAATAGTTAAGTATGCACGAGTAAAGGCCGTATAGTTTCGCCGGGGATCAATTTTAGGAATAAGCACCATAAGAATATATTGAATTATCATTATACCTACCAATGTGGCTATAGCGGTAGGTTTCTTAGAAAAATCATCTGCTTCACCGCTTATTCCCCAATGTGTTGCCAATTCATTTGGTAATTGTGAATATGTTATAATCCAAGCTAAAACTGTTAATGCTATCATAATTAGTGCAAAGAAATATTTTTTCATCATTCTTCACCTTCCTTCTTGTCATGGTCTGTAAGGGAAAAAAACCAGCCAATAAGATCTTGAAGTACAGTCGTATTTAAAGAATAAATAATATATTGTCCCTTTTTTTGGTCTCGAACTAAATCAGTGTTTTTTAAAATATTTAAGTGATGAGAAATACTAGGTTTTGACATATCAAATTGGTCAGCAATCTGCCCGGCTGTTAAATCTTGTTGTTTTAACAAATCCAAAATCCTTCTCCTTGTAGGATCGGCCAAAGCTTTAAAAGCCTTATTCAAATAATTCTCCCCCCTTTTAGGAAACATTAGGATTTAGATATTTATCTAAATAATAAAACATTTTATTTTTCCAGTCAATATACAATATCAGTATTTCCTTCCTATACGATAAAAAGATTAACTGTAACCGAATCATAAGTGCAAAATTCTTTTGCATATCATCTCCATTCTTTTATAAAATAGAAGCAATATTAAGAAAATAAATGAGGGAGGTTTATACTTTGGTCAAAGACAGCGAATTCCTCACATTAGTGTTTCAGAGCATTTTGGATGAAATTGATGTCGGCCTGCACGTGGTGGACGAGCATGGAAACACGATTGTTTATAACAACAAAATGATGCAAATTGAAGATATGGAGAAGCAGGACGTCTTAAATAAAAACCTGATGGATGTATTTATGTTTTCGAAGCAGCAGGACAGCACACTTGTGCAAGCCCTTCAGGAAGGCAAAACGATCAAAAATGTAAAGCAGAGCTATTTCAATAATAAAGGCCAGGAAATTACGACAATCAATCATACATATCCGATCGTCCAAGACGGCAACATCAAAGGCGCTGTCGAAATTGCCAAGGACGTGACAAAGCTGGAACGCCTGATCAGAGAGAATATGCATAAAAAAGGAAACGCGACGTACACATTTGACAGCATTCTCGGCACCAGTCCGGCGATTCAGGATGTCATCGAAAATGCCAAGCGGGCGACCCGCACGTCTTCATCGATTCTTCTCGCAGGTGAAACCGGCACGGGAAAAGAGCTGTTCGCACAAAGTATCCATAACGGCAGCGACCGATCAAGCGGCCCGTTCATTTCTCAAAACTGTGCGGCTCTGCCGGACAGCCTGGTGGAAAGCATCCTGTTCGGTACGAAAAAAGGCGCGTTTACAGGTGCCGTTGACCAGCCTGGCTTGTTTGAGCAAGCGCATGGCGGCACACTTCTGTTAGATGAAATCAACTCACTGAATTTGAGCTTGCAGGCAAAATTGCTGCGCGCCCTGCAAGAACGGAAAATCAGACGCATTGGTTCGACCAAGGATACACCGATTGACGTGCGCATTATCGCCACGATGAATGAAGACCCGATTGATGCCATTGCGGGTGAACGGATGCGAAAGGACTTGTATTACAGGCTGAGCGTCGTGACACTGATCATCCCTCCGCTTCGGGAACGCAAAGAGGACATTTTGCTTCTCGCGTCAGAGTTCATCCAGAAAAACAACCACCTGTTTCAAATGGCTGTCGAACATATCAGTGAAGATGTGAAGCAATTTTTCTTATCCTATGATTGGCCGGGAAATATTCGCGAACTTGAGCATATGATCGAGGGTGCGATGAATTTCATGACAGATGAACAAACGATTACGGCCAACCATCTGCCATATCAATACCGCATGAAAATCAAGCCGGCAGACATCTCGAAGACGGAACCCGCAGGGCATCAGCCCGCCGCTGATTTGAAAGAAAAAATGGAGAGCTTCGAAAAATATGTGATCGAAAACATCCTTAGAAAACACGGCCATAACATTTCAAAAACCGCTCAGGAGCTCGGCATCAGCAGACAAAGCCTGCAATACCGGCTGAAGAAGTTTTCTCTGCACGCAAAATAACAATCTTAATTACCCGAGGAGAGCCGGATCAGAAAAACCGTTCATCTTCCGATTTCACTTTTCACTTCAGTTTACATCTGATGATAAGGAGGAAATACCAAGGGACTGTTCAATCAGCTCAAATGAAGAAAGTGGACGGCGTATACGTCTATGTCATTAAAGTGCTTGGAGAAGATGGCAAACTTCATACCTTCAATGTCCAGAGCAGCATGAAAGTAATGAAACATCAGGTTCAGAAACCATCACAAAAGCAAAAGCACATAGCATTGCGGTCACAAATACAAAAGTACCGGGAAATCTTCTACGTTGTCGAAAGAAAACGGAAGTATTTGCAGCTGACAAGCCCTTACACGCTGTTTCACGTGTAACATCCATCTTGTATTTTTCTTCATATTCGATCTATCCTTTTAGAAACGGAACGGACGCCCCCGTTCCGTTTTTTTGCATAAAAAAACAGCCTGGCATCAGTGCCAGACTGCTTTTATTAACTTCCTAACTGATCTGCGGAGGACAGCTTCACTTCAACGGATTTTTCTTTTCCGCCGCGGTAAAACGTCACCTTCACCCGATCACCGACTCTTTTCTGATAAAGCCGCTTCCGAAGATCCACAATATCATTTATTTTTTGCCCGTCAAATTCAGTGATGACATCCAGCTCCTTGAGTCCCGCTTTTCCGGCAGGTGAAAAGGCATCTACACCCATTATCACCGCTCCATTGGTCACATGTTTAGGAAGCTTCAGTGTTTCATCCCAATGATAGCTTGCAATATCGCTTAACGATTTCATTTCAATTCCAAGAAACGGACGCTTCACTTTGCCGTATTTCTCTAAATCCTCTATCACCGGGATCACAAGCTTAGATGGAATGGACAGGCCAATCCCTTCAACCGCTGACTCCGCGATTTTCATTGAATTGATGCCAATGACTTTTCCGTCCATATTCAACAAAGCTCCGCCGCTGTTCCCCGGGTTAATGGCCGCATCGGTTTGCAGCACCTCTGCATTCCAGTCAGGCTGACCGTCATCATTGGAATCTACCGGAATCGCCCTCTCTGTTCCCGATATGACGCCCTGTGTGACAGAACCTGCAAATTCAAGGCCTAACGGATTGCCGATCGCAATCACCGGTTCACCAGATTTCACTTTATCTGAATTGCCAAAATCAGCGACAGCTTTGATTTTATCGCTTTTCACCCGCAAAACGGCAAGATCCATCAGCTGGTCGCTGCCGACAAGCTCAGCAGACACGCGCGAACCGTCTTTTAAACTGATTTCAATTTGGGAAGCGCCCTCGATCACATGATGATTGGTCACGACATAAGCAGAGTTGTCATTTTTCTTATAGATGACGCCTGAGCCGCTCCCAGCCTCACCGCTTTCTCCCCAAATATCTGTTTTTTGAATGTTTACGACACCGACAACAGCCGGCGACACTTTGCTGACAATCTGAGTGACAGCGTTGTTCACACTGACATTCACTGTTCGAATTGATTCCCGGCCGTTGGTCTGCTGCTGATCCGCCTCGCCCGTATCAAACCCCTCATTCGAAAGGTACGGCATAATAAACGCCATCAATACAGCGCCGACAATCACCCCGATCAGGCTTGAAAGAAAATAACCTTTTTTGCTTCTCTTCGGCTGTTCAGGAGTATTATGTTCTTCCTCACGCTCGTAATCCACCATATTCCATCCTTTCAGAGAACGTTGATATGGTTATATTGTGGATTAGAAACTCCTATAATAGTCATGTTACACAAGAAAAAATTATACAGCGCAAAGCGGAGTAGCCTTTTTCGGATCGGTATCAAACAAATCAAATGTTTCGCCTGTCACAAATCCTTTAGAAGCCAATGTCTGCTGGACAGACATTCTGGCCAGCTCTTTCATATTGTTGTCCTGACTCAAATGAGCGAGGTAGATACGAGACGTCTCGTCGCCGATGACATCAGTCATCGCCAACGCAGCGTCTTCATTTGAAACGTGCCCGACATCACTTAAAATCCGCCGCTTAATGCTCCAAGGGTATCTTCCCATTTGCAGCATGCCGACATCATGATTGCTTTCAAAAACGAACACATTCGCCGAGCGGATAATGCCCTTCATCCGGTCGCTGACATACCCTGTATCTGTCATTAAAGCGAGCTTGCGCCCATTACAATGAAACACATAAAACATGGGCTCTGCCGCATCGTGAGAGACGCCAAACGATTCTACATCAAGTCCGCCAAACGACTTCACCGTCTCCATCGGAAACTCAAACTTTTGATCGGTATCAATTTTGCCGATCTGGTTCTCCATCGCCTTCCACGTCTTCTCGTTCGCATAGATCGGAAGCTTGTACTTTCTGGCGATGACGCCGAGGCCTTTAATATGGTCACTATGCTCATGCGTCACAAAAATGCCGTCCACATCATCCAGCTTACGTCCGATTTGCGCCATTAATCCGTCCATGGCTTTCCCGCTCAAACCGGCGTCCACTAAAAACGCGTGATCCTCTGTTTCCAGATAAAACGCATTTCCCGTACTCCCGCTCGCAAGAACGCTAAATTGCAAGCTCATTTCAGTTCACTCCATTATTTTGATTGGTCTGTATCTAAAATCGTACTCTCCAAAGCATTCACAGTAAAATACTCTTGCACTTTCTTTTTCTCGCCGTTCACTTTTTTATCATACTCCACCGTAACTCTCCATACCGGAGCCAGCACCTGCGTGCTTGTCAGCGGATATTGCGCCACATAGCCGAATTTCACACTCTTTATGGTGCAGTATTCTTTTAATTGATTTTGATAGTACAATAATTCAACCGCATCAAGCTCAGTAATTAAGTTTTCCTTCTGAATCTGTTTAAAGGTTTCAAGCGTCGACTGCTCGTATGACACAACCTCGTTTTTATCGTTTAAGTGCAAAATCACTTGTCCGATCATATTAGAGGAGTTGTCAGTCTTCTGATAAATGTAATGACCTTCATACGTTTGGAAGTAAATGATTTCTTTTTTAGATTTATCCACCTTCCAAAGCTTATATTTTTCACCATCTTGAATTTTAGAAGACACAAGCGCCTGTGCATCGTCCTCTATGTTTTTCTTTGAAAGGGCAATCGGGCTCGTAAACTTCATCTTTAAGTTCGTTACTTTATGATCATCACTAGGCATATCCATCATAGGCTTTTGATCCTTGAGTGATTCAATATCATCCTTCGTGAAGACTTTTTGATTCGCTGTGATCCGATAGCCTTCTATCGCTTCTTTATCCAGACCTTCATACGTGATATGGTCTGCCTTCATGTCATGCTCTACATCATTTTTAATGACTTCATATTCTTTACTATTAGATCGCTTCTCAAAAAACTGATAGCCTAAGAAAATATCTAAAATGAGGAAGGCAACGATGAAGATTGTTTTTGTCTTATTCCACTCCATTGTCTGCCCCCTCCTTCGTCAATAATTCCTTCGTAATCGGCACCATTTTTCCGTTTATTTTCATAGCCCAAACCGGTTCAAGCTCAACAAGAGGATCATCGTTGGTTGATGTTGAGATCATCTGATACGCAGGGAAAATCTGATCAATTTTGTCCGTATCATACGCCGTTTGTTTGGACAGAAGGGCCCTCACTTCCCTGCCGCTCATCAGCTGTGTCTCACTTGTTTTAATCGGATTCGTTCCAAGACTGTAGTTCGGCCGTTTATAGCTGAGAATATCGTCATTGGCCCATTGGACGGTGATTGCCGAAGTTCCGCCAAACGGTTTAGACATGCTGTTAATGACCGGGAGCTGATCCATAAAGATATAGAAGCTCAGCTGCTGGCTGTCGTTGATATTAAAAAATTGATAGTGATCCGTCCAGCTTCCTGTATCCTCTAGGTACTTCTGGCTCTTTTTGATTAATTCACCTGTTTGATACGAAGTGCTCTGCACTAAATTACGCTGCTGGAATTGAACCTGCCGCTGGGTCAGGCTGACATCTAAACGGCTGATGCCGTCCGTCAGTACATTTCTGTTATTATAATTCGAATCTTCTCTTACAATGCTCGGATCGCTGAACAGCGCTTGTTTAAAAGTGTTTGTTTTAATTGATTCCGTGACAAATTCCTTTTTATCCATCGTAAGCGATTTGTTCGGAAGCAAAAACTCTTTCTTTGTGCCGATCGAGAACAAGCTGTACGCAGGCATATTTGATTCTTTGTTTTTTAAATCGTTCATGATATTCCGGTAGTTTGCTGATTCAACCGTCACTTCCAGAATAAGCTGCTTGCTGTAAGATACCAAATAAATCTTCTTATTGGTTTTTGTTTCATCGAATGGGACCATAATATGATCAAACGAGCTGTATTCAAACGATTGATTGGACCATTTAAACAGCGTTTGAATAATATCAATAGGTATCGTGTCACTGAATTGCAGATCAAGCTTGGCAGCAGAACCGCCTCTTCCATAAAACCAGCTCTTAAATCCGGCCTTATCATATTGATCCGATATATCTTTAATGCCTTTTACATCCCAATGCGGCAAATCTGACCAGACTTCATCATAAAGCGTTTCATCATCGACCTTATAATGAGCACCGTCATCATGTATAAACATTTCCCGCGGTTTTACCGTTTCAGACAGCTTTTGGGTATTTTTTTCAATTTTATGCTTCTCACGCACCGTAGACTCTGCTGATGACGAGTCTTCAGAAAAATTAGGCTGAAATGTCCATATGCTCCATGTAAAAACAAGACTGATGACGACGAGTACCGTAAGTAATATTGTTTTTATATTTTCACGCTTCATCCCAATCATCCTCTTGTTCCTCTTTATATGGAAGAGTAAAAGTTATCGTTGTGCCTTTTCCTTCTACACTGTCTGCCCAAATATCTCCGCCGTGCGCCTGAACCATTTCCCTGGCAATAGCAAGTCCCAGACCGGTCCCGCCGAGCTTTCTCGTTCTCGCTTTATCAACCCTGTAGAAGCGGTCAAAGACTTTTTCGACATCCTTTTTCGGAATCCCGATCCCTTCATCCTTAACGCTGATATAGAGAAGTTCTTCCTCTTCATTTACGTCAATTGAGAAGGTGACATGTCCGCCTTCAGGTGAATATTTTAAAGCGTTGGAAATAATATTATCGAGCACCTGCGTAATTTTATCCTGGTCAATCTCCACATACAGGTTTCTGTCCGGCAGATTGCGGATAAATTCCACATGCTGCTCTTTCGTCATTTCAAAACGATCAATAATGAGCGACATAAATCGGACGATTTGAATCCACTCACGATTAAATTGATAATCCTTGCTGTCAAACTTAGAAAGCTGAAGCAAATCGTTTACAAGCCGAATCATCCGCTCTGTTTCATTCTGCGTCACCATTAAGAAACGCGGTGCAATGTCTTTATTTTCCCACGCGCCTTCCGCTAGTGCCTCTAAATAACTGCGCATGGTCGTAAGCGGCGTCCGCAGCTCGTGTGATACATTCGCTACAAACTCTCTGCGCTCCTGGTCAATTTTCTCCTGCTCGGTTACATCGTAAATGACAGCAATTAAACCGTCGATTTTGCCATGCTCCCTTTGAATCACGGAGAAATTGACACGAAGCACTGTCAATTCATCGTCGCGCTCAATTTCGAGCAGCATAGAGTCCTGCTGTTCGACTAAATCTTCAAAAGTATAATTCTCTTGAATCCCCAGCAGGCTTGTAATCGGCATTTCTAAGGCTGTTTCACGTGAAACGTTCAGCAGCTCCAGCGCCGGGCTGTTCAAGAGAATAATCGCGCCGTTTCGGTTTGTGGCAATAACGCCATCCGTCATATAGGCAATAACAGAGGAAAGCTTTCTGCGTTCACCCTCTGTCATTGCCTGAGCATCTTCAAGCTCTCTCGTTAAGTGATTAAACGTTGTGGCGAGCTGTCCAATTTCATCATGTCCGTACTTTCTAACCTTCCTGGAGAAATTCCCTTTCGCAAGCTCCATTGCCTGCTTCCTCATATCTGAAAGCGGGTGGGTAATGGTTCTGGCCAGAAAAATACCGAGAAGGGCTGTCAAAACGAGGGCCAAACCAGTGCCGGAGGCCAGTATCGTGTTGATGGTCTTCATTTGGCCAAAGACATCTTCCATGCTCGCTACTACATAAATCGCTCCGACAACCTCTTGGTTTTCAGTCGTAACGGGCTTTGCGGAAATGAGGACTCTTATTTTGCTTTTCGGGTCATAATATTTTCTCGAATAAGACTGTTTAGTAGAAAAAATTCTTTTGAAAATGAGATCTGTCGTTTGTTTCCCTGCAACTTCTTCTCCATATGGCCTTGAAGAGCCAACCACTTCATAGCTTTTATCAACAAAACTAATTTCTCGTATCTCATCACTCTTCGTGAAGTCATTCAAAATACGGCTGACATCATCCTTAATGACGGTGCTGTCATTATCACTCTTATATTCCTGCTCAATATAATAAGAAAGGTTGTCGATTCGCTGATTAAGCGATTGTTCATAAGAGGTAATCAGCGACTTCTCTACCTGATTGACAAAATACACACCAATGACTTGCATCGCGATGATAATCAAAAGCACATAAATCAAGGTAATCTTAAATTGGATCGACCGAAAAAAACCAACCTTATTCATTGGGCATTAGTCCTGTTCTGGGTTTCTCAAGTAATAACCGACGCCGCGGCGTGTGACAATCCAATTTGGATGGCTCGGGTTGTCCTCAATTTTTTCACGAAGGCGGCGCACTGTTACGTCAACCGTTCTGACATCCCCAAAGTAATCGTAGCCCCAGACTGTTTGCAGCAAGTGCTCACGTGTCATGACTTGACCGATGTGTTTTGCCAGGTAATGCAGCAATTCGAACTCACGATGGGTTAATTCGATCGTTTCATCTCGTTTTGACACTACATACGCGTCAGGGAAGATCACGAGGGAGCCGATATGAATGTCGTTGGAAGATGATTCTTCCTCCGCTGGCGCTGTTGTCAGTTGGCGGCGCAAGTTCGCTTTCACACGGGCTAAAAGCTCTCGTGTGCTGAATGGTTTCGTAACATAGTCATCCGCGCCGATTTCAAGCCCGATGACCTTATCAATTTCTGAATCCTTAGCCGTCAGCATAATGATAGGCATATCGTATTTCTTTCTGACTTCACGGCATACTTCAACGCCGTCTTTATTCGGAAGCATAATATCTAAAAGAATTAAATCAGGCTGAAGCTCTTCCACCATTTCAACGGCTTCATTTCCGTCATAGGCGCAATGCACTTCATAGCCCTCTTTTCTTAAGTTAAATTCTAATATATCTGCAATCGGTTTTTCATCATCTACTACAAGGATCTTTTTATCCATCATTTTTGATTTCCTCCTGCCGAATGGTCTTCATTTCATCTATATCACATTCGTTACATCACTTATGGCCCAAATAGAACAATGGGTCCTTGTCTATTATAACGGTTTAAGGTCAAAAGATAAAAAAAATAAAGGTTTAGAAAAAAACACATTTTTCACCTTCATCCACCAGTTGTCTATCTTTTGTCATGTTTTTCAACTTTTCTTAAAAAAGATAACTTAAATGAAACCTCCCCTCACCTGCGTGCGTCATTTCATTGACGTCTTCTTCTTTGAACCGGCCGCAGGGCCGGTTCTCCCTTTTTCTTCTATTATAACACTCCGCATGTTTATCTTTTTTATAAAGAAAAAACGCACCTACGATTGCAGATGCGTTTGGTAA
>NZ_NSDH01000002.1:0-56934 GCF_002289525.1 Bacillus sp. 7705b | reverse complement strand
TTAAGATGCCGGATTTTTCATAGAGCAAACGACTTGGATCAAGTTCTTATCTTGTACTCT
Source organism: Bacillus sp. 7705b (assembly GCF_002289525.1). Classification (NCBI taxonomy): domain Bacteria; kingdom Bacillati; phylum Bacillota; class Bacilli; order Caryophanales; family Bacillaceae; genus Bacillus; species Bacillus sp. 7705b. The sequence continues at coordinate 56,874 of NZ_NSDH01000002.1, read as the reverse complement.
ATTGAAGCAGTTTCCGTAACAACGAGATTTATAATATCACGAACAAATAGAAGTGGCAATAACTTTTTTGGTTTTTTTTCATATTTTTTTCTCAGACCAACTTATCTGCAGTTTTCAAACAAAAAACAAGCCCCTGAAAACAGGGGCTTGCGGGTATTCTGCTTAGTTCGCACGGTACACGCTGCGAAGGACATTTGTCTGTGAACGGTCTGGACCGACAGAGAAAATAGAAAGCGGAATGCCTGTCAGCTGAGACACACGCTCAAGATAGTGGCGCGCGTTTTCCGGAAGCTCGCTGAGGCTCTTCGCACCTGTGATATCCTCAGTCCAGCCTGGCATTTCTTCATAAACCGGTTCACATTCTGCAAGTGCTTTAAGGCTTGCAGGGAACTCTTCGATGACTTCTCCTTTGTAACGGTAAGCCACACAAATTTTCAGTGTTTCAATACCTGTTAACACGTCAATTGAGTTCAATGAAAGATCTGTGATTCCGCTGACACGGCGGGCGTGGCGGACAACGACACTGTCAAACCAGCCGACACGGCGCGGGCGGCCTGTTGTTGTTCCGTACTCACGTCCGACTTCACGGATTCGATCGCCGATTTCGTCTTTCAGCTCAGTCGGGAAAGGACCATCGCCGACACGAGTCGTATAGGCTTTTGAGACACCGACTACGTGCTTTATTTTTGTCGGGCCGACACCTGAACCGATGGTGACACCGCCGGCAACCGGGTTAGATGACGTAACAAATGGGTATGTTCCTTGATCGATATCAAGCATAACCCCTTGTGCGCCTTCAAATAACACGCGGCGGCCTTCATCAAGCGCATCATTTAAAACAACGGATGTATCGCAGACATATTTCTTAATCTGCTGTCCGTATTCATAATACTCATCTAAGATATCTTCTATTTTAAATCCTTCTGTCTCGTACATTTTCTCAAGCAGACGGTTTTTTTCTTCAAGATTGCGTTCGAGTTTCTCCGCAAACGCGTCACGATCCAACAAGTCTGCGATACGAATGCCGATACGGGCTGCTTTATCCATATAAGCAGGGCCGATTCCTTTTTTCGTTGTGCCGATCTTGTTTGCACCTTTTCGCTCTTCTTCCACTTCATCCAACTTCAAATGATACGGCAGAATGACGTGAGCTCTGTTGCTGATTCTCAGGTTATCTGTACTGACGTTGCGCTCATGAAGATACGCAAGCTCTGTGACTAATGCTTTTGGATCTACAACCATTCCGTTTCCGATCACACACGTCTTATCTTTATAGAAAATTCCAGACGGGATTAAGTGAAGCTTGTATGTGACTCCGTCAAACTTGATGGTGTGCCCTGCGTTATTTCCGCCTTGATAACGGGCGATCACTTCTGCATTTTCTGACAGGAAATCTGTGATTTTACCTTTCCCTTCATCGCCCCATTGCGTACCTACTACAACTACTGAAGACATGTCCGTGCACCTCCGTTAACCTTTCAAAAACGATTCTATTCAAACAAATCAAGTTTATCAGTGAAGAAACAGAAAGTCAATTGTAAATCCGAACATTAAATTCTTGTAAATCCAAATTCGTTCGCTTTAATTGACTTTAGAAGCGTTTTCTTAAAGATTTGCCTTGAAAAGCTCATGAAACTTTTATCCTTTAGCAGGAGAAAGGATTACTTGCCTGAAATCCCTTTTGTGTTCATGAACACGATCCGCCAGCCGTCTGGATCCTCTATCGTCACCCCTCCATGACTCCAGTACGGGTTCTCAGGTTCAGCCTCCTGATAGCCCATGTTTTTTAATTTTGCAGTGATGGCTTTGATTTCTTCTTCGCTCGGCACATAAAAGACGAGCAGGCTGTCTGGGTGGGGAACGGGGGCTGTTCTTTCCTCGTCATGCTCGGTGAATTCCAAGTGGTAATCGGTATGCGGGAGGCCAAACATGGCTCCGTCAAACCCATTATGCTGATGAAATTCACCAATTCGTTTTAAGCCCAGCCCTTCTTCATAAAAGCGAATGATCTGATCAAGCCGGCCCGTAGGTCTTGCTATCCTAATTTGTGCGGCATGAAATTGTGAAAAACGCTTTCTCATTGTTACCCTCTCCTTTTTGTCTCATTTTATTAAAACGCTTTCACTTTTACATCCGCTAAGTGGGTGGTTCCTCTTCAGTCTTTTGGATGAAAAAACCCCAAGAAGAAGCTCTTGGGGTTTACGCGCCAGGCGGAACACCTGCGTCGTCAAAACGCCGTTCCAGGTTGACGAATTTATTGTATTCTTTTACGAACGCAAGAGACACGGTTCCTACCGGGCCGTTACGCTGTTTGGCAATAATGATTTCGATAATGTTTTTGTTCTCAGTTTCTTTGTCATAGTAGTCATCACGATAAAGGAACGCGACAATATCTGCATCCTGCTCAATACTTCCTGATTCACGGATATCAGACATCATCGGACGTTTATCCTGACGCTGCTCAACGCCACGCGAAAGCTGAGAAAGCGCGATAACAGGGACTTGAAGCTCTCTGGCGATCGATTTCAGTTCACGGGAAATTTCTGATACTTCCTGCTGACGGTTATCCTTTGAACGTCCGCTTCCCTGGATCAATTGCAGGTAATCGATCAAAATCATGCCAAGACCGCTTTCCTGCTTCAAACGGCGGCATTTGGCGCGAATTTCACTGACACGGATACCCGGTGTGTCATCGATATAAATTCCGCTGTTGGACAGGCTTCCCATCGCCATCGTCAGCTTGCCCCAATCTTCTTCTGTCAGATTTCCTGTACGAAGGTTTTGGGCATTGATATTTCCCTCGGCACAAAGCATACGCATAACGAGCTGCTCGGCACCCATCTCAAGACTGAAAATGGCTACACTCTCGTCGGTCTTCGTCGCTACGTTTTGCGCGATATTCAAGGCAAAGGCCGTTTTCCCTACTGACGGACGGGCAGCCACAATAATTAAGTCATTGCGCTGGAATCCGGCAGTCATCCGATCAAGCTCAGAAAACCCTGTCGGAATCCCGGTAATATCGCCTTTTCGATTGTGAAGCTGCTCGATGTTATCATACGTCTGAACAAGGACATCCTTGATATTTTGGAAGGCGCTTGTATTTTTGCGCTGCGCCACTTCCATAATCGTTTTTTCCGCTTCACTGAGTAAATCTTCGACCTCGTCCTCGCGGGTATATCCGTCCTGAGCGATTGTTGTCGCTGTTCTGATTAACCGGCGAAGAATTGATTTTTCCTCAACGATCTTTGCGTAATATTCTATGTTAGCCGCTGTCGGCACCGAGTTTGCGATATCAGTCAGATACGATATGCCTCCCACTTCTTCCAGCAGGTCCGTGTTGGCAAGCTCTGACGTCACCGTAACTAAATCAACCGGTTCACCGCGGTCTCCGAGCACCAGCATCGCATTATAAATTTTTTGGTGGGACATTCTATAGAAATCATCTGGAATCAATACCTCTGAAGCCAGTGTTAAAGCAGACGGCTGTAAAAAAATAGCGCCTAACACGGCTTGTTCGGCTTCTATATTTTGCGGCGGCAGCCGATCATTCAGAAGGTCTGTCATGCTAAGCACCGTCCTCTCATTAAAAAATCTCCAAACTCCATTTTACCATTTATCCAGAAAAAAAATAGAAAAATTCTTTGTTTCCCATTTTTTTCAGTCAGCAGATTGGATAGTTTCGGACAGTGCCAGGCTGGGAAAAAAACTGATAAAACTTGAGGGAGGAATGAATGATGCTGAAAAAATACGCCGTAACACCCAACGTCGATGCGGACGGCTGGTTTATCAAAGTGGAGAATGTGGCGCCTACAGCTTTATACACCTCAAAAGACACCGCTATTGAAAAAGCGAAGCAGGTAGCCAAAGAGAACAGCCCGGCAAAGCTTGTGATTTATGACCAGCATAAAAATGTGGAAGACGAACTCTCTTTCTAACAAACTGAAAGCCTTCGCTGCCGCGGGGCTTTTTTTAGCGGGTACGACACGCTATTCCATCCATTTGAATCCAATACGCATCATAAGATCCGCCGCCTTTTGATACAGCTCCCACTCTTCAAAGGAAGCAAATTTCCCCATCAGCTCCTGAAGCTTATGCCGCAATGCAATATATTCTTCCAATGTGACAGTTTTCTCTGTGTCTATCTGATGCTCATACAGCATTTGTTTTAATAATGATAACGGTTTGTTCATGATGAACCCTCCTTATCTCTTTTATAAGGGGCATTTTCCGAATGCACCATCCCTTTGTGATATCTTCTTACGTTTCACATCTGATTCTTGTACAATGGACAAAAGAGAGGAGGGATCTTTGTGAGACCTTTGCAAATTTCTGCTGAAACTGCACAAAAGCTTGCAGAGTCTTTGAATCTGCCGCTTGAACAGATCATGCATATGCCTCAACATATTCTGCTTGCCAAAATGGCTGAATTGCAGAAAGAGGACAAATCATAACCTGCACTCGCATACTTGCTTACATGTATCGGAATGATATTAAGTATATGTTAGAAAAGAGGAGTAACTGCTTTGCCACATCCACAAAATAAAAAAATCCAATCGTTTTGGCTGATTGCCGGTATTATCTTTATCGCGTTTAACTTAAGACCCGCAATCACTTCAGTCGGGCCGGTCATCAGCTCCATCAGGAACGAGCTGCACATGTCCAATGGGGCAGCGGGTTTTTTGACCGCACTGCCGCTGCTTTCGTTTGCCGTTCTTTCTCCGCTCGCGCCTAAGCTCGGACGGCGCCTCGGAAATGAGCGAACCTTATGGCTTGGTCTCCTGATACTGTTTATCGGTGTTTTGATTCGATCTGCCGGCTATACCCCCGCTTTGTTTTTCGGAACGGCACTCATCGGAATCGGAATTGCCATCGGAAACGTACTTTTGCCAAGCTTAATCAAACATAAATACCCTGAAAAGCCAGGGATCATGATCAGCCTGTATACGACATCTATGAATATATTCGCTGCTTTAGCATCAGGTATCAGCGTTCCTTTAGCGTCCCAGTTGGATGGCGGATGGAAACAGGGATTTCTTTTATGGGGAGGCTTAGCATTTCTAGCCTTGCTGATTTGGATACCTCAGCTTCGCCATCGGGATGCGTCCAACCAGACGCCGCAGCTTAAAACCAGTCCGATTTGGGCTTCCAAAGTGGCATGGTTCGTCACCATCTTCATGGGCCTGCAATCATTTTTATTTTACAGCAGTATCGCCTGGTTTCCTGAGATTCTCCGTTCACACGGGATTGATACGTCAACCGCCGGATGGCTTGTATCACTCATGCAATTTGCGAGTCTGCCTTCCACTTTTCTGACACCGGTTTTAGCTGACCGCGTGAAACATCAGCGCGGGATCGTTGCAGCGCTGACCGCAGTCTATCTGATCGGTCTATGCGGATTATTAACGGGCGGCAGCCATGCCATGCTTGCCATCTGGATGGTGATTATCGGTATCGGACAAGGCTCCAGCATTAGTCTGGCACTCACTCTCATTGGGCTCCGCAGTGAAAATGCGTATCAGGCTGCAGCGCTGTCAGGCATGTCACAGTCATTCGGCTACCTTCTTGCAGCCGTCGGACCGATCTTTGTCGGGTATCTCTTTGACCAGACACATTCATGGACAATGCCGATTGTGCTTCTTATTGCTGCTTTAATCGTCATGGGAACAGCAGGACTTGGGGCTGGACGCGATCGATACGTCCTTCAGACAGAGAGAAAGAGAAATTCAGCGTAGAAAAAGGGCGGGGAAGATGTCTCCGCCTCTTTTTTTATGGAAAAACGGTCAGACATTCTTTGAATCTTTATGGTTTATTCATAAGTTTTTCATATTTGTTTTTTACAATAAGACATCATAAAGAGGTGAAAAACGATGAAAACCAAACGTTTCGACACAGTCCTTATTGTTATTTTGCTTGCAGCGGCTTTTCTCAACACCTATCACATTTGGCAGGATGACGCTGCGAACCAATACTATCTGGCAGCGGTAAAAAGCATGACGCAAAGCTTCCACAATTTCTTCTATGCGTCATTTGACCCTTCCGGATTTGTAACAGTTGATAAGCCGCCTGTTGTTTTATGGATTCAAACGATCTTCGCGCTGATCTTTGGTGTTCATACGTGGAGTGTCATCATTCCTCAGGCTCTCGCCGGGGTTGGATCGGTATTCCTTCTGTACAGAATGATCAAACCGACATTTGGGATTGGAGCGGCCCGCGCCGCCGCGCTTGTCATGGCGCTGACACCGATCGCAGTCGCCGTCAGCCGTACAAACAACATTGACAGCATGCTTGTCTTTACCTTATTGCTTGGTTCATCATGCCTGCTTCGGGCGGCCAAACAAGGCAAGCTCGTTTGGCTCCTGACAGCTTTTGGCCTGATCGGCCTTGCATTTAATATGAAAATGATGCAAGCCTTTATGGTATTGCCTGCATTTGTGTTATTCTACCTGATTGCTTCTCGGATTTCACTAAAGAAAAAAACAGGATCGCTGATTCTGTCTCTTATCCTCCTAACCGGTATATCGCTCTCATGGGCGGTTATTGTGGATTCAACATCCTCCTCCAGCCGGCCGTATATCGGAAGCAGCCAAACAAACTCTGTGTTAGAACTCGCCTTCGGATATAACGGCACAGAGCGGCTGCTTGGGCAAACCACCGGCCTTGCACGCGGTGATATGAATGCCGCAGGCGGCGATAACATGCAGAATAATGGCACAAGGCAAGCGCCAAATCACAATGAATCATCTGATGGAACCTCTTCATCTGAGAACGGAAACAGCAAGGCAGATGGAAATCAAAACAGCACCGGTTCCTTCGGGGGCAATGCACAGGCTCCTCAGCCGCCTTCTGGACAAAGCGGCGCTTCCAATGGAGGAGGCACACCTCCAACAGGCGGACCAAACGGCGGAAATGGAGGACCCGGCGGTGGCGGCGGAAAAAGCATGAACATGTTCGGCACAGGTGATGCAGGACCGCTTCGTCTCTTCCAATCTGCTCTTTCCGGCCAGATCAGCTGGATGCTTCCATTCGCATTGATCGGATTACTTGGTGTAATTGTCAGCTGGTGCCGTAATCGTCGCGGTCAGACTAATGAAATGAAAGAAACGCTATTCTGGACAGCATGGCTCATACCTGTGGCAGGTTTCTTCAGCATCGCGGGATTCTTCCACCAGTATTACTTGATTATGCTGGCACCGCCGATTGCCGCCCTTTCCGGTATCGGATGGTATACAATGTATCGCTTATACAAAAACAATAAAGATTGGGCAAGCTGCCTGCTGCCAGCGGCCGTCTTCATCACAGCCGCATTCCAAGTGTATATTTTAAGTGCTTATACAAGCCAAATCGGCAGTGGTTGGATGTATGTACTCGGACTCGCAGGACTCGGCACCACCATTGCTCTGCTCATGCTCAAAAGCAGCAAACAGCTAATCATTGTCAGCTTATGTGTGCTGCTCCTCGCACCAATCTACTGGTCAGCAACGCCGCTTTTATACGGGGGCAACAGCGTTCTTCCTGAATCCGGCCCGCAGCTTAAAAGCTCGGCAAACGGAGGAAACATGTTCTCCTCAGAAATGGACACTGGTCTCCTGTCTTATCTGAGAGAGCATAATACCGGCGAAGAGTATTTATTCGCTACGTTAACAACCGTAACGGCTGCGCCATATATCATCGATACAGATGAATCTGTCATGGCACTCGGCGGCTTCAACGGCACAGATCCGATTCTGACTGTCTCTGATCTGAAAAAACTAGTCAAAGAAGGCAAAGTGAAATACTTCCTGCTGTCAGAAACTAACTCAGGCAATACTGAACTCGTTTCTTGGATCAAGAAACACGGTCAAGAAATATCTTCTGACGAGTACAGCAGTTCCTCGAGCAGCACAAGCAGCCAGCAAGGCATGAAAGGTGGACCTGGCGGAGAAAGCCAGCAAACCCTTTATCTCGCAGAATAAAAAAAGAGGCTTGGATCAATCCAAGCCTCTTTTCTATTAAGCTTCTTCTTTCACATGTACCTTTAACACAGCCTGCACCTCAGGATGCAATTTCACAGGAACGTTTGTATAACCTAACGCGCGAATGCCGTCCGGCAGTTCCAGCTTCCGCTTATCCACTTTAATGTTATGGTCTTTTTGAAGCTGTTCAGTAATTTGCTTGCTTGTGACAGAGCCGAACAAACGGCCGCCTTCACCTGATTTCGCGCTGAGCTCAACAGTCAGTTTTTCTAATGTTTCTTTTAAGCTCTTTGCCTGCTCAAGCTCTGCGATGGCTTCTTTCTTCTCTTTCTGCTTTTGACCGTTTAGTACACTGATGTTTGACGCGTTCGCTTCTACCGCGAGGCCTTTTTTAATCAGAAAGTTATGCGCATAACCGTCTGCTACGTTTTTCACTTCGCCTTTTTTTCCTTTTCCTTTTACATCTTGTAAGAAAATAACCTTCATCTTTGTACGCCTCCCTCAAAATACTCATCTATGGCGCCCTTCAGCCGCTCCAGCGCTTCTGTTACTGAAATGCCGGATAACTGAGTCGCCGCATTTGTTAAATGTCCTCCGCCTTCCAGCGCCTCCATGATGATCTGAACATTCACATCGCCAAGAGACCGCGCACTGATACAAACAGTTTGTTCATCACGTCTTGCTACCGCAAATGAAGCCTCAACCTCGCTCATCGACAGCAGTGAATCCGCAGCCTGCGCAATCAGCACTTGATCGAAATATTCATCCTCATTCTCAGGCAGAGACGCAATCGCGATGTTCTCTTTATAGAGGGCCGTATGCTGGATCAGCTTCGCCCGTTTAATATAGGAATCAACGGTTTCTTTGAGGAACTTCTGCACAAGCACCGTATCGGCGCCTTTCGCTCTTAAATATGAAGCTGCATCAAAGGTCCGCGAGCCAGTGCGGAGTGAAAAGCTCTTTGTATCCACTATTATACCAGCTAATAGGGCGGTTGCTTCAATCATATTGATTTTTAAGCGCTTCGGCTGATACTCAAGCAGCTCTGTCACCAATTCCGCTGTTGATGAAGCGTACGGCTCCATATAGACGAGCAGCGGGTCTCTGATAAATTCTTCGCCTCTGCGGTGATGGTCGATGACCACAATATGTTCAATTTTGTTTACCAGCCGTTCTTCCATGACAAGCGACGGCTTATGTGTATCCACGATGACAAGCAGCGTGTCGTCATTGGCAATTTCCATCGCTTCTTCAGGCGTAATGAACCTTGACCACAGATCTTCATATTTTTTAATTTCCTCAATCAAGCGCTGCACACTTGAGCCGATTTGATTCGGATCAATCACAATAAATCCATCTTTGTTATTTGCCTGTGACACCTTTAATATCCCGATTGCCGCGCCGATAGAATCCATGTCGGGGAATTTGTGACCCATGATAATCACATTGCTGCTTTCAGAAACGATTTCCTTTAAAGCATGAGAAATCACGCGGGCGCGCACCCTTGTTCGCTTCTCCATCGGGTTCGTTTTACCGCCGTAAAACTTCACTTTTCCGTTTGGCAGCTTAATGGCTACCTGGTCTCCACCGCGGCCCAGTGCTAAGTCCAGACTGGATTGCGCCAAATCGCCAAGCTCTTTCAGCGATGAGACCGAAGCTCCGACACCAACGCTTAAGGTCAGCGCAACGCCGTCAAATGAAGTTTTTTCCCGTACCTCATCCAGAATCGAAAACTTCGAATTTTCAAGTTCGGTTAAAATGTGTTCATTAAGCACAGCGATGAAACGTTCTGATGAAGTCCTTTTCAGGAATATTCCATACTCCTGCGCCCAAGCGTTGAGCAAAGATGTCACTTGGCTGTTCATCGTGCTTCTCGTCTGGTCGTCTAATCCTTGCGTCACATCATCATAGTTATCAAGGAAAATATAGGCCAGCACAGTTCTTTCATTTTCATATTGCTTTTCAATCTGTATCTGTTCCGTCACATCGAAGAAATAAAGCAGACGCTCATCCCGTTTGATGACCACTTTAAATTTTCGGTCATTCAATGTAACCGTTTCCGATTCTACCTCTTGTTTGATGAGCGGCACAACTGATTCACACGTATCATAAAGTGATCTCCCCACTAAAGTACTTTCATTAAAGCAAGAAGAGAGAAACGGATTTGCCCATTCTATATAGTATTGATCATTAAAAAGCATGATGCCGATCGGCATTTCCATCAATGCCTCTTCACCGACTTTTTTCAACCTGTAGGATAACGTAGAAATATAAGCGTCAATCTCTTTTCGAATAAGAGAATCCGCGCGTTTTATAAAAAACAGTATAACTGCAAGCAGCAACACTTCGACGGTTCCTATGATCCAGTTAAAATAAAAGCTGATGAGGATTGTAATGATTGACAAAGCAATCAATGCATAGATGGGATACCGAAACAACGGTTTTTCATAAAAGCTTGGCATTTCTATCACTCCCCACCATGTGAGTACAACTCATATTCACTTCACCTTATTCCTTATGTTAAAGCCCATGTCCATAACGCCTAAAATGCGAATGGCTGCCATAAAAATCGGATGCAGAAAACCAAGAATGACTGCAATGACGGCGACTGCCTTCGGATATTTTTTCTTATGGCAATAGAAAAAGATAAATGATAAACCCTGGATAAAAATAAGAAACCCGAGTATAAACTCCCCATTTAAAGCGATAGAGTACAGCATTTGGCCTTTTTCTAAAGGCAGAAATGAAAGAATGACAATCAACAAATACAGCACTACAACACTTTGCGGAAACTTCAACTCTCTAAAAGGCTTTAGACTAGGAATATCGGGGGAGAATCGCCTTAAGAGCGGCTTAGCGATAAGGTAACTGAGGAAAGAAAAAATGGCTCCTACCATCACGATAGCTGTTGGAAAAAGATATTGAACCGTACTCAATTGTTCTTCCATCAGTTTCATTTGTTTCTCAAGCTCTTCAGCATTACCCGATTGTTTCAAAACGGATTCAACGATATCGAGTGATTGCCGGTATTGTGTCATTGCTTCATCAATGATATTGATACCCAAAAACTGAATGCTTATCACAAAATAGAACACGATACAAAGCATATAAATAAGGGCACCCGAAATAATAGCATGACCGGGTTCTCTTTTTTTGAAAAAATGCCCCATGACAATGCCCGCACAAGCTGACATAAAAGCTACAATAAGTCCGTTAAAGGACCCGACAATAAAGACAACAGGAAGACTGACAGCGCCCATCCATAATCCTAATTTCAATCCGTGTCTGATCGTATAAAGGATCATAGGCAGCGGCAGTGCAAATAACAGAATTGTTCCAATCAATGGAACATAAACGACCAACAGTGTGATGATCGCAAACAAACTGATTAAAATAGCACCTTCCATTAATGCTCTTGTTTGTTTCACTTAGTCACCTCGTATCATACTGAACATACGAATAGAAAAGAGCAGCATAAACGACTGCTCTTTTTTTCATCGCCGCAACATGTTTTGCACCAATGTTTTCATATCATCTCTAAAATTACTTTTATATTTTAACATAAGTCCAAATCGCAAGTAAAATGACGCCAATGTTTCATGTGAAACATTGCAAACGAAAAGACATTCTTTAAAAGAATGCCCATCACTTCTTATTCTTTATCATCCATAAAACCAGAAGATTCTTTGTTTTTCTTCTTCGTTTTTCTGACATACACAAATATTAAAATCACAAGTAAAAGGGTTGTTGCTTGCAGAACGCCGCTGCTAAACAAGAAAAAGTTCTTTATCATGTCCCACATCGTGTTTCACCTCTTTTTGGATGTTCTCAACCCGTAGCCTATATAAGGTGAATTTCCCTTTTTAAAAACTTCAAAACATCATGAACAACATTGAACGTTGGGCATATGCTGATACAGAATCTGATTGATAAAGGAGATTTGTTACATGGATGAACGCAGAACGTTGGCTTGGCATGAAACATTAGAGATGCATGAGCTGGTTGCTTTTCAGGCAAACGGGCTCATTAAACTGAAGAAAATGATTAGAGAAGTTAGAGATCCTCAGCTCAGACAGCTTTATAGCGTGTCCATTCAGGCCGTTGAGCAAAACTTAAAAGAGCTTCTCCCGTTCTTCCCTCAGGCGCCGATGCCTCGCGATGATGAAGAAGAAGAGCGCGCGGATAATCCATTTTACAGCGGTGACCTGCTCGGCTTTGCCAAAACATCTGTCCGCAGCTATGCCATTGCAATTACAGAAACAGCAACACCTCAATTAAGAACCGTACTTGTCAAACAGCTAAACGCTGCCATTAAGTTGCATGCGCAGGTTTATCAATACATGTATCAGCATGGATACTACCCATCTTACAACCTTTCTGATCTGTTAAAAAATGACGTCAGAAACGCCAATAAAGCCATTTCGATGAAATAAAAGAAGCAGCAAAGGCTCTCCCTTTGCTGCTACTTCTGCTGTTCTTTTAATAAACTGTTCGAACGACGCGCCTCCAGTACTTCTCGGTTGGCGTCACCCCATTCTTTCATTTGCAATACAATCGGCTCAAGCGTTCGCCCGAATTCTGTCAAAGAATACTCGACCTTGGGCGGCACCTGGTGATAAACTTCGCGATGAACAATGCCATCCGCTTCAAGCTCCCGAAGCTGCAGGGTCAGCATTCGTTGGGTAATACTCGGGCAGATTTTGCGAAACTCATTGAACCGTTTCTTGCCATCTATCATGTGATAAAAAAGGATCCCTTTCCACTTTCCGCCAATGACATCTAGTGTAAATTCAACTGGACAGCCTTCTTTGTTCGGATAAATATTGTTTTTTCGGCTCATGTTCGACCCTCCAATAGTACCTTTTTTGATACTACAGATCATTTTGCAACTGACCTACCCAGTATTTTACACACCTTTCCTCTTCCACTCAAAAAAAATGCTTTTTATTCACATCAATTTTTAAGGGGTTGCATGATTACACCCGCAGCAAGACGTGTTAAACTATAAAAAGAATGTTTACACTACTTAAAAAAGGATAAGGAGTTATCATGGAAAAAATACTTATTTTCGGACACCAAAATCCAGACACAGATACGATTTGCTCTGCTATTGCTTACGCTGATTTAAAAAACAAACTCGGTTTCAACGCTGAGCCTGTCAGACTTGGACAAGTCAACGGCGAAACACAATACGCGCTAGATTACTTCAAACAAGAAAGCCCTCGTCTTGTAGAAACAGCTGCAAACGAAGTGAACGGCGTTATCCTTGTTGACCACAACGAACGCCAGCAAAGCATCAAGGATATTGAAGACGTTCAGGTTCTTGAAGTCATCGACCACCACAGAATCGCAAACTTCGAAACAGCTGAGCCGCTTTACTATCGTGCTGAGCCTGTCGGCTGTACTGCTACAATCTTAAACAAAATGTACAAAGAAAATAACGTAACAATCGAGAAAGAAATTGCCGGCCTTATGCTGTCTGCTATCATTTCTGACTCTCTGTTATTCAAATCTCCAACTTGCACTGATCAAGACGTAGCGGCAGCAAAAGAACTTGCTGAAATCGCTGGCGTAGATGCTGAAGAATACGGCTTAAACATGCTGAAAGCCGGCGCTGACTTAAGCAAAAAAACAGTTGAAGAGCTGATTTCTCTTGATGCAAAAGAATTCACACTCGGCAGCAAAAAAGTCGAAATCGCACAAGTCAACACAGTGGATATTGAAGATGTGAGAAAGCGCCAAGCTGAGTTAGAAGCAGTGATTTCTAAAGTTGTGGCTGAGAAGAACCTTGATCTGTTCCTTCTTGTGATCACAGACATCTTAGAAAACGATTCACTTGCACTTGCAATCGGTAACGAAGCGGACAAAGTGGAAAAAGCATTCAACGTCACATTAGAAAACAATACAGCCCTTCTTAAAGGCGTTGTTTCTCGTAAAAAACAAGTCGTTCCTGTGTTAACAGACGCGATTGCAGAATAATAAAAAAGCATCCCGCTCCCGGGATGCTTTTTCTTATTCGCCAAGCTTTTCAATTTGCCCCATCACATCAGTAATTTGCTTAGCGTTTTGGACCAATTCGGATTGCTCCAATTCCTCAAGCGATACCTTTCCTTCTTCCACTTGCTGCAAGACGTCTTCCGCATTTTTCTGCAATGTGTCGTTATGCTCCTGCAGGGTGTTGTGAAGCTCCGCTGCGGCATCAGGCGGTGTTAATTCATTAAAATCAGCCGCTGCCTTTTGAATAGACTCAAGCTGTGTCTCTAGTTTTTCTTTCGCCTCAGTGTCATTTACAGCTTCCTCAGCCAATGCAGGCGCTTCCTCTGCAAACGTCTTCACCTTTTCCACATAAGCTGACGCTTCATTTGTATAATCCAGCCCGTCATTCACCTGATCCAGTATTCCGCATCCGCCTGCCCCCAAAAGACCCGCGCCGGCCAAAACCGTCAGAACCATTTTCTTCATTGTTTGCCCCCTTATCGTTTCTTCTTCATTTTTTCTTTTAAGATCGGAATCAATTTCTCTTTCGCTAATGGCAGCCCCTTCTTCACCAATTCACGTTTCAGCCATTTCTTCAGCTTAGACATAGTGAATCTCCTCTCCCTTTTTTGATAAAAATGAAAAAACTCCACCGATTTGGTGAAGTTCAGAAACAAAAAGACCTTCACCAAATCAGATTTGGCAAAGGTCTCGCTAACAATCAAATTGCCAGCAAAGCCGAGGACACCTTGTCCCGTAATGACGACTTTACTGTGAAAGCTACTCCCCTTTGGAGTGTTCATTTTTATTACTTTCATTCTAAAGCAATGGGCTTTTCCAGTCAAATTCCTGCTGTCCGTTTACATAAAAGAGAGCTGTGGTAATTAAAATTTGAATGGTATTTACATCCGGAGATCATGCTATGACAGAGGAGGTTTTCATCATGAGTCAAGAGCGCGTGAAACGGCCCGGGCATACCAGATGGTATATATCTTCGTTACTGAGCGGCATTATCATTCTTAATTATTTTGATCGAGTGGCCATTTCTGTAGCTGCCCCGGCGATACAAGATTCGTTTCACCTCACAGCAACTGAACTCGGCATTGTGTTTTCGATTTACACATATTCGTACACACTGATGCAGCTGCCCGTCGGAAGTTTATTGGACAGGTTTGGCGTGGCCTGGGTCACAAGAATCGGAATGACGGTTTGGAGCATTTTAACGATCATTCTCGCTTTTTTACAAGGAAAACTGCTCTTATATGTGTTCCGATTTCTCATTGGGCTGACAAGCGCATCGGCGTTCCCCGCCGCTTCCAAAGCAACCGCTCTATGGTTTCCGCCAAGCGAACGGGGTCTGGCGAACTCACTGTTTGATTCAGCCGCCAAATTTTCAAATGTAATCGGAGCGCCTCTGGTCGCTTTTCTCGTCACAACATTTGACTGGCGGATCGCCTTTTTAACGATCGGATGCATCAATGTGCTGTTTACCATCTTTTTCTGGCAGTACTACGAGCAGCCCGAACGGCACAAACGCATTTCCAAAAGCGAATTAAACTATATTCAGAAACACAATACAATCACAACAGAACAAATCCCCTATAAAACAGTGCCGCTTTTAAAAGCCCTGTTTTCCAACCGTAAAGTATGGGGCTTAATGATCGGATTTACGGGGTACGGCTATACATTCAACCTGCTGCTTACATGGCTTCCGACTTTCTTTAAGCATACATACGGAATGGATCTCATGTCATCCGGTTTATTCACCGCCGTGCCGTGGCTGATCTCAACCATTTCCGGCATTGTGGTCGGCGGCTGGCTCGTCGATTACCTTATCAAAAAAGGCTATTCCAACACCAAGGTGTACCGAACCGTGATCATTGTAGGGATGAGCTTCGGCTTTTTCTTTTTGGGCTCCATTTTGACGAATAATATTACCGTTGCAATTATCTGCATTTCAATCGGCCTCGCCGGCGTTTCTGCAACGGCTCCGGTCGGCTGGTCCATCTCCGCAGAACTGGCCCCGATTGGCTCCGTTTCCATGCTGAGTTCCATGGTAAATCTGGCAAATAACCTATTCGGAGGCATAATCGCCGCTTCACTCACGGGATATTTGTTTGATGTGACAGGTTCCTTTACGCTCAGCTTTCTTGTTGCCGGTTTTGTATTGCTGCTTGGGCTGATTTTTTACGTATTTGTGCTAGGAGATGTGAAAAGAATTAAGTTGGAGTAAAGAGTGCTTGTGTGCAAGCACTCTTTTCTTTGATCATAAAAAAAGACGGCTTTCTCGGGGGCTATATCCCATCCGGGTAAAAATAACATCATTTTTATTCTTGACTCCAACCAAAGGTAAGGCCTCATAGTGATAGAGGAAGGAGGAATTGAGCTGTGAAGGTAATAGTAAAAGAACTGTCGCACATTGCGAACGTGACAATCAAAACGCTTTATCACTACCACAAAATCGGCTTGCTGGTCCCAAAAGAAATCAGCGAAGCCGGATATCGGTACTATGGTGCCGACGAGCTAAAAAGACTGCAGGAAATCCTTTTTTACAAAGAATTAGATATTCCTTTGTCAGAAATAAAAAGGTTATTAGTTGAGGATGCTGACAGAACTGGCACATTAGAAAAGCAAAAAAAGCTGTTTGAAAAGAAAATTAAAAAGTACCAGCGCTTCGTTCAAACGGTCAATACGTCTTTAGAATACACAAGAAAAGGTGAGAACATGGATCATAAGGTAATGTTTAAAGGATTTGAAACCGCTGACGAATGGAAACAATCTTTAGCGGAACAAAATGACCATTTAAAAGAGCATTACGATTTTGAAGTAGATGCCCACGCTATCAATGTAGATGAAATGAACAAGATGGCGATAGAGGCAAAACATTTTCTTGATGGAATGGCTGATTTTTTAAGAAGCGGCGTGACGTATCATGACCCTGCCGTGCAAGAGCATGTCATGAATCATATTACGTTCCTGACTCAAAACGGACATCCGACAAGCAAAGAAGATTACGTAAAACAAACGCGGTTCTTTATGCAGGATGATTTTCATCGAGGAATGTTAGAAGAGCAGCAAACCGGTTTATCTTATTATCTGACCGTCGTTGCAGAACACCTGTAGCGTGAGTCTTTGCCACTAACGCATTCCCTCTGCTCAAGTTGCGGCTCCGCCAACAATCGATACATTCTGCCGGTCAACGCCAAAATTCCGCCCGTTCCATTTCAATACGGTTTGAACATATCCCAATGAGTCGGCGTTATACCTTCCGGCGATTCGCTGATACGCCAGCAATTCGTATACGCCGTCTCTGTTGAAATCAACCGGATACAAGCCGGATAAAGGATTAACCCAGCCTTCTATCGGCGCTTTTAAAACACCCTGATTCGTATAAATTTCATTCAAATAGTCTCTGCCTTTGTAAGTAAGATCCAGTATATATTGTTCATGCTGGCGTTGACTGACCACGCTCGCTTTATATTGATTTAGATAGCTCACACTGTACTTGAATTCATCATTAAAAGAATCCGAATTGAAAATCTGCCTGAACTGCCGATTCATATAGGCAAACACATACGCATAGATAGAGCCTCCGCTTCCCCCGGTATCGATTACAACAGCCACATCTTCCGTTTTATTGCCTGTCACATCAGCCAGAAAAAGTGACGGATTGTATCCGATATTGTTATGAAGCTGGATTTGCCGTTCCTGATGTGTTTTGCCGTCACGTATCACCAAAGTGATATTTCTCCATAGCGGACTGCCTGACGTTTGATTGCCAGTAAGGAAGACTTCATCAGCGACTCCATCTCCTGTCACATCACCCCGCGCTGCAGTAATAATGGCGCGCGAGAAACCGGGCTGCCTATAGACATATGGATACTGGTAAAGCGTTGATTCTCCGCCATGATAAACCCAATAAGGTGCCATTCTGCTGTTGTATGGATTCAATTGAATTCACCCTTTCCTATTCACCTTCATGAATCATTATATGCAGGAAAAGTACACAGCAGATCACATGCAGCCCGTCTTGTTTCAGAATGTCTAAGCACTATAAACTAAATTAAATCCGTACCATATGAATTATCAATTGCACAAAGCCACTCACCTTGCATATTCTTCTTAAACACATAGGTCGCCCTTCTTTCCATCGCATACTCGGAATCCTTTTTATCCGATTCAAGCAGCGTTTGAGAAAGGACCAGAGCAGTGTCGCCTGCTTCCAAAATGACCATTTCCCCTTGCGTCGGGACAAGCTGATGATTGAAATAATTTGCGATCGCAATAAACGCTTTTTTGATTTCTTCTTTACCGCGTGCGATCATGCCAGGCTTCACAACTAAAATGGCATCCTCTGTATAGTAATTCATCAGTGTATCAAAATCTTCGTTCCGGATTGCCGCATCACAAGCAGCAATGATCTCTTTTATTTGCTGTTCCAAAAAGTTCCCTCCCCATCATCACGGTTGGATATATTATACATTGTTTGAGGGGTTGATCATGAAAAAATAAAATGAAAAGTATACCTATTTCCTATATAATGCAAACAGCACGAACAAAACCTATATTTTACAAAGTTCCCGAGTGAAGGGGTGAACGATATTGCCTGTGGAATTCATTACATGACAATAGACAGCATGAGATAAGCGCGGATTGCCAACATTGTTTTGGCCTGTGCTGTGTTGCCTTGCCTTATGCGAAATCGGCCGATTTTGCTTTTGATAAAGATGGCGGAACGCCTTGCCGCAACTTAGAATCAAACTATCAATGTGCCATACATGAAGCTCTTAGAGAAAAAGGATTTCGAGGCTGCTCAGCTTATGAATGCTTTGGCGCCGGTCAAAAGGTATCCCAAATTACTTATGAGGGAAAGGATTGGCGAAACAACCCGGAATCCGCGAAAGAGATGTTTGACATTTTTCCAATTATGCAGCAGCTGCATGAGATGCTTTGGTATTTACATGAAGCTCTTTCTATAGAGGCAGCCAAGCCCATTCACCGTGAGTTGCGGGCTTGTTTCGAAAAGACGGACAAACTTACCAGGCTCAGCGCGGAAAACCTGCTGAACCTACATGTGTCCGAGCATAGAGCTGAGGTTAATGAATGGCTGTTAAAAACGAGTGAGCTGGTGCGTGCCCAAGCCCGCAATCAAAAACTCCCGAAAAAAATCAGCCGGGGAAGCGCCCTGATCGGCGCGAAACTGAAAGGGCTTGATCTAAGAGGAGCAAACTTCAGAGGAGCACTGCTCATAGCAGCCGACCTGAGACATTCTGATCTGAGAATGACAGATTTCATCGGCGCTGATCTCAGAGATGCTGATTTAAGCGGAGCTGACCTGACAGGAAGCATTTTTCTAACGCAGGCACAAGTGAACGCTGCAAAAGGCAATTCTCGCACAAAGCTTCCGCCTACTTTAAAGATCCCGGCCCATTGGAACAACAGCCAATAAGAAAAGGACCTTGGAACAACAGCCAATAAGAAAAGGACCCGCCAGAGGTCCTTTTTTTGTCACCATCATTTCAATTTACTGCCCTGCACCTCAGGACATGTTAAATCAGTCATAGCGCGCTGCCCGACACGTTTTCACTCCTTGCCAGAAATACCGACAGCACGAAGGCAAACAGCAGCATGAACGTGATCATACTGACGACACCCAGCCAATGAAAAGCAGACCAAAACACGCCGCCGACTGTTCCGCAAATACTTGAACCTGCGTAATAAAAGAACAAATACAGCGATGAGGCCTGCGCCTTGTTATGCAGGGCTCTCCGTCCAACCCAGCTGCTGGCGACTGAATGCCCTCCAAAGAAACCAAAGGTAAAAAGAGCAATCCCCAGAATTTTTACTGCTAATACGCCGTTTAACGTTAATAATGCACCTGCGAGCACGATAAAAATATTCATCATCAGTATTTTATGATAACCGTATTGATCGACCATTCTTCCAATAAAAGACGAGCTGAAAATCCCGACAATCATCACAATAAATATCC
The DNA here is from genome assembly GCF_002289525.1 of Bacillus sp. 7705b. Lineage (NCBI taxonomy): Bacteria > Bacillati > Bacillota > Bacilli > Caryophanales > Bacillaceae > Bacillus > Bacillus sp. 7705b. The sequence goes on along the minus strand of NZ_NSDH01000002.1, from coordinate 36,954 downwards.
AGCTGACAATCGCTTTGTTAAAGGAATACGGCGGCGCTAACAGCACATACGCAATGTAGTTGAACAATGCAACATTGCTTCCGAGAAGCAAAAAACCAATGAAGAACAAGCTTAACAGTTTCCGGTCCTTCAAGTGGCTGATTAAAGACATTCCCAACTGACCGATCTCAAGTTTTCTCGGCGTAAAATGGGTCGATTGAGGCAAATTCATAAAAAATATCATACTCGCTATCAAACTGATCACACCAATTGACCCCATCGCTATATGCCAAGTAAAGTACTCACTCAAGAGCCCTGAAACAATCCTTCCAAAAACGGCGCCGATCGCGTTTCCGCTGATATACAGCCCCATCGCCGACCCAAGGCTTCCGGGTTCAATTTCTTCTCCAAGATAAGCCATCGCAATCGAAGGGAGACCAGCGAGCGCAATCCCTTGAATGGTTCTCAATACGAGCAGCGTATGAAAATTCGGGCTGAAGGCCGACGCCAGACAGAGAACGGATGCGGCCAGCATGGATACAGCCATAATCGGCTTACGTCCCCATACCTCTGACAACGAACCGAAAACAAGCATGCTGACAGCTAAGAGCATTGTTGTAGCAGATAAAGAAAGACTCGCTGTTGTAGGGGTCACATGAAACTCCCGCGTAAATTCCTCCATAAGCGGCTGTACACAATACAGAATGGCAAATGTATTAAAACCTGCGGCAAAGAAAGCAAACGTAATTTTACGAAAAACCGGTGTGCCTTTTTGAATGTATGTCATCGGGACTTTATCTGCCCCTCACCATTTTGTTGAAGACTGCACTCCATAAACACCCATCCTTTATTTCTTGCGATTTCAAACATCCTCGAGTCTGTTTATACATTTATCTTAGCACCGTTGATATATGTTGTATAATGCATAATAAATATCCAATTCATGCTTAAATGTAATGTAGGAGGTGTTGACGATTTGGAATGGGAACAATTTGAATATTTTCAAACACTGGCCCGCATGGAGCACGTCACGAAGGCGGCACAAAGTCTGTCGATCACACAGCCTGCGCTTTCACGCTCAATCGCCAGACTCGAACACCATTTAGGCGTCCCGCTATTCGACAGGCAAGGACGTTCGATTAAACTAAACAAATACGGAGAAATATTTTTAAGACGCGTTCATGCCATGATGAAGGAATATACCGAAGGGAAAGAAGAAATCCAAGCTTTTTTACAGCCTGACCAAGGCGAAGTGTCTCTCGGTTTTTTACATACATTAGGAACAACGCTGGTTCCCGATTTAATCGGCAGCTTTCAGCAGAAATATCCCGACATTACCTTCCAGCTGAAGCAAAACCATTCATATTGGCTGCTTGAACGATTAAAATCCGGAGATCTGGATCTCTGTCTCCTTGCCTCCATCAAGCCTGAAAAACTGATCCGCTGGATACAATTATGGAGCGAAGAACTGTTTGTATTTGTGCCAAACAACCATCCGTTATCTCATCGAGAAAGCATTGCACTGACCGAAGTCGCGGATGAGCGTTTCATTTTATTGAAAAAAGGATATGCGCTTCGCATGACGGTTGATGAATTGTTTGAGAAAGCGGACATTCAACCGAACATTATGTTTGAGGGTGAAGAAGCAGCCACCACGGCAGGTTTTGTGGCAGCCGGTCTTGGCATATCCATTCTGCCCGATCTTAAAGGGTTAGACCAAAGCAAAATCACAAAAATTCGTGTCAGCTGGCCGGAATGTCAGCGCGGCATAGGAATCGCCTGGATAGAAGGCAGATTTTTATCCCCGGTGGCAGAGACCTTTAAACAGTATGTCATCAGCCATTTTTCTGATAAAGAGGAGGATCAATCATGAATGTGAAGAGAATAACGACAGAACATGATTTACATACAGCGTTTGACATCAGAAAGACAGTATTTGTTGAGGAACAAGGCTGTCCAGTTTCCGACGAGTTCGATGAGTTCGATACACTCCATGGGGATTGCCAGCACATTCTGGTTTACCATGAACAACAGCCGGTCGGCACAGCGCGTGTGCGTATCGTTGATCACGCGGGCAAACTGGAAAGAATCTGCATTCTGAAGCCCTATCGCAAATTCGGGTTGGGGAAAGTGATTGTCGCTGAGTTAGAACGTATTGTGAAAGAAAAAAGCATTTATACATGTAAACTGCACGGTCAGACACAGGCAGCAGGTTTTTATGAAAAGCTCGGCTATCAGACAGCATCAGAGGAATTTATATTGGATGGCATTCCGCATGTGCTGATGACAAAAGAAGACGATTCCGGCCAATAAATTGTTCACAAATTTGTCACTTATGAGCATGTGTGATTCATTGGTATACTAATCACCGATTATTGAGAGAAGGATTGATTGTATGCCAGCAAATAAAAAAGAAGGCCTTATCTTTGGCGTGATGATGTGCTTTGGAATGGTCTGCGTCATGTCGATTTACAATGCAGTGATCAACGGAGCCATTCGTGATTTTTCATGGGTTACAGCTTTTGAGATGATCATTGGATTTATTGTAGCGTTACTGTTAGATTTACTTTTAGTCGGTCCGCTCGCAAGAAAAATGACATTCAAAATGCCGTTCGACAAGTCTAAGAAATTATATATGGTCCTTGCCATGTCGACTTGTATGGTCCTTGCCATGTCGACTTGTATGGTGGTTGGTATGGTACTTGGTATGGTACTTTGCATGTCTGTTTTCGGATTAATCACGGCAGTTTTGTCGAATGGACTTAACGAGAACAGCCTATTCAGCGCTTACCTTATGATCGTTCTGAAAAACTTTATTTTAGCCTACCCATTGCAATTATTAATAATGGGCCCTTTAGTCCGGGGCATTTTCGTAAAGTTTGTAAAACCCAAGGTTTCAGCCGCAGTTTGATGGATGACTAATATGAAAAGGAGTGAGCGTACCAACTCCTCCTTTTCCAACATCCTGTCTATTCACCGGACATACCAACAAGAGACTCCTGTTCAGATTCACGAAACGAATGTAAAACAAGTTCAGCAAAAGCCTTTGCTGCCGGCAATGGCCATTTTTTCTTTTTGATCAGCATATGGGAATACAGCGGATCGAATGCTTCAGAATGACCAAGGATTTTCAGCTTACCGCTTTCCACCTCTTCTTTCACTGTCACATAAGGTAAAACAGAAAAGCCAAGCCCGCTCATGACCGTTTGTTTGATCGCTTCGATACTCCATAGCTCCATTGTTTGAACGTTGCAGATGTCATGCTTAACAAGATACCTTTCAAACATTGATCGATAGCTGCAGCCTTCTTCATTTGTGATAAAAAAATGGCCGCTGATATCTTGTTTATAATCATCAAAATGATCCGGTCCGTCATGACTGCCCACAAGGACAATCCTCTCCTCAGTTAAAGTATAATGAATGCATTTGTCCGGGCTAATTGCTGGATAGACCATAAAAGCAATATCCACCCGTCCGCTCAATAAATCTACCTGGATTTCCCCGCATGTCCCATTGCTTAATATAATCTTCACATGAGGATATTTCAGTGAAAATTCCCTTATGATTGGCCCTAGTCTAGAAATCGTTAAAGACTCAGGTGCGGCTACCTTTAATACTCCCTTGATTTCATGAACACTCTTCATATTCTTGATCTGGTCGTGGGCAGAAAGTAAATCTTCTGCCAAAGGGATTAATTCTCTGCCTAAATGAGTCAGCTTTAGATTTCTTTTTTCATACGAAAATAAAGCGCCGCCGATCTCCTGCTCAAGCGCTTGGATATGAGTGGTGATCGTGGATTGCGTATAACCCAGCTTAGCAGCAGCTCCCGTGTAACTTCCCATTTCTACAATTGCTTGGAACGTGACAAGATGTCTGATCTCCATACGTTTTCCCCTTCTATCGAAAAAAATGATAATGCTTTTTTATATTTCAATTTTATTTATAGATATGACTATCATACAATAAAAACTGCCCAATATGACATTAGTAAATGAAGGTGATTCAATGAGTATTATAGCTTTTCTTTCGTATGTGATTTTGACATCCATTACGCCCGGCCCAAGTAACATCTTAATGATGAATGAAGCGCGAAGGTTTGGCTTTATCGGTTCGTGGCGTTTTAATAGCGGCATCTTATCGGGCTTTGCAGCACTGGGGATTCTCAGCGGTATATTCACAATAGGTGTATACAATTGGATTCCTCTTGTTGAGCCCTACTTCAAAATAGCTGGTGCAGTCTATTTGCTCTATTTGGCCTGGCAGATCGGTTTCGCCAAAGGCTCAAAGAAGGATTCCGGAGATACGCACTCTTCTTTTTTATCCGGTTTCATCTTCCAGATCATCAATATCAAAAGCGTTTTGTTCTTCTTAACATTGATGAGTGCTTTTATACTGCCGTTTCAGCATTCAATGACATCAATTATTTTTTATCTCTCATTGGCCATTTTTCTGGGCTGGTTCGCCCTGCTGCTATGGTCAGGGTTCGGCTCTGTTTTTAAAAAGCTTTTTGAAAAACACGATAAGGCATTTCGAGTCATCATGTGCTTGCTGCTCATTTATTCTGCGGTAAGTATCTTTCTTTAGTTAATCTCATCTGATACGAAAGCAGCTATGCAGGATTAATAATAGATTTAGTGAAATGTATACTTTGCAGGAGGGATCGTGAATGATAAAACGACTTGATCATTTGGTGTTAACGGTAAAAAGCCTTCAGGAGACAATCCGCTTCTACACCTCTGTTTTGGGAATGCAGGAAGAAACGTTTGGTTCGGGCAGAAAAGCATTGCGTTTTGGCAATCAAAAAATAAACTTGCATGAGGCCGGTCATGAATTCGAACCTAAGGCACAGCACCCATTACCTGGATCTGCGGATTTGTGTTTTATCACTGATGAACCTATCAATAAAGTAGTAGAACATCTCACGAAAATGAATGTCAATATAGAGCAAGGGCCTGTAAAAAGAACCGGCGCCCTTGGCCCGATTATCTCTGTTTATATTCGAGATCCCGATCAGAACCTCGTCGAAATATCAGAGTATCTTTAAATCTCCCAAAACATACCGAGTGTTTGGTATGTTTTGAGGGACTTATTCCTTCTAAAAACGATACTCAAAATAGTCTCACTCTTCTCCCCAACCAATTCATATTTACTGTTACAAACTTTCTTTAATCTCTATATTTTAAAACATACCTTTTATACAGTTCTTCGTTATAAAGAATGCTTTGTCCATGCGAAGAGCAGATAAGAGTTGGTTTGATTTCATCTATGATTGCGCCGCTATCTATATTCTCATTCATATCGACGCTGAATTTTCTGATAGGCGGGTGCAGCTCCTCCTTACTTGTAATAAAAGGTCTCCTGATAATAAAATGTTATCAATTTCATGGTGGTAGATAACATGCCCCGGAGAATGTCCGGGTGTTACATAGTATTGTATCGGCAAGTGAGTAAGTGTATGCTCCGTCAGCGGCCGGACAGTATGTGCTACCCTTGTGTTTTCGACGTCATTTTTGTTCGGATAAGGCGCTTCTCCATTTATATAAATCAGTTCTTTTTGATGGGCATAAATAGGAATGTCAAACTTCTCTAACCATTTTGCTGCACCTTGAATATGATCACTATGGCCATGGGTAAGCAGAATGGCTTTGGGATGACCAATTGCTAACGCTGCCTTTATTTGAGCATCTGCGAAACGTTCTATTCCTGTATCAATGATATAAACATCATCGCCATCTTTAATAAACCAAATATGAACTGGGATATGAATCGGTATATCGAGTTCAAATTCACACTGATAGACATGTTCTGATATTTGTATTAAGTTCAAGCAAACCACTTCCTTTGAATATTTTTGTAAATGGCTTTACACATTGTTGGCTGAAAATGGCAAGGAATCATCATCGATACCCTGTCTCATCAACCGGTCAGGTTTAATGAACTGAAAAGATCAATACCGGGTACCACACAAAGGATGCTGACGTTACAGCTAAGGGAACGGAAAACAGATGGTGTGGTGAAGACATCACAGGCTTTACGTCTCGAAACATAAGGAGATAAGCCACTTTATCATTTTGCGTTCCGCTTCTCATATGAATATGGTACCCATCTGCTTTCTCCACTTTTGATGGAGGAAGTATGTTTTCCATTCAAATCTTAGATACTCAATTTAAAGTATTTCTCAAATGCAGCTTTTCCGCTTTGTGTTACCTTAATAGCTCTAGTTTTAGGCATACGCACAATCCATTGCAGTTCTAGCATCCTGTCTAATAATGCATGTCCCAAAGCGCCTGCTAAATGATGCTGCCGCTCGCTCCAATCTAAACAGCAAAGCGCAAAAGCTCTCCTCTTATTTCTTTGTTTTTCTTCGTCGACTCCAAAATCCTTTAAAAACAAAGAGCCTTCTGAAGTGACCTCAAAGTGTAAATCCGTTTTTCGTAAGAAGCCCTGCTCGACTAATGAATGTGTCACTTGCACGCCGATATAACCAGCCAGATGATCATAACAGGTACGGGCAAAGTGTAAATCACTTTTTTCTTTTGAATCATTGAAAGACTTCACTTTTGAATCAGGCGAAATACTGAGCAATTGTTCTATCACTTTTGCAGCATCGGCGCTAGCCAATTTATAATACCGATGTCTTCCATGCTTCTCTACACTGATGAGCTGTGCTTCAAGTAATTTTTGCAGGTGAAAGCTCGCAGTTTGAGGCTTGATTTTAGCGAAATATGCAAGCTCTCCAGCAGGGTGTATTCTTCCATCCATAAGGCTCAAAAGAATAGAAGAACGCGTGGGGTCAGATAGTAACGAAGCAACCTTTGCAATATTAGGATTCATCATTCTCCTCCTTACATTCATATTTCGATGATAGTTGAAATGTTAAACCTTTACAATATGAATAAATAATGATTAGGAGGCATTAAGCGTTGAACAGTGAAAAACAAGACACCCTTCATTTTAAAGAAATCAAACCAAACATTATGTACTATGGCACGTCAACATTCCTTCTTTCCACTTTGAATGAAGATGGAACCACCAATATTAGTCCGATGTCTTCCTCTTGGGCGCTTGGAAACTATATTGTTCTGGGAGTAGGACTAGGAGGAAAAGCTATTGAAAATATAAAGAGACACAAAGAATGTGTCATTAACTTGCCCAGCCCCGATTTATGGAAAAACGTTGAAAAAATTTCGTCTTTTAGCGGAAAAAAGAATATCCCGCCTTTGAAGAAACAGCTCGGGTTTACTTACAAAAAAGAGAAATACGAAGCGGCAGGGTTAACACCTTTACCATCAATGACAGTAGCACCAACAAGAATTAAAGAGTGCCCTATCCAAATAGAAGCAGAAGTGAAACATATTCGGATACCAGATTACGAACCATCATTTGCGATTGTGGAAACACAAGCTTTACATTTTCATGCCGAGGAAAAGATCATATTGAACGACAACCACATTAACCCTTCAAAATGGAGTCCGCTTATTTATAATTTCAGACACTATTTTGGTTTAGGAAAAGAAATAGGAAAGACCTTTCGTTCGGAAACATGACTTTAATGGGAAATTGCGTATTATACCCCTTCTATGTTTCAATGGAAATCGTTAGTAACAGCTTAAAATAAAAACGGAGATATTGAAAATGAGAATTTTAAATACGAGATTTAAACGTTTATTCAGATTAAGAGATTTTGAATTCTTTCAAGTAGAATTAAACGATGATGAGAGATGTGCTTTTTTATTATACGTTGATGAAAGACTGCCAGATTCTGAAGAAGGTAACAATATTAATGTTTATTTGATTTCTCACTTTGAGCTACCTGATTCATCATATCAAGCTGTGCTACGTTTTAATGATGATCTATTGGGTATGAAACATAATTGTTCATATGTAATGGACACTTTAACTGTTACAGAGGAATTTGATTTCGATTTCCCATTTGATATGCTAGCTATTCGTGAATATGTTCAAGAGTTATTGTCCGCTGGAAAAATTGACAAAAAACTTCCTGAATTTGAAGAAACGGATTTCAATTATTTATCTCAAGAATAGTAAAGGATTAGCATGTATAACCAGTAGTTTTGGATATATTGTACAAAGTGTTGTATATGTATTTATTTAAAGAAAGTGTTGTTTGATTTGCACAGAGAAACATTAAAATTCATACTAACTTTATTTGCAGTTTATGCTACCATCCAAGTTACAAATGAAATTGGTCCTGCTAACTATTGGTTTCTAAAAAGACTTATTCAGTTTTTAATTTGTATAGTTGTTTTTTTGGTTATTACTTTTATATTCCCCCCAAAAAAGAATAAGTGAATTTCATTTTGGAAAAAAAGAGCTCTCATTGAGCTCTTTTTTAAGTTGTGTACTTCTGGTAAGTCTATATGCTATTCTACTCTGCATTGGTGCCATGTCTATTAGAATAACCATTTCTTCATTCAGATGACGGAATGAAAAAAGAGTAGACCTTTCAGTCCACTCTTAAATAAATTTTATTTCTCTCGTTCTATATATTCTTCTTTTGTTGTTTATTGCCCATAAACTTTAACCTCTAATACTTTGCCATTAGTTGTATTCCCTTTATAAAAAGAGGAGTTACATCCTTACATGTTATTAGAACGAGCCTATATTGCTACATACTGATTCGGTGTTTTTGTTCATTGTCTATCTCGGGCTGTATCTCCTTTGTTAGATGATGACCCTCTATATCTACATTCGGAATGATTTTGTCTAACCATTTTGGTAAATACCAAGCTGCATTCCCCATCAACTTCATGATACTTGGAATGAGTGTCATTCTTACAATAAATGCGTCAAACAATACACCAAAGGAAAGAGCTAATCCATTTGCTTTGATAGAAGCTTCACCAGCAAAGATAAACCCTGCAAAAACAAATATCATGATTAGCCCGGCTGCGGTGACAACAGGTCCACTGTGTTTTAATCCAGCTTGAATCGCTTGTACTGGATTCTTTGTTTTCACATATTCTTCACGCATTCTGCTTACAAGGAATACCTGATAATCCATTGCTAAGCCAAAAAGAATACCAATCGTTAAAATAGGCAAAAACGCGAGAATCGGCCCTTTTTCAAGTATATTGAACAAATCAATTAGATTTCCATCCTGTAACACAAATACACAAACCCCAAGAGTTGCTGTCATTGTTAATATGAAACCTGCTACAGCAACAAGAGGTACTAGCAGCGAACGGAATACGATTGTCAGCAATATAAACGCAAAACCAACAATGAGTACAGCAAATACTGGTATTGCATCATTAAGACGATCTGAAATATCTATATTCACTGCCGTCGATCCAGTTACGAGCAAATCTACTCCTTTTTGATCTGCTAAGCTGCGTACATCTTGTACCAAATCCTTAGTAGCTTTATCGTTTGGACCTGTTGTAGGAACAACCGTAATAATAGCAAAATCGCCTTTTGCATTAGGCATTGCAAGAGTAACACTTGCTACATGGTCTAAATCCTTAATTTCTTTTACTGCATCTGCGAATGCTTCAGTTTTATTTTCTGGAACACTTGTGGCATCCGCCACTATCGTTAATTGGCCATTAAACCCTTCTCCAAAACCTTCGGCAAGCAAGTCATAAGCCCGGCGCTCGGGATTATCCTTAGCCTTCATTCCTGCATCAGGTAAACCTAGCTCCAAATGCATAGATGGAATACTAATGACTAGCAAGATGAGAATACTAAATACACTTAGAAGAATAGGGTTCTTTGTGACAAAGCGTCCCCAGAAATTTGTTTCAGCGCTTTGTATTTCTTTTTTCTTGTTTGCTTTCGGAATCATACGTTTCCCTGCTATTGATAAAACGGCAGGCACTAATGTAATTGAAGCTAATACAGCCATGAGCACACTGAGCCCTGCTGTTAGCCCCATTGCGGACATAAAAGGAATATTAACGACAGTCAATCCGCAAAGTGCAACAATAACTGTGAGTCCGGCAAAAACGACAGCACTCCCAGCTGTTCCCGTAGCTCTCGCAATTGATTCATTTTTTTGTATACCTTCACCTAAAAACTGGCGGTGTTTCGAAAAAATAAACAAAGCATAATCAATACCAACTGCAAGGCCAATCATTCCGGCTAATGAAAGACTGACGGAGGCAATATCAAACACTTGTGTTCCAATCAAAGTCAGCCCAATGCTTACACCTAAACCTATAAGTGCTGTTAAAATCGGTAAGCCTGCTATTAATAATGAGCCAAATGTAATAGCTAGAACAACAAAAGCCAAGACAATACCGACTATCTCTGATACACCGCCTATCTCCATCTCGGCTCCTGGTATATCTCCGCTTAACTCCGTTTGTAATCCTTCATCATCAGCAATGGACAAACTATCTTTCACATGTTTTATAGAGTAATCTTTTATATCATCTGCTGATGATTTGTATTTGATATCAGCATAAGCCACTGTCCCATCTTTTGCGATCGTTCCTGCATGAAAAGGACTTGCAATCGAATCAATGGAATCGTCTTTATTCATTTCCTTTAATGTATTCTCTATTGCTTCTTTTGCTGATTTGGCAGTAAGTTTCTCCCCATCCTTAGCACCGAATATGACCCGTATGCTCCCTTTATCAGGACCATGAGGAAATTCTTTATTGATCACCTTCATTGCTTTTTCCGAAGGCGTGTCAGGTATTGACATATTCTCAGAAAAACTGGGTTTTAATATGCCGGCTGCCCCTATCGTTGCAATCAACACAACGATCCACGCACATATTACTTTAATACGATGGCGAGCGACCCAGCCGCCTAATTTATATAACATTCTTGACATCATAATCTCCTTTCAACACATTGCTTGATAATATTCTTCCTAATTGTAATTCATAAGGAAATGAAAAAAACGTACATTCGGGCATGTACGTTTGGGCAACTTTTAAATAACTTTGTGTTATATATCTAAAGTTAAAATACCTCTCTGCATGGCAATCGCGACTGCTTCTGTTCTAGAATCCGCTCCCAATTTATTATAAATGGACGTTAGTCTTGACTTCACGGTTCTCTCTGAGATTCCTAAATCAAAGGCTATCGCTTTGCTTTTGAATCCTTTTGCAATCGCCTTTAGAACAACTATTTCCTTTTCCGTTAACTGAGTATCGCTGCTTGGTTTCTTCATTCTTTCAAATTGAATTTCTTGAAAACGTTTAAGAATATCAGGCTGCAGCAGCACTTCTCCTCTTAATGCTGCATCCATTGTATGAAATAGGGTTTCTGAGCTCGTATCCTTCAACAGATATCCTTTCGCCCCTAATTCAATTCCCTCAATCATCAAGTGATCTTCATTATAAGTAGTCAAAATAATAATGGGTATGTTGTGTTTTTCTTTTATTTGTTTAATCGCTTCTAACCCACTCATTTTTGGCATGTATAAATCCATAAGAATGATATCTGGCTTTAATTCATCTGTAAGATGGACCGCCTTTTTTCCATTTTCCGCCTCTCCGATTATTGTGTAGTTATCATTCGTCTCAATTAACAGCTTGAGACCTTCTCTCACAACTAGATGATCATCAACGATTAAAACCTTACTCATCTTCAATCTCTCCCTGATTTGACAAGATTATCTCGATTTGTGTGCCTATTGTTTTTGTACTCTTTATATCGAATTGGCCTTTCATTGCTCTGACGCGTTCTTGTATACCAAGAAGTCCATAATGACCTCTCTTTTTCCTGCCTCTTTCAACATCAAATCCTTTTCCATTGTCTCTGACGGTTAAATGGATGTTTTCTTTCTCATCCCAAACTGATACCCATATGGATTCTGCTTCAGCATGTTTTGCTGCATTTGTAAGACATTCTCCTATGATGTAATAACAATTTTCAGCAGTACGAACATCAGGCAATTGAGTTAATCTGTAGTCTAAAAAACAAGACAGACCTGTTGCATCTTTAAAATGATCCATTTGTAAGGTAATTCTTTCTTTTAAAGAATCGATTTCTTCTGATTTGCTGCGAAGATTGTCAATAGCTGAACGTGCATCAGCTAATGTGCTTTTCACTCTATTCATAGATTGTTGAATGATTTCTTTTGCTCTATCTGTGTTACCTTTCGATATATGAACATTAATAGCATCCAGCTGCATATTTAAACTGACCAGCCCTTGAGCAAGCGTATCGTGTAAGTCCCGGGCCATACGCTGCCTTTCGTTTTGCAGCGTCAGCTGTTCGACCTGCTGATGAGCCAGCCCCAGCCTTTCAAGAGTCAGCTGCGCTTTTATCTTTTCATCGACTTGGGCAAATAATGTAGCGGCATAAGTAATAATCACGATCATAATAGGTACGGCAATGACAAGAAAATGCAAATATTCACCTTTGTGAATCTGATTTGTTGCATTGATTGACAGCAGAAGCAGTAAATACAGTATGAGGAAAGTCCTTCTTCTGTCTGCTATTCCTGCAATCTGTCCAATCAAAAATGCATAAAGGCCAATAATAATCAGCACTAAGAAGCCAGTCATGATATTAGCCAGTGTAAAAGTGATCAAACCTTGCAGCACAAAATATAGAATGACCCTTTTCTTAACCCAGCGATATGAATGCCAATGCAGCATTGCAAAAATGGCGATCAATACTGTAAACACATGAAGCAATAAAATGGGCCAGCTCCCAATAAAAAATTGCAGCACGATAGAGGCTATATATATCATGAGAATAAAAGCTAAGCCTGGCACTCTGAGAGCAAGCATATTTAATGCCCGCCTATCTCGTGAAAAGTAGTTTTTATCAAAAGGCTTTCTTCGAAACATATTGCTTCACTTCCTTTCCTTTGACAGTATAATCACAAAGGATCCACAATAAAAATAGGAACAATCCAGTCATATTTGTCATCTTATCATAAGAGCCGGCAGGCATTTCATTTATCGGCCAGCAAGGCAAGAAGAAAACGCAAGATGAACAAAAGTTTAAAAATGCCCCAACGTACATAAGGATATGCCCTTATGTACGTTTTCTATATTCAATTTTAAAATTAAAATATATGGAGAGTTACTTTCATATGGGAGGATTGAAATTTATTGAAACCAATTGATCTCATCATTATAAACTTGCAAAGAAAAGGAATCAGGGCTAAAAAAACATTTAAAAATCGGACCCCTCATACATTAAAATCCTCAAAGAAGTAAAGCAGAAGGGATCTACAAAATACCCCATTAAAGATAAAGAAACCTATAGAGAAAAGAGGAACAAGGTATGTATTGGTTTTTTGGTGTTTTATTGTACCTTTTCATCGGTACTTATATATTCATAGGAGTCATCAAAGACACTCAATCAGGTTCTTGGTTACTACTTGCATTAGCAGCTCCACTCATTATCTTTGGCTATCCTTACTTTTGTTCGAAGCAGCTTCTTTCCAAAAGATAGATATATATTGATTACGGAGTTATTGAAAATGATTAGAAGGTTTGAAAATAATGATAGATAACATTCAACTCAAACACAATATTTACCTTCAAGACACAGACAGAACATATCATGTTGCGAACCATTGCCCCTGAAACTATATAAATAGCTAAGTCCTGACATGTACTGGTGCCATGTTCGTTAGAATAACCAAAACCAGTAATTTGCAGTCCGCACTTTATGAACTATTTTCATTGATTGGTTCCCTCGGAGATAGAAAGCATTTGAAAAAGCGAAACGTGAAAACAAGCCGGTTCTCGTCAGCATCGGCTATTCGACTTGTCATTAGTGCCACGTTCGCAATGTAACATCTGTATTCACTCCAAATCAAATAAAGAATAGATATAATATTTATCAACTCAATCTTGATTATGGCCGTCTATATAGGGAAAACTTTACCTTTAGGGTTACTGCATCATATATAATGTGGATGTACATAAACAGACAGCTTTAATAACAGAGAGGTTGTTAGGATGAAGGAATTTTTCTCTATTGGAGAAGTATCTAAGTTATTCAATGTAAACGTACCTACTCTTAGGTATTATGATGAAATTGGTCTCTTAAAACCAGAATTTACAGACGAACATAATAACTACAGATATTATTCTACACAACAATTTGAAAGATTGAGTACAATCAAGTACCTGAGGACATTAGGTTTGCCAATAAATAAACTACTTGATTTTTATGATTCTCTTGAGGTAGATACTCTGATTCACTTGCTGAAAGACCAGCAAACTGAAATCGACCGAAAAAAGAGGGAATTGGCACGCATTGAGAGAAAGATCTCTCGCCGCATTAAACAAATGGAAGACGCAGTTAATATGCCGCTAGAAGAAATTTCAAAAATTAAACTTCCTGAACTGCGTGTGGCGTATTTACAACATGAATATATTCTTGGTCAAGATATTGAGTATCCGGTAACAGAATTGAGAACTAAGTTTAAAGTCCACAAAGATCTATTTTTAGGGAAAGTAGGATTATCCATTTCAGCAACAAATATAAAATCAAATCAGTTTGACCGATATTCCAGTATATTTATGGTTCTGGAAGATGAAGATGAAATAACTTCACCTGAAATCACTTTCCCCTCAAGAGAATATCTGCAAATTAGATTTAAAGGATCACATTCAGAAGCAGCACAATACTACGAAATGTTACTTACATATATGAAAAAGCATCATTATGAATTGGCTGGCGACTCAATCGAAATAACACTGATTGATTATGGGGTAACTAATAATCCAGACAATTATGTCACTGAAATACTTTTGCCAATCAAATAAATTTAATTAATGGCTGTTACATACACTTGACCCTCAAGTAACTTGAGGGTTTATTTTTTTGAAAGGAACTATTATTGGAGGAGATAGCCTATGTTTGGAACAATTTTTAACACAGTTATGATCATTGCAGGAAGCTTAATTGGAGGTATATTCAAAAAAGGAATGAAAGATGAGTACCAAGAGATACTTATGCAGGCAATGGGATTCGCCGCAGTTGGACTAGGGATTAACGCCTTTACACAGCATTTGCCTTCTAGTAAATACCCAATTCTTTTTATTGTCAGTTTAGCTATTGGGGGATTGGTTGGTCAGAGCATAAATTTAGAATTAAGATTTAACAATTTAGTCAACAAGTTCTCCAAAAGCAATTTAGCCGAAGGTTTATCAACTGCAATCTTATTATATTGTATAGGCTCGTTGTCAATATTAGGCCCTGTTAACGCTGCTCTGCACGAAGATTATACTTATCTCCTAACAAACGGTATATTAGATGGGATCACTTCCATTGTTCTCGCTTCCACATTTGGTTTTGGAATAGCAGCATCTGCGGTTGTATTATTTACCTGGCAAGGCTCAATATATTTATTTGCAAAATTAATGGAAAGTGCATTAAATACAGACCTTATTAATGAAATCACAATTGTCGGCGGTGTATTAATTCTTAGTTCGGGGTTAAGTATTCTGGGAATTAAAAAATTTAAAACGTTGAACCTCCTGCCATCACTGTTGATTCCGCCTATTGTAATTTTAATTATTCATGTATTTGGATTACCATTTTAAATCCTTAATCTACAATTAACCTGCAAAACTGTGCACGGAATGTCGGGTAGAAACATTTCACCCCTGTTATTCTTTTGTTAAAGGAGGTCAAATAAATGGATTTGCTTAAAAGTATGAATAAAGCATTAAAGTATATTGAAGAAAACCTCACTAATGATATTGATTTTAAAGAAGTAGCAAAGCTTGCATTCTGCTCTGAATATCATTTTAAAAGGATGTTTTCCTTCCTTTCTGGTATTTCATTATCCGAATATATTCGTCGCAGACGTCTTACTCTTGCAGCTTTTGAACTTAAAGAAAGCAATGTAAAAGTGATTGACATTGCAATAAAGTACAGATATAACTCACCAGATTCTTTTGCACGGGCATTCCAAAATTTGCATGGCATAAAACCATCAAAAGCCAGACTTAATGGCCATTCACTTAAAGCTTATCCACGTATGACCTTCCAGTTATCAATCAAAGGAGGAAGTGAAATGAACTATCGCATTGAAGAAAAAGGAGCATTTCGCATCGTTGGCATTAAAAAAAGAGTTCCTCTTATTTTCAAAGGGGTTAATCCGGAAATTGCATCCATGTGGGAAAGTTTAGATGAAGAAGCAATAAATACACTTAAAAAGCTTTCTAATGTAGCGCCTTTGGGACTCATTAGTGCTTCCACGAACTTTTCTGAAGGCCGGACCGAGGAGAAAGGAGAGCTTGATCACTATATTGGCGCAGCCACAACGAAACAGTGTCCAAATAACCTCTCACAGCTTGAAGTTCCTGCCTCAACATGGGCTGTATTCGAAGCAATCGGGCCATTTCCGGATACACTGCAAGAAGTATGGGGACGCATTTATTCTGAATGGTTTCCATCGTCAAATTATGAACAAATAGAAGGTCCAGAAATACTGTGGAACGAGCATAAAGATATAACATCCCCTTCTTTTAAAAGTGAAATTTGGATACCGATCTTAAAAAAAGAATAAGTTTTACGATAATTAAAGAGGAATTGAAGGTTCTTTATGGAAGCAAACAATTAAAGTCATCGCACACATGATGAGTAACTATAAGGTTTTTTCAAATGATATATACAGAAAATAAAAACATACCAATATTCTTTATTTGGTATGTTTTTTTATAATGCAGCGTCTGCTTTTCATTCTGCAAATTAAGAGAACATTATCTTTATGTCATTCAGGACTTGTATTTGGCCACTGCATATTTTTATTGAAGGGATTATACCATATAATGCACTTTAAATTTTTAAAGGTGAAAAATTGTACTTTAGTAATCCCTTTTGTTTCCCTTCTTCACATATTCCCAATCACGTTCTACATTTTTCCTGACTCTGTAGAGAGAAGGTGATCCCATGCCAAATAACAATAAACCCAATAGATTAATCAATGAGAAATCACCATACTTACTTCAGCACGTCCACAACCCCATAGACTGGTACCCGAAGCCTTCGAAAAAGCAAAACGCGAACACAGCCGGTTCTCGTATCTATTGGGTATAGCTAACCTTGGCTATTCTAAAGAACATTGTCATTTAATGCACATTAGGAAGTGAATTTCTCATAGCTAGCCTTCAATTAAACGTTTTAACTTAAGCTCAGTTTCAGTATCCTCAACTGGAGTATAGACGCTGCATCTTAAATCAGTATCCCCATGCACCTGTAATGAAGTAAGATTAAACAACATTTTACCTACCTTAGCATGACGAAACTCAATTAATACTTCAGGAGCAGAGCTTATCTCATTTTCATTCCAAATTTTACGAAACTCGGGATATGCCTGTTCCATTTCTTGTATAAATTGCTCATACCAGTCATCAGCCACATACTGTCCATAATACGTTCTAAATATTGCGATATATCCTCTAACAAAATGCTCCCAATTCACTGCTAAACTTTTAAATTCCTTTCTTGCGAATAGTAAGCGTATTATATTCCTTTCTGCCGGGATGATTTGTTCAAAATCCAAAAATACATTAGCTGCTGCTTGATTCCACCCAACAATCTGACTTCTTCTATCTGATATAATCGTTGGGCAATAACGAAGTTCCTGCAACATTTTTACTAAAGCCGGACTGATTTCCTTCTCCTTCTCATTTATAAAGGGTTGTTTCACTCCTTCCTCTAACGCTAGAGCATACAAATATCTCCTTTCATCGTTATTTAATTGTAATGCTCGAGAAATAGCATCTAATACCGAAGTAGATACTTTTATATCTCTGCCTTGTTCTAACCATGTATACCAAGTAAGACTTACACCGGCTAGTTGAGCCACTTCTTCTCTTCTTAGTCCTGGTGTTCTTCTGCGGGTTCCTACAGGTAAACCAACCATTTGGGGAGTAATTTTCGAACGTTGGTTCTTTAGAAATTCTGATAAAGCTTGAAGTCTTGTTTCAGGTTTCATTAAGATCTCCCTTTAAAATAGTATTAATTATACTAGGATAAATAACAACTTGTAATAGGATAACACAATAGCTAAAGTTAATAAAAACGAGGAGGGAATGATCATGAAAAGAGTTGTCATTACTGGAATGGGAGTTATTTCTCCACTAGGAAATGATGTAAACAGCTTTTGGAATCAACTAGTTAAAGGACACTCGGGAATATCTCTCATTGATTCTTTTGATACTGCTGATTATAAAACAAAGATAGCCGGAATCGTTCGTGATTTCGATGCAGATGAAATATTGGGGAGAAAAGAAGCAAAACGATTAGATCGTTTTAGTCAGTTTGCCTTAGCAGCAGCCGAACAAGCATTAGAACATTCACAATTACAGTTAGATAATGTTGATCTTGAACGTTTAGGGGTATATGTTGGTTCAGGAATCGGAGGCATACAATCACTTGTTGATAATGTGAATGTATTAAATAAACGAGGTCCCGCGAGAGTAAGCCCTAGCCTTGTACCAATGATGATTTCAAATGCAGCTGCGGCCCAGATAAGCATAAGATTAGGAGCACAAGGACCATCATTATCACCAGTCACAGCCTGTTCAATCGGGAATACCTCTATTGGTGAAGCTTTCAATGCTATCCGAAATGATGAAGCAGATATTATATTTGCCGGTGGAGCAGAAGCTGCAATCACACAGATATCTTTGGCTAGTTTTGGAAACGCCCATGCACTATCTACAAGAAACCAAGATCCAAATCGAGCCAGCCGTCCGTTCGATACAGATAGAGATGGCTTTGTTATGAGTGAAGGCGCAGGTATCTTAGTATTAGAATCATTAGAAAACGCTATTCTTAGAGATGCGCCGATATTATGTGAAGTAGTGGGGTACGGAGCTAGTTCAGATGCTCATCATATGGTAGCATCACACCCAGAAGGTAAGGGTGCCTACTTAGCCATGAAAAAAGCATTGAGAAGTGCAAATATATCAACAGGTGAAATTGATGTTATTAGTGCTCATGCAACAAGTACACAAGTAGGTGATCGTTCTGAAGTTCTAGCTATTAAGAAATTATTTGGTGAACATTCACGTGAAATTCCAACAACTGCTAACAAGTCAATGACTGGGCACATGCTTGGTGCTGCTGGCGGAGTAGAAGCAATTGCTTTAGTGGAAAGTTTGAGACAAGGAATTATTCCGCCAACTATTAATGTAGAGAAGCAAGATCCAGATTGCAACTTAGATGTTGTATCAGAAGCGAGACATCTTCCATTGAAATATGGGCTATCAAATTCTTTTGGTTTCGGCGGACATAATTCAGCAATCGTGTTAAAGCATTACGATTGAAGACCCATCTTTATAGGTCAAAGGTGAAATAATAAATCTATCAAGGGTTTATAGCCCTTGATTTTCATTATGGAATACCTCACAGACAAATGATGACGGGTCTTAACTATCTGGTATATTAAATAGAGGAAAGAGAATACTTTAAAAAACATTTAGAAAGAAGGTGATCCCATGCCAAATAAAAGTAAACCCAATAGATTAATCGCTGAGAAGTCTCCTTATTTACTTCAACATGCTCACAACCCCGTAGAATGGTACCCTTGGGGAGAAGAAGCCTTCGAAAAAGCAAAACGCGAAAACAAGCCGGTTCTGGTCAGCATCGGCTATTCAACATGCCATTGGTGCCACGTCATGGCTCATGAAAGCTTTGAGGACGAGGAAATCGCCCGCCTTCTTAACGAACGTTTTGTTGCGATTAAAGTGGATCGGGAAGAGCGCCCTGATGTTGATTCTGTTTATATGAGAATCTGCCAGCTGATGACCGGACAGGGCGGCTGGCCGCTGAATGTGTTTATCACGCCTGATCAGAAGCCGTTTTACGCGGGTACATATTTTCCGAAGACGAGTAAATATAATCGTCCGGGCTTTGTTGACGTACTTGAGCATCTTTCAGAAACGTTTGCGAACGATCGTGAGCATGTCGAGGATATTGCAGAAAACGCCGCTAAACATTTACAGACAAAAACAGCGGCTAAAACAAGTGAGGGGTTGAGCGAATCAGCGATCCACCGGACATTCCAGCAGCTTGCCAATGGTTTCGATACAATCTACGGCGGCTTCGGACAGGCGCCGAAATTTCCTATGCCTCATATGCTCATGTATTTTCTTCGTTATTATCACACGACGGGGCAGGAAAACGCTTTGTACAACGTCACGAAAACACTGGACAGCATGGCAAATGGAGGCATCTATGACCATATCGGCTATGGGTTTGCCCGCTATTCGACCGATGATGAGTGGCTCGTCCCTCACTTTGAAAAAATGCTGTATGACAATGCGCTCCTGCTGACAGCCTATACTGAAGCTTATCAAGTTACACAAAACAGCCGTTACAAAGAGATTTGTGAGCAGATCATTACGTTCATTCAACGGGAAATGACCCATGAAGACGGGAGCTTTTTCTCCGCTTTAGACGCGGATACAGAAGGCGAAGAAGGAAAGTACTACGTGTGGTCAAAAGAAGAGATCTTGAAGACGCTCGGAGAGGATCTCGGCACGCTGTATTGCAATGTGTATGACATCACAGAAAAAGGCAACTTTGAGGGCAAAAACATTCCCAACCTCATTCACACCAAGCGGGAACAAATCAAAGCGGATAGCGGCTTAACCGAAGAAGAGCTCAGCCGCAAGCTTGAAGATGCAAGACTGAAGCTGTTAAAGACGCGTGAAGAAAGAACATATCCGCATGTCGATGATAAGGTGCTGACGTCATGGAACGCACTAATGATTGCGGGTCTCGCTAAAGCGGCAAAGGTATTCCAGGAACCACAATACCTCACCTTGGCTGAAGACGCTATCACCTTTATTGAAAACAATGTAATCATCGACGGCCGGGTGATGGTTCGGTATCGTGACGGCGAAGTGAAAAACAAAGGATTTACCGACGATTATGCCTTCCTCTTATGGGCTTATCTCGACCTCTATGAAGCCTCGTTTGATCTATCATATTTAGAAAAAGCGAAGAAGCTGTCAGACGATATGATCGATTTGTTTTGGGACGAGGAGTATGGGGGGTTCTACTTTACCGGACACGACGCAGAAGCGTTAATTGTCAGAGAAAAAGAAGTGTACGATGGCGCCGTGCCATCAGGAAACAGCGTGGCAGCCGTTCAGCTTCTGCGCCTCGGGCAAGTCACAGGTGATTTGTCGCTGATTGAAAAAGCCGAAACGATGTTTTCCGTGTTCAAGCCTGAAATTGAGGCATACCCGAGCGGCCACTCTTTCTTTATGCAAAGTGTGTTAAAACATATGACGCCTAAAAAGGAAATTGTGATTTTTGGGCACCCGGACGATCCAAACAGAAAACAAATCACAAGCGCGCTTCAACAGGCCTTTATTCCAAACGATTCCATCCTGGTGGCAGAGCATCCCGACCAGTGCAAAGACATTGCGCCATTCGCGGCTGACTATCGCATCATAGACGATCAAACAACCGTGTATATTTGTGAAAATTTCGCCTGCCAGCAGCCGACAACAGACATCGAAGAAGCCTTACAAACATTAAAAAGCAGCAGGGATTAAACGCCTTGCTGCTTTCTTTTTGATCTCTTATGGTATTGTACAACGATAAACGCAAAGAAAAGATTAACGACAACCGTAAAGAAAGTCTCCCACATCGGATTTCCCCGTGTGATGGCAAATAATGAAGGAATATCTCCATATACACTGTTTTTTTCAGTCATAAATAGACATAAAAACATATTATTCGCGGCATGCACACCAAGTGAAATTTCAAGGCTGCCTGTTTTGACCGTATAATACGTTAAAAGAATCCCAATTGTTACATACTCAATGCCTGCCCAAAAAGCGCCATTACTCATTTCAGGATTGCCAAAGTGTACAGCCCCAAATAGACCGCCGACAATCAGCGTCAATACAAAAGGGTTCTTTATTACTTTTCCAAAAGCCTGCAATAAAAATCCCCTGAAAAACAGTTCTTCCGCAGAAGTCTGGAGCGGCACCAATAACAGAGATGCCACAAGCAGCCACAGAAAACGTGAGGCGTCAAAATCCTGAAAAGTGTATTTCGCCGGATGAATCGCATAATCAATCCCCTGGACCACAGCCATCAGCAAAAAATAAGCGATAAAGCCAAAGAAAATGCTGCGCCAGCTGATTTTTGCATGCGGTGTAATGACTGACCGAAACGGGCGTTTCAGGATAAATCGAACAGCCAGCCAAACCCCAGGAATCGCAAATACATAAACGATATGAGTTAAAAACAGATCAGCCAAAGAATCGGTTAACATACCTGTATCCACATCAAACGCGATATGTGGACTTAAAAGTGCAGTCAATAACATCATAAATACATAAACAATGCTTCCAAAAAAGAATAAGCCAACCATCACCAAAAAGGAGAAAAAATATCTCCACAATGTATTGTTTCCTTCTAGAGGACGGATAAATGAATTCATTCCTTCTATGACTCTTCCTTTCAACAAGAATATTACTATATATTTGCATAATTTGGTCTACTAATCTACTGTTTTGGAAATCTTTTAAGCAAAATTAAGGCGAAAAGTGTGAATTTAGTTCTTCCATCTAGTGATTTGAACTCTGTCCCCAATGAATCAAGATACTTATAATAATGCCAAGAGGGGAATGTTCAGTCTTTCTCCCGCTATTAAAAAAGGGGGTTTTTTATGAATACGGGCGTCAAACAGAAACATACACATCCTTTTTCAAACGCGGCAAACCGTTTAGACCGCCTCCCGATTTCACGTGTCCATTTCCAAGTATTAACCGCTCTCGGCATTGTTTACTTCTTTGATCTTGCGGATTTATTTACCCTCAGCAATGTAGCGCCGGCACTGATCGAGCATTGGGGCATCCAGCTTTCAACCATTGCCAATGTAACGGCTGCTTCGTTTTTAGGCATGTTTTTGGGAGCATCACTTGGGGGACGGCTTTCAGATCGAATCGGCCGAAAAAAAGCCTTGAACCTATTTGTCTTCGTTTTTTCAATCGCATCGTTATGTAATGCCGCGGCATGGGACATCCCATCCTTAATGGCGTTTCGTTTCCTCACTGGGTTTGGCGTCGCAGCTGCCATGATCATCACCAATAGCTATTTAGCAGAATTTTTCCCGTCCAGTGTTCGCGGAAAATATATTTCTTTCTGTGCCATGATCGGATTGATCGGCGTTCCGATCACCAATATCGTATCAGCCTTTGTCATTCCGCTCGGCTCATGGGGATGGAGACTTGTCTTTGTGTGGGGCGCTGTTGGTCTTATATATTTTTTCTTTATTCGGCGGCTGGAGGAATCACCCCGCTGGCATGAAAATCGCGGTGAATATGAAAAAGCCGATGCCATCCTGAAAAGGATTGAAGCAAGCGTTGAAAAAGAAAAAGGCCCGCTTCCTGCTCCGGCGCCGCAAACCTCAAGCGGACAAGTTCAACATGCGGGTTACGCGGGATTATTAAAGGGGAAAAACCTTAAAATAACCATTGTGTTATCCGCGGTATGGATTTTTGAAACCTTTGGATTCTACGGCTTTGCCTCCTGGGTTCCCAGCCTGCTGAAAAGCAACGGGGTCACGATGGAAAATACATTATGGTATAACGTATTGCACTCGGTCGGCGCTCCGCTCGGCGCATTGCTGGGTTCAATGATTTCTGAAAAATTTCAGAGAAAATGGATATTGGCCGCCAGTGCGTTTCTGACTGCCATCGCAGGTCTTTTATATGGCATGACCTTCATTCCAATCATGATTATCGTGTTTGGTTTCATCGTCAATATTACGGAACGGGTTTTCACATCCAACTTATATGCGTATACATCTGAGCCTTTCCCAACAGAATATCGCTCGTCAGGCAGCGGTTTAGCTTATGGGCTCGGGCGCTTTTCGAACATCTTCGGATCATTGCTCGTCGGTTTTATCGCAGTTCAGCTCGGCTATGTCAGCGTCTTTTTCTTTATAGGCGGCTGCTGGCTCGCATGCTCCATTTTGTTAATCTGCTTCGGCCCCAATACGAATGCCAAGCAGATATAAAAAGTCAGTGCGGCGTTAACCGCACTGATTTCAATTCAAATCCTTCAGCTTTCTCGCAGGGTTTCCCCCTACAACCGTATTCGCAGGCACATCCTTTGTCACTACGGAACCCGAAGCAATCACCGCATTATCGCCGATCGTCACTCCCGGGTTTATCACTGCCCGCCCGCCAATCCAAACATTATCTCCAATTGTAACAGGCTTACCGAACTCCTTCCCCGACTTCCTTTCAAGCGGGTCGAGAGGGTGACCTGCCGTGTAGATATGCACCCCTGGAGCAATCAAACAATCACGCCCTATACGAACTTCACAAACATCAAGAATGACACAGTCAAAATTAACAAATGTACGATCCCCCATATGAATGTGATAGCCGTAATCACAGCGGAATGTCGGCAAAATGGTGACTTGATCACCGATCGAACCCAGCAGATTTTTCAAAAGTTCCGTTCGCACTGACTCATCTTCTGTTGATTCGTTATATTGTTTAATCAGATTTCTCGTATGTTTACGCTCTAGTGATAATTCTCGGTCTTCCGAATTGTATAATTCTCCGGCTGCCATTTTTTCTTTTTCTGTCAGCATTCAAGTCACTCCAAGATGTTAAATTGTAATCTCTATTAGATTTCCTTCCTCATCTTCAATTACGCTTTCATAGTAGCCGTCCCCCG
Organism: Bacillus sp. 7705b; assembly: GCF_002289525.1. NCBI lineage: Bacteria > Bacillati > Bacillota > Bacilli > Caryophanales > Bacillaceae > Bacillus > Bacillus sp. 7705b. The sequence continues at coordinate 12,354 of NZ_NSDH01000002.1, read as the reverse complement.
TCGTCCTTGGGCCGCTAACTACAGCGAATCCGTCCTGCTTTAACCTTTCTGTCAGTTCATCAACATTCTCTTTGCTTCCAGTGGAAAAAGCGATATGCGCCCAGCCTGTCATCGTTTGTGATGGCTGATCAGTCACATCTCCTTTTTTCATGATTTCCAGCCTAGCTCCGGAATCAAACGTCATAAAATACGACTTAAAATCTTTCTTCTCATTATGATAAAGAGAATTGGCTTTGCCATGAAAGTACGTTTCATAAAAAGCCTTCATTCGCTCTAAATCACTGACCCAGATGGCCGTGTGCTCAATACGCATTTCTTCCTCCTCCTTTGTCTTTCAATGAAGTTATAAGGTATGAAATGCATTTCAGTTCAAGCTTTTTTCATAAATTGGTGCAGAATTTTTATATCTTTGGGACGCTCCTGCAAAAATAACGAAAATGCTGCGGTGCCCAGCTGCTCAAGATTCAGATCAAGCGATGGGAAACAGAGGGCGCGGCTGATAGAAGAATTTCCTTCTCCAATGATCTCAACATCCCAGTCTTTCTTTTTGGCAAATACATATATTCCGGCTGCCACTTCATCACTGTTTGCATAAATAGCTGTTGGAGCCTGGCCGCTTGTATAGAAATACGCACCCGCCTGCTCTCCGTCGTCCATATGATTACAGCCAGTCAGCATATGGCGATCCTCCAGGCTTCCATAGACGGCCTGATAAGCCGCTGCTTTATCCGCTGTACTCGGGCTCTTGTCGGCGCTTCTCACGCTTGTAAAAGCGATATGTTCATGTCCGCGGTTCTTTAGATATCGAAAGCTTTCTATGTAGGCTGCTTTTCTGTCATTGTAAGCACAAGGAATATCCATGTCTCCAGTATCCTCACAAGCGATAATCGGTCCATATTCTTGATAGGCTATCATACTGTCCCAGTGATTGGCTCGTGATGTAATAATAAGGCCATCTATTTTTTTCATTCTTAACAGCTCTACATATTTAATTTCAATGTCGGGGTTATAGTTGGTAGGGAGGAGGGTTGTTGCATATTCATGTCTAAATGCCGCCTTTGTGATGCCGTTTACGATTTTATCAAAGCAAGGGTGATCGCTGTAAGGCAGGATTACACCGATCGTTTGAGTCTTGCCGCGAATAAGATCGATCGCAGTTCGATTCGGTGTGTAGTCTAATTCCTCCATGACTTGACGCACCAGCTTCCTTTTTTCTTCAGACACATACGGATGATGATTCAGTACACGTGACACAGTCGAAACAGATACATTCGCCAATCTCGCAATCTCTTTTATGTTTGCCATCTCTTTCTCCTTTTTCATCATAAAAAAAGCAGTAAGTATCAATCCTTACTGCTATCTCATCATATATTGATCGTAAGTTCAACAGGGCAATGGTCGGAGCCCAAGACGTGTGCTGATATCTTGGCATCATCAATCTGCCCCTTAAGACTCTCAGAAACAATAAAGTAATCCAGACGCCAGCCGATATTTCTGTCCCGGGCACCCGCACGATACGACCACCAGGAATAAGCGCCTTCCAGAACAGGGTATAAATAACGGAATGAGTCGATAAAGCCGGCTTCCAAGAAACGAGTGAATGCTCCTCTTTCTTGATCAGAAAAACCCGCGTTATTCCGGTTTGCTTTTGGATTCTTCAAATCAATTTCCTGATGAGCCACATTTAAATCACCGCACAGGATAACCGGTTTTTTCTTGTCCAATTCGAGAATAAACGCTAATAAAGCCTCTTCCCATTGCAAACGGTAATCAATGCGTTCCAGCCCTCTTTTTGCATTAGGCGTGTAAACGGTCATCACATACACGTTTTCAAATTCCAGCGTAATCACTCTGCCCTCTTGATCATGCTCTTCTATTCCGATTCCGTACATGACACGCAGCGGCTCTTGTTTTGAAAAAACAGCCGTGCCGGAATATCCTTTTTTCACAGCATAGTTCCAATACACATGATAGCCTTCTGGTTCAAGATCCACTTGTCCGTCCTGAATCTTTGTTTCCTGCAGACATACAACATCGGCATCCTCTTCTTTCAAGTAAGAGAGGAAATCCATTTTTCTCATGACAGCCCGCAGGCCATTCACATTCCAAGAAATGAGCTTCATTTTTTTATCCCCCTATAAAAAAGAGCAAGAACCCAAAGGTCCTTGCTCTTTACGTATCAGCTTACTCACCAGTTACGTATGGAAGTAAAGCCATTTGACGAGCGCGTTTGATCGCTGCAGTCAATTTACGTTGGTATTTAGCGTTTGTTCCAGTTACACGACGTGGTAAAATTTTACCGCGCTCAGAAACAAACTTTCTAAGAAGATCTACATCTTTGTAGTCGATGTGCGTGATACCGTTAGAAGTGAAATAACACACTTTACGGCGCTTCGCACGACCGCCTCTGCGTCCTCCTGCCATAGTCATTTCCCTCCTTTCTTTGTCAATTTAGCGATATTCTCATTAGAATGGAAGATCATCATCCGAGATGTCAATCGGCTTGCCGTCGTTGGCAAATGGGTCATCATTAAAGCTGTTCCCCTGATTGCGTCTCTGGTTGTTTTGATTTCCCCCGAATGGATTATCATTTTGGCCTCCGCCAAAGTACTGGCCTCCGCCGCTGTTTCCTTCGTTGTATCCACCTGAACCAGAACCGCCGCCGCTTTTCGGCTCAAGAAATTGAACACTTTCAGCTTGGACCTCGGTCACGAAGACACGCTGCCCTTGCTGGTTTTCATAGTTTCTTGTTTGTAAACGGCCATCTACGCCTGCAAGGCTTCCTTTTTTCAGGAAGTTTGCAACGTTTTCGGCTTGTCTTCTCCAAGTGACACAATTAATGAAATCGGCCTCACGTTCTCCAGACTGGTTCGTAAATGTACGATTCACAGCAAGAGTAAACGTGGCAACAGCCGCACCGTTTGGCGTATAACGAAGCTCTGGGTCTTTTGTCAGTCTTCCGACTAATACAACTCGGTTAAGCATAAGAAAGACCACCTTTTACCATTATATATTTCAAAATTGCTTATTCTTCTTCTTTAACAACAATGTGGCGAATGATATCATCACTGATCTTAGCTAGACGGTCAAATTCTTGAACTGCCGCAGCATCAGCTTGAACATTTACGATTTGGTAGAAACCGTCGCGGAAATCGTTGATTTCGTAAGCTAGACGACGTTTACCCCAATCCTTTGTTCCAGTGATCTCCGCACCGTTAGAAGTCAGAACGTTGCTGAAACGCTCGATAACTGCTTTTTTAGACTCATCGTCAATGTTTGGGCGGATAATGTACATAACTTCGTACTTTCTCATCTGTTTGCACCTCCTTTTGGACTAAGCGGCCCGTAATGGGCAAGGAGCAATAATTCTATTACTCACAATTTTATATTATACCAAAGCTCTTGTCCCTTTACAACTGCATCCTATACATTAAATCGGAAATGAATAACATCTCCGTCTTTTACCACGTAGTCTTTTCCTTCAAGACGGACTTTTCCGGCTTCCTTCGCTCCTGCCATGCCGCCGCCAGCAAGAAGATCATCATAAGCAACCGTTTCAGCGCGAATGAAGCCGCGCTCAAAGTCACTATGAATAATTCCAGCGCATTCTGGGGCCTTCATGCCTTTTTTGAATGTCCAAGCTCTGACTTCCTGCTCACCGGCTGTGAAATATGTTGCCAGCCCAAGCAGAGAGTAAGATGCTTTAATCAGCTGATCAAGACCTGACTCTTCAATTCCCAGCTCTTCAAGGAACATTTGCTTTTCATCGCCTTCAAGCTCAGCGATTTCAGATTCAATCTTCGCACAAACGACGATGACTTCTGCGTTTTCGCCGGCAGCGTATTCGCGAATCTTCGCTACATATTCATTGCCAGACGGATCAGCCACTTCCTCTTCACTTACATTCGCAACATACAAAATAGGCTTTGAAGTCAGCAAATGAAGCTGCTTTACAAGCTTTTGCTGCTCTTCAGTAAACTCAACAGAACGAGCAGGCTTTTCATTTTCAAACGCTTCTTTCAGTTTAGACAAAATGTCAAACTCAAACACAGCCTCTTTATCTTTTTGCTTTGCAAGCTTGCTGACACGTGTAATCCGCTTTTCAACTGTTTCCATATCAGCGAGAATCAGCTCAAGATTGATCGTTTCGATATCATCAATCGGATCAACTTTACCGGAAACGTGTGTAATATTATCATCAGAAAAAGCGCGGACAACGTGGCAGATCGCGTCAACTTGGCGAATATGAGAAAGGAATTTGTTACCGAGACCTTCTCCTTTTGACGCGCCTTTTACGATTCCTGCAATATCAGTGAATTCAAAAGCAGTCGGCACAGTCTTCTTCGGTTTGACCAGCTCAGTCAGCTTTCGCAGACGATCGTCCGGTACTTCTACAATTCCCACGTTCGGATCAATTGTACAGAACGGGTAGTTGGCTGATTCGGCACCGGCCTGTGTAATTGCGTTAAATAATGTTGATTTCCCGACGTTCGGCAAACCGACAATTCCAGCTGTTAAAGCCATTCTTTCATCTCCTCTATATAAAACCGTCATTGCATTAACGTATTTTGAACCTAGAGCAATTATAAGGAGGTTCACTGGAAAAGACAAGCTGACAAAAAAGCATTTTCAGCCTGCTGAACCCTCTCATTATGCTTTTTTCAAGCCCACTAAACAGTCAAAAAGCGTACTTCCCATTCCATTATCAGAATTTGTATCATTTGTCAGCGTATTGACGGAGCCGCCAAAAGCCGCCCACATGCCTTCATCTACATTTATCGTCTTCGGATGAGCCTGTTTCATCACTTTAACTTTACCATTCAAACGGCCCCGATCATTGAAAATGACAACCTCGTCTCCATCCTGAAGATCCCGCTCAGCCGCTATATCTGAAGAAATATCGACCTGTATGTGCTGAAGCTTCTCGATGAACGGAATATGCTGTGAATGATTAGAGCGCTGCGGATGAATGGACAAAAGCGTGTAAGGGTATTTTTCGGCAAGTTCTTCGTTATGGTAAACAGACTCCTCAGGCACTTCCAATTGAAGTGCACCGCTAAATCCTTTTTCTTCAGCTAAAGAAGAGGTAAACTCAAATTTTCCGCTTGGCGTCAGAAACGTAAAGTCTTCCCACGGCACCTGTTTAACCGGAAGCGGCAGATGGCCTTTTTCTTTCAAGTGCTCAAGCGTTACACCGTCTGCCTCCAATGAAGAAAGCCCCATCTCCAAAAGTTCTTCAGTACTGTGTTCAAAAAGCTCTCCAAATCCAAGGCGCTTTGCAAGCTCTGACCATATCCATCTGTCTGACTTCGCTTCGCCCTGCGGTTCCACCAGCTTCTTCCCATACTGAACATAATGATGGTACATACTGGAATAATAAATATCCTCTTCTTCAAAAACAGTGGCAGTCGGCAAAACATAGTCGCACAGCTTTGCCGTATCGGTCATGATGGAATCAATCGCTACTGTCACCGGAACCTTTTCAAACGCCTGTCTTACTTTATTTGTGTTTGGCACCTGAGTCAGCGGGTTCCCGCATGTCACGATAATCATCTCGATCGCAGGATCATCAGCGGTTAAAACCTCTTCAGCCTGTGTCATCATTGAAAAAGAACGTGATGTCGTTTTTAATTCCGGCAGTGTCAGTTTGGTTTTTGCAAAGCTTTCACCAACCTGGACATTGCCAAAATTTGCGCCGCCGCCTTTAATCCCAACGTTTCCGCTTGCCGCAACAAGCGCATCAATCCAGCGAATCGTCCCGCCGCCATTTTTGTACCGCTGCATACCAAGCCCCATAAAAGTAGACACCGGGCCATCGGCATACAGACCAGCAAGAAACTCCAGCTCTTCCATCGTAGTTTCTGTTTTCTCAGTAAATTCTTCTAAAGAAACAGTACTCAAAAGCTCTTTTACATCATCAAACCCGACAGAATGCTGAGAAATAAAATCCTCATCCGTTCTTCCCGTCTCGATCAGAACCTTCAAAACAGCCGCGGCAAGCCAGCCATCCATTCCCGGCTTTACAGAAATATAACGGTCAGCCAGTTTTGCAGTCGGATTAAAAATCGGATCAATCACCGTCAGCGTTGCGCCCTTTTTCTTTACCTGCTGCAAATGGTGATAAAGGTGCATATTTGTCCTTGATACATTTCTGCCCCACACAACGACGTGTTTGCTGTTGTAAATATCAAGCGGCCCGTGCCCATACGACCGGCCGAAATCCCAGCTTTGCGCCTCTATACCCGAGCCCCAGCAAATGCTTCCGACAATCTCAGTCACACCGCCATACGCATTAAAAAAACGCTGATCTAGCGCTTTTAACAAACCGTTATTGGCATAATCATGGCTGTGCAAAACTGCTGTTGTTTCTGACGTCTCCTGAATGTCCCGAAGTTTATCAGCAATTTCATCAAGAGCCTGCTCCCAGGAAATCCGCACAAACTCGCCATTTTGTTTTTTCATCGGATAACGAAGTCGATCAGGCGAATTTGTTTTCGTCTCTAGCATTCTGCCGCGGCCGCAGATTTTGCCTTCCGTAATCGGATGGTTTGGATCTCCGTCCACTTTTGTTACCTTTCCGTCATCAACAGTCACCACAAAACCGCAGCTGTCCCAGCAATTCAGAGGGCATGCTGACTGATGCACTTTGCTCATCGCCGTCTTCTCCTTACCTTCTATATGAAAAAGCATGAGTGTCAGCCTTTTTATGAAGTAGGCTCCTCATGCTTGACCAGTACTTTTTTTACTTTTCTTTCAAATTCTTTTCTCGGAATCATCACGCTGTGAGAGCAACCCTCACATTTAATCCGAATATCCATTCCCATACGTATAATTTTCCATCTGTTTGCTCCGCATGGGTGCGGTTTCTTCATTTCTACAACATCATTCAGGCCAAAGTCTTTATCCGCCAAGACCCTTCACCTCTCTTCATAAACTGCTGAATCTATTGTACAAAAAAACTGATCATTAGAGCAATCATCATACCCAAAAAGAAAGGAATCCTCTTATTTCCATTTACTTAAAATAGGGTATAACAGCAAACAAACTAATAGATAAAGATTTAGCATTCCATAAATAGGATATAAAAAAGCGATTAAATCGGAAAAACCGAAAGAAGTAAAAGGCACCATCAACACTAACAGAATCAATACGATCATCCATCTAGGCATGTGAAGAAAAGCCATCAGCCGGCTGGACAATCCAAATAAACCAGCCACCGTCGTCGTATATATCGCAAGGCACAGCACCGCAGTCATACATAAAAAAAGAAGGTAAGGGGCACCCTCCAGAATGGCAAACAGCGGAATTTCAAATTGAGAAAGGGAACCAGCCAGTTCTACCAACGTTTCATTATATACAAAAGAGATCACGCCAAAAATAAGACCGCTGGCCACACTGGCGATTTTAGCTTCCCCCAGCCCTTTCATTTCTTTCCCGACAGACGATAAAATCGCGACAACCGAAAGAATATTTAAAGAAGTAAACGTAATGCTGGCAGGCCAGTTATACTGCCGGCTCAAATCTATCGTCCACGTATGGTGATGAGTGCTCTGAAATGAAAATAACGCATACATCAGCCCGGCAACTAAAATAGGAATTAAAATGCCATTCACAGATAAAATCCCTTTCACATCCCAGAAAAACAAACACACCGTCACGATGCAAAGCAGCGCAATTCCCCACCAAAAAGGGAGCTTGTACATTTGCAGCGTCACTCCGCCTCCGGCAATCATCACCATGGTTGTAGAAAATAAATAAAAGACAATGAGAATATCATAAATTTTCGCCAGCCACGGTCCCATTAAATGTTCAAGAACCGGAAGAAAGTGAGTGGATTGAACCTTAAAACTGATTTTCATCACAATATAAGACGAGAAAATGAACATCACTGTAAACAGCACAATAGCCAGTCCGCTTTCTGCGCCAAAAAACTGCCATATCTCCTGACCGCTTGCATATCCGGCGCCGATCAGGCTGCCTAATATAAGCAGCATCCACCTCATTCCGGCTCTCCACAACATTATCACCTCATAAGTACAGAGTTCAGCTTGTTTCCGTTATTGTTACTATATAGAGCGCTAATAATAAAAATGCCTATTTTCATAGGAAAACAAAAAATAATGGTTGAATGTGAAAATATCATACAAAATACTCGTAAAAAAAAGACCACCTAAACAGGCAGTCAAAATACAAAATCCCATCCTTCACTTTCCTACCATTCCTTTATACGCTCTTCACCAAGATATCATGTTCAATCATTCAGTTATTCCGATCTTATCGTAAACTCCATTAGGTGTTCCAAGCATATTAATGATTCCTCCATTACCAAAACAGCAGACCATATCTTGCTTCACCTGAAGCGCTGCGGCACAATACTTGTAAATAACCTCTATCTTTTCCTCTTTGTATCCAAAAATCCGTAAACAGACAGAAAGCATAAAAAACCTAACTGCTGGATATAATGTAAACAACCTTACATACCAAAAAAACACATCCCTAGCAATTCCGATATCTAACAAGGAAGTGAAACCTATGAATCGAAAAGGCGGGCTTTTTTCTTCTCAGGAACGAGTAAAGCAATATGTTTCACATACAGATACAGCTGCAGCAAAACAAATACAAACGATTCTTTCTTCATCCTTACGTAAAGCTGCCGGCAGACCGATTGTTGTGGTTTGTATCGGAACAGACCGTTCAACTGGTGACTCATTAGGCCCGCTCGTAGGAATGAAACTCAAACAGATGCAGCTCACCAGATTCCACGTCTACGGCACCCTGTCTGATCCTGTGCACGCTGTAAACATGAAGGACAAATTGATGGAAATTCACAAATTACATAAAAACCCATTTATTGTAGCAGTTGATGCTTGCTTAGGGCGTGTGAAAAGCGTAGGTTCATTCCAGATCGGAGATGGCCCACTAAAGCCTGGTGCCGGTGTACAGAAGGATCTTCCTGAGGTAGGAGACCTCCATGTGAATGGAATTGTAAATGTCAGCGGTTTCATGGAGTACTTTGTTTTACAAAATACAAGGCTTCACTTGGTCATGAATATGGCAAATGTTCTTGCTGAAGGACTGAGTTTAACAGATCGAACAGAGTGGAGGCAGGAACGGCTTAATCCGCTGCAAAGACTCACAGGACGATTATAAAACAAAAAACCATCTTCAATAGAGATGGTTTTCTTTCATTACGATTCTCGTTCTGATAAGAGCTCTAAGATCCGTTCAAGATCCTCGTTGGAGAAAAACTCAATTTCGATTTTGCCTTTTTTCTTTTGTCTCTTAATATTTACTGTTGTACCAAAATAATTTTGGAGATACGATTCTCGTTCTTTGATAATCGCATCTTTTACAGGCTCTTTTTTCTTTGTTTCACGTGGAACATTCTGATTCAATTGCTGAATCAGCTGCTCAAGCTGGCGAACGTTAAGCTGTTCTGCAATCACTTTTTGCACAAGCGGTTCAAGCTTGTTTTTATTTTTCAAACCAAGAAGTGTGCGGCCATGCCCCATAGAGAGCGTGCCTTCCGCAATCAGCTGCTGAATGTTCTCAGGCAGTGTCAGCAATCTTAAATGGTTGGCAATATGCGGCCTGCTTTTTCCGAGACGTTTTGCAAGCTGCTCTTGCGTGACATCTAAGTGTTTGAGCAAAGAGTCATAAGCCTGAGCCTCTTCCAGCGGTGATAAATCCTCCCGCTGAAGGTTTTCCAGTAAAGCAATTTCTCTCATTAACGCCTCTGATAATTCACGGACAATCGCTGGAACTGTTTCTAAACCTGCAAGCTTTGCCGCCCGAAAGCGCCGTTCACCCGCAACGATATCATAGCCTTTTAAAGATTTTCTGACGATAAGCGGCTGGAGAATGCCATGCTGCAGCACAGATTCTTTGAGCTCCGCTAGAGCTTCATCGTCAAAGTGTTTTCTTGGCTGATAAGGATTAGGGCGTAAATCGGTAACTTTGATTTCCTCGATTGTCTCTTCAGACAAATCAACCTGATTAAACAACGCATTAATCCCTTTTCCAAGGCCTTTAGCCATTCGCAGCCACTTCCTTTGCTAAATCTAAATATACTTCCGCACCTCTTGACCGCGGATCGTATAAAATGATGGGTTTACCGTGACTCGGTGCCTCACTCAGACGGACATTACGCGGAATAACAGTCTGATATACTTTATCTCTAAAGTATTTTTTTACCTCTTCAATCACTTGAATGCCAAGATTTGTCCGGGCATCAAGCATCGTCAGCAATACGCCTTCAATCATTAAATCAGTATTCAAATGCTTTTGCACAAGACGTACTGTATTTAATAATTGGCTCAGTCCCTCCAAGGCATAATATTCGCACTGTACAGGAATGACAACTGAATCTGAAGCAGTCAACGCGTTAATTGTCAGCAATCCCAATGATGGAGGACAATCAATAATAATATAATCATAATTCTGCTTCACAGCTTCAAGCGCTCTCTTAAGTCTCACTTCTCTTGAAATTGTCGGAACCAGCTCGATCTCAGCTCCTGCAAGCTGTATCGTCGCAGGAATCACATCCAAATTCTCTACTGAAGTTGCTTTAATAATATCTATTACATCTGCATCATCTACTAAAATATCGTACACACACTGATCTACATCGGCTTTTTCTATCCCCAATCCGCTCGTTGCATTCCCCTGCGGATCAATATCTACCAGCAGAACCCTTTTCCCTATGTAAGCTAAGCATGCTCCAAGGTTGACAGACGTCGTTGTTTTTCCGACTCCGCCTTTTTGGTTCGTAATTGCTATGATTTTTCCCACGATGTCACCTACTTTCACATGAACATGTACTGTCATGTTTCTATTTTATCAAAAAAAGATTAAAGCGTTTCACTTTTTTCATCATTTTGTTTTTTATCAGAAGGGAATATTTGAAAAATTTAATCAGCGCTTTATTGCTTTCTCTTATAAATTCTAAAACTGATATGTTTTTTTGACTTAAAAAAGGGATTTCTAATAGAAAAAAAGAAGAAGTTACAATGCAGAAAGTACAAACAGGACGGTGATCATATGGTTTACAAAACAAAAAGAGATGCACCCGTTACTCTTATGATTGTGTTTCTCATATTACTGATACAAGCAGATGCCATAGTTCCTTTTGTGCTGGGACATATGAGGATATCCGGCTGGATCATTTTTGTTCTGCTGACTCTTTTCAACGTGCTCATCATTTGGAGTTTCATTGATCTGAAATATGTATTGAAGGAGCACCGTTTGATCATTAAAGCCGGATTGATCAAACATCAAATTCCTTACGAAAAAATCGACAAAGTGATTCAGCAAAAGAAGCTGTGGTCAGGTTTTCGGCTTATTGGCTCACGGCGTGCGATTACGATTTATTATCGGGGAGGCTGGGGACATGCAGTCATTTCTCCACAAGACACGGAAGAATTTATCCACAAGCTCAAAGAAAAGAATTATAATATGACAATCATAACTAAAAGTAATTAATTTCCTTTTAGCGAAAAAAACTCTCCTGGACAGCAGGAGAGCTTTTATTTTGGTATGCGAATCGTCAATTGAATATATTCTTCAAATTCCTCTTCTTCCGTATTCAATTTTACGCCGCTGTCTTCAACCATTGACAGTGACTGGCGAATCGTGTTCATTGCAATTCTAGTATCCCTGCTGAACGCTTTGCGTCTAGGCTTTGGTTTTCTCTGGCCTTGCTCCAGCATTTTAACCACGCGGTCTTCTGTCTGCTTTACATTTAAGCTTTTCTCAATTATCTCTGTGAGCAGTGTGACTTGGAGCTCAGGCTGTTTCAGGGGAATCAGCGCTCTGGCATGACGCTCTGTGATTTTCTTCTCCATGATTGCGTCTTGAACCGGCTGAGGCAGCTTTAATAGCCGCAGTTTGTTCGCAATCGTTGACTGCCCTTTTCCTAAACGCTGCGCCAGTGCTTCCTGTGTTAAATCATGAAGCTCAAGGAGCCTTGCGTAGGCATGCGCTTCCTCAATCGAAGACAATTCCTCACGTTGCAAATTTTCAATTAACGCCACTGAAGCGGTTTCCGTGTCGGAAAAATCCTTAATAATGGCCGGAATCTTTTCCCACTCGAGCGATTGCACCGCTCTCCAGCGTCTTTCACCTGCAATGAGTTCGTATTGGCCTTCTTCTTCTGTATGCCTGACAACAATCGGCTGAATAATGCCGTGTGTATGAATGGTCATTGCTAACTCTTTGATTTTTTCATCTGAGAAAATGGTGCGTGGCTGAAAACGGTTGGGAACGATAGCATTTACCGGTATTTCCAGAATCTCTTCTTTGTTTGTCTCATGTTCAGCAATCTCCGGTTCCTGTTCCTTCTCACCAAGCCCGAAG
>NZ_NSDH01000001.1:0-16477 GCF_002289525.1 Bacillus sp. 7705b | reverse complement strand
TTTTTCCTGCTGTACCGTCATTAATTTTGAAGAAAATATGATGGTATTGTCATATCAGGCTGTCTAAATTACCCTTCAATTGGCGATTTATTAGGAGTTCCCGGTTTTCTTGGATACTTCTTAGGTGTATTTTTGATCTTGCGTATCACCATAATATTACGATCGCTTTCTTCAATAGGCAGCTTAAAGGAATGGGTATTCTCAAGTTCTCCTCCAAGCGTTGTGATTGCTTTTTTTCCCGCATTTAATTCTTCTTCAGCAGATGCGGCTTTTAAAGCAACAAATAAACCGTTTTTCTTAACCAGAGGCAGACAAAGCTCGCTTAAAACAGATAGTCTCGCAACCGCTCGCGCTGTCACGATATCATAGCTTTCCCTTACGTCTTTCCGTTGCCCGAATGTTTCAGCTCTGTCATGGCAAAATGTCGTATTCTCCAATTGTAAAGCTTCAGACAGCTTTTCTAAAAACGTTATTCGTTTGTTTAGTGAATCTACGATTGTGACATGAAGGTGCGGAAAACATATTTTAATCGGCAGACTCGGAAAACCCGCTCCCGCTCCGACATCACAAATCGTATTCATCTGATTGAAGTCGACATAAAATGCAGCTGTAATGGAATCATAAAAATGCTTCAGATACACTTCTTTTTTCTCTGTAATCGAAGTCAGATTGATTTTTTCATTCCACTCAACCAGCATATCGTAATACAGCTCAAATTGCTCCAGCTGACGAGGAGAAAGGGAGATCCCTTTTTCCGCCAGTCCAGAAGTGAATTCTTCAATATTCATGCCGTCATCCTTTCTACTCGGCTATCTTCGCAATGCGGCCCTGCTCTAAATATACCAATAGAATTGAAATGTCTGCCGGATTCACACCGGAAATACGGGAAGCTTGGGCAACAGACAAAGGCCGTACGTTTTTCAGCTTTTGACGAGCCTCGGTTGCAATCCCCTTAATTGCGTCATAATCAATTCGATCAGGGATTTTTTTGTTTTCCATCTTCTTCAGTTTTTCCACTTGCTGAAGGGATTTTTCAATATACCCTTCATATTTCACTTGAATTTCTACTTGTTCTGCCACTTCTTGCGGAACCGGCACTTCTGGCGGCGCAAGTTTTGTCACAGTTTCATAGTTCATTTCAGGACGTTTCATCAAGTCTGTGCCGCGTACTCCATCTTTCAATTCGCTTCCGCCAAGAGAACGGATATATTCTTGATTTTCTGGAGACGGCTTGATAATCACAGAATGCAGACGTTTTTTCTCCGCTTCGATCGCCGCTTTTTTCTTTTCAAAAGCCGCAAATCGCTCATCAGAAATTAATCCGATACGGTGGCCGATTTCTGTCAGACGCAGATCTGCATTGTCATGGCGAAGAAGCAATCTGTATTCAGCACGAGATGTCAAAAGACGATATGGCTCATTTGTTCCTTTTGTCACAAGGTCATCAATGAGAACACCAATGTAGGCGTCAGAACGGCTTAGAATCACTTCTTCTTTTCCAAGCGCTTTTCGTCCTGCATTGATTCCCGCCATAATCCCTTGTCCTGCAGCTTCTTCATAACCGGATGTTCCGTTAATTTGGCCGGCAGTGTAGAGATTGGTAATTTTTTTCGTTTCAAGCGTCGGCCATAGCTGAGTCGGTACAATCGCATCGTACTCAATCGCATAGCCGGCTCTCATCATTTGAACGTTTTCCAGACCAGGAATCGTTGCAAGCATTCTTTGCTGCACGTCCTCTGGAAGACTGGTAGACAAACCTTGAACATAAACTTCCTGCGTATTTCTGCCTTCTGGCTCAAGGAAAATTTGATGACGCGGTTTATCATTAAAACGAACAACTTTATCTTCAATTGACGGGCAGTATCTCGGACCTGTACCTTTGATCATACCGGAATACATCGGTGAACGGTGCAGGTTGCTGTCAATAATCTCATGTGTCTCAGGGCTCGTATATGTCAGCCAGCAAGGAAGCTGATCTGTGATATATTCAACTGTTTCATATGAGAAAGCGCGAGGCACTTCGTCACCAGGCTGAATTTCCGTTTTGCTGTAATCAATCGTGTCGCTTTTGACGCGAGGCGGCGTACCTGTTTTAAAACGAACAAGGTCGAAGCCCAGTTCTTCCAAATGCTCAGAAAGCTTAATAGAAGGCTGCTGGTTGTTCGGACCGCTTGAGTAAGAAAGATCACCGAGAATAATACGTCCTCTCAAATATGTTCCTGTCGTCATAACAACTGCTTTCGCGCGGTAATTCGCACCGGTTTGTGTAATGACACCGCGGCACTCGCCGTCTTCAATGATCAGACGCTCTACAATTCCTTGCAGCAGCGTTAAGTTTGATTCTTTTTCAAGCGTATTTTTCATTTCATGCTGATATTGGAATTTATCTGCTTGCGCACGCAGCGCACGGACAGCAGGACCTTTTCCTGTATTCAGCATTCTCATTTGAATATGCGTTTTATCAATATTTCTGCCCATTTCTCCGCCAAGCGCGTCAATTTCGCGGACGACAATCCCTTTTGCAGGGCCGCCGACAGACGGATTACATGGCATAAACGCAACCATATCTAAGTTGATGGTCAAGACAAGCGTTTTGGCGCCTTGACGTGCTGATGCGAGGGCAGCCTCAACACCGGCATGCCCGGCGCCAATCACTATCACATCGTATTGGCCTGCTTCATACCCCATGATTCTAGTTCCTCCTTTATTTATTTTCCTAAACAGAACTGTGAAAAGAGCTGATCAATTAAGCTTTCATGGACAGCGTCTCCAATGATTTCGCCCAGAAGCTCCCAGCATCTTGTAAGATCAATCTGCACCATGTCGATCGGGACATCCTGTTCGATGCCGCTAAGCGCGTCTTCAATGGCGCGTTTTGCTTCCTGTAAAATTGAAATATGGCGTGTATTGCTGACATACGTTAAATCTCCGCTTTCAATAGCACCTGTATAGAACAGTGATTGAATCGCTTCCTCCAAATCATTAACGCCTTCTTCTTTTAGAAGAGATGTCGTTACAACAGGACGTCCATTGGCCAGCTCGCGTACACGTTCTATGTCAATTTTCGCCTCGAGGTCAGTCTTATTCATAATGACGATGACGTCCATTCCCTCAACGGCTTCAAAAAGCTTTACGTCTTCTTCAGAAAGCCCTTCACTATAATTAAGCACAAGTAAAATCAGGTCTGCTGCCTTCAGAACCTGACGAGAGCGTTCAACACCTATTCGTTCAACAATATCCTCTGTTTCACGAATACCTGCAGTATCAACAAGACGAAGCGGAACACCTCTTACATTTACGTATTCCTCAATCACATCCCGTGTCGTACCCGGAATATCAGTAACAATAGCTTTTGCCTCATGAACCAGGCTGTTAAGAAGAGAAGACTTTCCGACATTCGGACGGCCGATAATGACAGTAGAAAGACCTTCCCGCAAAATTTTGCCCTGCTCAGATGTTCTAAGCAGCGCCTCAATTTCTTTTTTAACGGAGCTTGCCTTTTCAACTAAAAGCTGATGTGTCATTTCTTCTACATCATCATACTCCGGATAATCTATATTTACCTCAACATGGGCCAGCGTTTCTAAAATATCATCGCGTAAACGGCGCACCAAAGCAGAGAGACGCCCTTCCATTTGATTCATAGCGACGTTCATTGCCCGATCCGTTTTCGCTCTGATTAAGTCCATCACCGCTTCCGCCTGTGAAAGGTCGATTCGCCCATTTAAAAACGCGCGTTTCGTGAATTCACCAGGCTCCGCCAGTCTCGCTCCCTCTCTTAAGGCGAGCTGGAGCACTTGGTTTACTGTCACAATTCCCCCGTGGCAGTTTATTTCTATAACATCTTCACGTGTAAAAGTTCTCGGTGCTTTTAACACCGATACCATTACTTCCTCCACGACCCGATCCGTACGTTTGTCTACAATATGGCCGTAATGAATCGTGTGTGATTCGACCGAACTGATCGTTTTCCCTTTCGGCCCTTTATACATTCTGTCGGCAATCTGGATTGCTTCCGGTCCGCTCAGCCGCACAATAGCAATCGCACCCTCTCCCATCGGTGTAGAAATGGCAGCAATTGTATCCATGTTGTTCACCTCTCTTTTCTATACTCTCATTCATCTATATAAAAAAATATTTTATTATGCCAAAACTAAAAGATAACATAGTTTGGTTCGAAGTGGAAGATGTGTTATCCACAGACTTAGAAATTCATCCCTTATTACTTTAACTTATCCACATGTGAATAACAATTAATTTTATTTCCTGAACTTCCTTTTTATCAACAGGATACACCTAAAAAGGAAAAACTTAAACGGAAAAAGCTTGATAATACAAGGAAAAATAGATTTTTCTATACAAAAAAACCGAAGTTCCGATTTTTACCGGACTTCGGTTTTATGTTATCTTTTCTGGGAAATAACGAGGTGGCGATTTTCGCCTTCACCCATTGAATACGTTTCGATCTGCTGATTTGCATATCTGGAAAGAGCATCATGAATGATTTTTCTTTCACTGGACGGCATCGGTTCTAAATGAACATCTTTTTTCGTTTTCAAAACCTGGTCTGCCAGTCTCACAGCCAGCTGACTCAGCGTCTCTTTCCTTTTCAAACGGTAGTTTTCTGCATCTACCGTCACATTTAAATACTGATCTGAATAACGATTAAGGACAAGCTGGGTCAAAGTTTGAAGTGCATTTAAGGTTTGTCCTCTTTTTCCAATTAACAATGCCGCTTTTTCACCCGTTATATGGAAACTCACTGCCTTTTTGCTTTCTTTTACAGTCACATCAGACTTTCCGGCAATGGATTCGGCAATTCTTTCAAGATACATCTTTGTTTCCTGAATCGGATCAAATTTTTCAGCCAGCTTCACGATTGCCGGCTTTTTGCCGAATATACCAAGAAAACCTTTGTTTCCCTCTTCAATAACGGTAATTTCAACTTCATCCTTCGTTAATTGCAGTTCTCGTAATCCGGACTGTACTGCTTCATCGACATTTCGCCCTGCAGCAGTCACATTCCTCACTTTTTCTTTCCTCCGGCTTTTTGCGGCTGAGGATCTTTTTTAATATCAGGCCCTTTAATGAGGAAAGTTTGCGCAATCATAAACAAGTTACCGACTACCCAATAAAGAGAAAGCGCCGCCGGGAAGTTGATCGCAAACACAATGATCATAATCGGCATAATCCAAAGCATCATTGCCATTTGCGGATTTTGCTGCGCATTGCCCGCCATCATTAATTTTTGCTGTACGAAAGTGGCAACACCGGCAACAATCGGAAGAATATAGAAAGGATCTTTTTCTCCTAAGTCAAACCATAAGAAACTGTGCTCTGAAATCGCCTGTGTTCTCATGATCGCATGGTAGAATCCAATTAAAATCGGCATTTGAATTAAAATCGGGAAACACCCTGCCAATGGGTTGACGCCATGCTTTTGAAATAAAGCCATTGTTTCCTGCTGAAGTTTTTGCTGCGTTTTTTGATCCTTTGAGCTGTATTTTTCTTTGAGCTTTTGCATTTCCGGCTGTAAAGCCTGCATCGCTTTCGAGCTTCTCAGCTGCTTGATCATCAGCGGCAAAATTAATAAACGGATTAAAATTGTAACAATAATAATTGACAGTCCATAGTTGTCTCCCGTCAATTTCGCAACATACGTAATGAGCTCAGACAATGGAAATACTACGTACTTGTCCCAAAAATGCGGACTATCTGCAGTGATCGGCTCTTTGACACTCGAGCATCCAGCCAATAGCATGAATACGCCGACCATACTTAATAGCAACCATATTCTCCTTTTCAACAACATTTCCTCCTATAATCATTCTTTACACTCTCTTATTACAAAACATACTTGTATGTATTTTAGCATCTTTCAGTTTTAAATGGTGTCTTTTTCTGATCAACCAGAAAGGAAGCGCTTTTAAAAGTTTTAAGAAAGCAGTGGCATCTACTTTTTTGACGAAGTTTTCTTATATAATGAGGCCTTCCTGAATAAATGCTGCAGACTTTTTTTCGTTTCCTCAAATGTCAGCTGACTTGCTGGTTTTCTAGCGATAATAATGTAATCCTTTTGCTTCAGTCTGTCTCTCTCTTCTAGAAAAGCTTGCCGGATCAAACGTTTTATCCGATTTCGCATTACTGCATTGCCAATTTTTTTGCTGACGGAAAGACCAACGCGCAGCTCATCGTTTTCAGGCTGATCAAGCGTATATAAGACAAACTGGCGATTCGCTACTGATGTGCCATGCTTGAACACTTTTTGAAAATCTTCATTTTTCTTTAAACGATTTCGCTTCTTCAAATTGACTCACTCCGATACTGGCTGGCAGAAACTTTTAATTTTATTTGAAAATGAGATACGCAGAGACAGGGGAGATCCCCCTGCTCATACACATCACATATATCTTTTCCCTTAAAGTGAAAAAAGACCACTGACATTATTCAGTGGCCTAAGCTGATAATACTTTTCTGCCTTTGCGGCGACGGCGCGCTAAAACTAGACGACCGTTTTTTGAACTCATACGGCTTCTGAAGCCATGAACTTTACTGCGTTTACGGTTATTCGGTTGGAATGTTCTTTTCATTTATGACACCTCCCTCGAGGAATAGCTGTTAAAGACAGTCTTACTTATTATATTTGCGTTACCTATTCATTGTCAACTTCACTAGTGCTTTTGTTTCTTGCAACCATAATAGGATACCATACCTTCTCGACTTTCGAAACCTTATTTTTTCAGATTCCTGAATTTAACGAAAAAAATCAGATTCAAATGACCATTATGAGCTGAAAATTCATGATGTGGATATCTTTTTTCCCTTTTTTCAATATCCACAAAGGTTATCGACAACATTTTCACACTGCCAACTCCTGTGGACAATTTTTTTCAACAGGTTGTCCGCTTTGTGGATAAGATTGTGACAGCCATTGCAAGCTCTCGTTTAATTTGGTATTATATTTGTGTTTTAACTCTTGATTACTAATCTTGCTTTCACTCTTTATCCACAAACTGTGGATAAGATGTGGATTGATTTCACACAGCATGTGTAGAAAGTTGTCCACAAGTTGTGAAATTTGTCGAAAAGCTATTTATCTACTATATTATATGTTCTCAACATTTAATGTGTACGAATGGTTACCGCCATTTGCTCTTTTTTTGTGTTCTATAACAGGAAAAGACGTTATTTTCTTAGAAAAGGAGGGACGTGCCGGAAGATGGAAAATATATTAGACCTGTGGAACCAAGCCCTTGCTCAAATCGAAAAAAAATTGAGCAAACCGAGTTTCGAGACTTGGATGAAATCAACGAAAGCCCACTCACTGCAAGGAGATACATTGACAATTACCGCTCCTAATGAATTTGCCAGAGACTGGCTGGAGTCCAGATACTTGCATCTCATTGCAGATACTATATATGAATTAACCGGGGAAGAATTGAGCATTAAGTTTGTCATTCCTCAAAATCAAGATGTCGAAGACTTTATGCCAAAACCGCAAGTCAAAAAAGCAGTAAAAGAAGATACATCTGATTTTCCTCAAAATATGCTCAACCCAAAATATACTTTTGATACTTTTGTCATCGGATCTGGAAACCGATTCGCTCACGCTGCTTCCCTGGCAGTAGCGGAAGCACCTGCAAAAGCATACAACCCTTTATTTATCTACGGGGGCGTTGGCTTAGGGAAAACACACTTAATGCATGCGATCGGCCATTATGTAATAGATCATAATCCTTCTGCCAAAGTGGTTTATCTGTCTTCTGAGAAATTTACTAACGAGTTCATCAACTCTATTCGAGATAATAAAGCAGTTGATTTTCGCAATCGCTACCGAAATGTTGATGTGCTTTTGATAGATGATATTCAATTTTTAGCCGGGAAAGAACAAACGCAAGAAGAATTTTTCCATACTTTTAACACGCTGCACGAAGAAAGCAAACAAATCGTCATTTCAAGTGATAGACCGCCTAAAGAAATTCCGACACTTGAAGACAGATTGCGTTCACGATTTGAATGGGGTCTGATTACAGATATCACGCCTCCTGATTTAGAAACGAGAATTGCGATTTTAAGAAAAAAAGCCAAAGCGGAAGGCTTGGATATTCCGAACGAGGTTATGCTTTATATCGCAAATCAAATCGACAGCAACATTCGGGAGCTGGAAGGGGCGTTAATCAGGGTCGTTGCTTATTCATCTTTAATTAATAAAGATATTAATGCCGATCTGGCCGCTGAGGCATTAAAAGATATTATTCCTTCCTCAAAACCGAAAGTGATTACAATAAAAGAAATTCAGAGAGTAGTAGGCCAGCAATTCAATATTAAGCTTGAGGATTTCAAAGCAAAAAAACGGACAAAATCGGTAGCATTCCCGCGTCAAATCGCTATGTACTTATCGAGAGAAATGACTGACTCCTCTCTCCCTAAAATCGGAGAGGAATTCGGAGGACGTGACCATACAACCGTTATTCATGCGCATGAAAAAATTTCAAAACTGCTGGCAGATGATGAACAGCTTCAGCAGCATGTAAAAGAAATCAAGGAACAGCTTAAATAATAGGACCGGGGATAAATCGGGAGAAGTGTGAATAACTTTTCTAAAGTCATGCACAGTCTGTCCACATGTGGATAGGCTGTGTTTCCTGTCTTTTTCACAACTTATCCACAAATCCACAAGCCCTACTATTACTTCTACTACTTTTTTTAAAAAAATATATATATTAAACATTATCCGTTAGGAGGATAAAAATGAAATTTACGATTCAAAAAGATCGTCTTGTTGAAAGTGTCCAAGATGTATTAAAAGCAGTTTCATCCAGAACTACAATTCCGATTTTGACCGGTATTAAGATCGTTGCCTCAGATGAAGGGGTATCTTTTACTGGAAGCGATTCAGATATTTCCATCGAGTCTTTTATTCCAAAAGAAGAAGGAGATAAAGAAATCGTTACGATTGAACAGCCAGGCAGCATTGTATTACAAGCCCGCTTCTTTAGTGAGATTGTAAAAAAACTCCCGATGGCAACTGTAGAAATCGAAGTGCAAAATCAATATCTGACGATTATCCGCTCTGGAAAAGCCGAATTTAACCTAAATGGGCTTGATGCCGATGAGTATCCGCACTTGCCGCAGATTGAAGAGCATCATGCGATTCAGATTCCTACGGATTTATTAAAAAACCTAATTAGACAAACAGTGTTTGCGGTGTCCACCTCAGAAACACGCCCTATCTTGACAGGTGTAAACTGGAAAGTGGAGAAAAGTGAATTATTATGCACTGCAACGGATAGCCACCGTTTAGCTTTAAGAAAAGCGAAACTTGATATTTCAGAAGACAGATCCTATAACGTCGTGATTCCGGGTAAGAGCTTAACTGAACTCAGCAAGATTTTGGATGACAACCAAGAACTTGTAGATATCGTCATTACAGAAACCCAGGTTCTGTTTAAAGCAAAAAACGTCTTGTTCTTCTCACGCCTGCTGGATGGAAATTATCCGGATACAACCAGCCTTATTCCGCAAGAGAGCAAGACAGAAATCATTGTGAACACAAAAGAATTCCTTCAGGCGATTGATCGTGCATCTTTATTAGCCAGAGAAGGACGCAATAACGTGGTGAAGCTTTCTGCAAAACCTGCTGAATCAATTGAGATTTCTTCTAATTCACCTGAAATCGGAAAAGTGGTGGAAGCGGTTCTTGCAGATCAAATCGAGGGTGAGGAATTAAATATCTCATTTAGTCCAAAATATATGCTGGATGCATTAAAGGTGCT
The DNA here is from genome assembly GCF_002289525.1 of Bacillus sp. 7705b. Taxonomy (NCBI): domain Bacteria; kingdom Bacillati; phylum Bacillota; class Bacilli; order Caryophanales; family Bacillaceae; genus Bacillus; species Bacillus sp. 7705b. The sequence goes on along the minus strand of NZ_NSDH01000001.1, from coordinate 6,701 downwards.
TGAAGGAGCAGAGATACGTGTAAGCTTTACAGGAGCTATGAGACCTTTCTTAATTCGCACGCCGAATGATGAAACAATCGTACAGCTTATCCTCCCTGTCAGAACCTATTAATCCGATATACGGCTGCCGACCTGCTCGGCAGCTTTTCTATTCGTAATCTGCTCCGTCAAGTTTTCCCTTTCCCTAATTCGTTTTTTTTTAGTACAATTAGATATTAGTGATATTTGAAAGAGGTCGATATAATGGCAAATCCGATTTCTATTGATACAGAGATGATTACACTCGGGCAATTTCTGAAATTAGCCGATGTGATTCAGTCAGGCGGCATGGCAAAGTGGTTTTTGAGCGAGCATGAAGTGCTTGTGAACAATGAGCCGGACAATCGCCGCGGCAGAAAGCTGTATGTTGGAGATGTGGTAGAGATTGAAGGATTTGGTTCATTTCAAGTCGTCAATTAAAGCGGGTGACACTGATTGTATATCCAGAACTTAGAACTGACATCTTACCGCAACTATGAACATGCTGAACTTCAATTTGAAAATAAAGTAAATGTGATCATTGGAGAAAATGCTCAGGGGAAAACAAACCTCATGGAAGCGATCTATGTCTTGTCCATGGCAAAATCGCATCGGACTTCAAATGACAAAGAACTTATCCGGTGGGACAAAGACTATGCTAAAATAGAGGGAAGAGTGATGAAGCAAAACGGGGCGATCCCGATGCAGCTCGTCATCTCCAAAAAGGGTAAAAAGGGCAAGGTCAATCATATCGAACAGCAAAAGCTCAGCCAGTATGTCGGCGCCCTCAACACCATCATGTTTGCGCCGGAAGATTTAAACCTTGTAAAGGGAAGCCCTCAAGTGAGACGGAGGTTTCTTGACATGGAAATCGGCCAAGTTTCTCCCGTCTACCTGTATGACCTTTCTCTTTACCAGAAGATTCTTTCCCAGCGAAATCATTTTTTGAAGCAGCTGCAAACAAGAAAACAAACTGACAGAACAATGCTTGATGTTCTGACTGATCAGCTTATTGAAGTTGCCGCAAAAGTCGTCGTAAAACGTCTGCAGTTCACGGCACAGCTCGAAAAATGGGCGCAGCCTATCCATTCGGGCATCTCAAGAGGGCTTGAGGAATTGACGCTGAAGTACCATACGGCGCTTGAGGTATCAGATCCTGAAGACTTGTCGAAAATAGGAGATAGCTATCAAGAAGCGTTTTCTAAATTAAGAGAAAAAGAAATCGAGCGCGGCGTCACGCTGTCTGGACCTCATCGGGATGATGTTCTTTTCTATGTGAACGGACGCGATGTGCAGACGTATGGTTCTCAAGGACAGCAGCGGACGACGGCATTATCCCTTAAGCTGGCTGAGATTGACCTGATCCATGAAGAAATCGGAGAATATCCCATTTTACTATTGGATGATGTGCTGAGTGAGCTGGATGATTATCGCCAATCGCACTTGCTTCATACCATCCAGGGCCGTGTACAAACGTTTGTCACAACGACAAGCGTTGATGGCATTGATCACGAAACCTTACGGCAAGCAGGAATGTTCCGTGTGCAAAACGGTACGTTAGTGAAGTGAAGAAATGAGGTGGGCAATTGTATATTCATTTAGGTGATGATTTTGTGGTTTCAACACGCGATATTATTGGCATTTTTGATTTTAAAGCCAACATGTCGCCAATTGTTGAAGAATTTCTGGAAAAACAGAAACACAAGCTGGTGCCTTCCGTAAACGGCACACCCAAATCTATCGTAGTCACGGTTCAGAATATATATTACTCTCCCTTATCTTCCAGCACATTAAAAAAACGTGCGCAATTTATGGTTGAAATAGATTCTTAGTGATTTTTTATAACGAATATATTGTTTAAGAAAAGTGTAGGTGAATAACGTGGCTATGGAACAGCAGCAAAATAGTTATGATGAAAATCAGATACAGGTACTAGAAGGATTGGAAGCTGTTCGTAAAAGACCGGGGATGTACATCGGTTCAACCAACAGTAAAGGCCTTCACCATCTGGTATGGGAAATTGTCGACAATAGTATTGACGAAGCCCTGGCCGGTTATTGTACAGATATCAATATCCAAATTGAAAAAGACAACAGCATTACGGTAATTGATAATGGCCGCGGGATTCCAGTCGGTATTCATGAGAAAATGGGTCGTCCTGCGGTTGAAGTCATTATGACTGTGCTTCACGCCGGCGGAAAATTTGACGGAAGCGGATATAAAGTGTCCGGAGGTTTGCACGGTGTAGGTGCCTCGGTCGTTAACGCGTTATCAACAGAGCTTGATGTGACTGTTCACCGTGACGGAAAAATCCATCGCCAAGTCTATAACCGCGGTGTCCCGGTTTCTGATCTTGAAGTTATTGGCGAAACGGATCATACAGGAACGACTACACACTTTGTTCCAGATCCTGAAATCTTCACGGAAACAACTGAGTATGAATATGATCTGCTTGCTAACCGTGTTCGCGAATTAGCCTTTTTGACAAAAGGCGTAAACATCACGATTGAAGATAAACGTGAAGGCCAAGAGCGCAAAAATGAGTATCATTACGAAGGCGGAATTAAAAGCTATGTAGAGTATTTAAACCGCTCCAAAGAAGTTGTCCATGAAGAGCCGATTTATATTGAAGGCGAAAAGGACGGCATTACGGTTGAAGTCGCTCTGCAATACAATGACAGCTACACAAGCAATATTTACTCATTTACAAACAATATCAACACGTACGAAGGCGGTACCCACGAAGCTGGTTTTAAAACGGGGCTGACTCGTGTCATCAATGATTACGCCAGAAAAAAAGGACTCATAAAAGAAAATGATCCAAACTTAAGCGGAGATGATGTGAGAGAAGGGCTTACCGCGATTATCTCGATCAAACACCCGGATCCGCAGTTCGAAGGCCAAACGAAAACAAAACTAGGCAACTCAGAGGCGCGGACGATCACAGATACGTTATTTTCTGCGGCGTTGGAAACATTTATGCTGGAAAATCCAGATGCGGCAAAAAAAATCGTTGACAAAGGTTTAATGGCAGCAAGAGCAAGAATGGCTGCGAAAAAAGCGCGTGAATTAACGCGCCGCAAAAGCGCTTTGGAGATTTCAAACCTTCCCGGTAAATTAGCGGACTGCTCTTCGAAAGACCCGAGCATCTCCGAGTTATATATCGTAGAGGGTGACTCTGCCGGAGGATCTGCAAAACAGGGACGTGACAGGCATTTCCAAGCCATTTTGCCGCTAAGAGGTAAAATCCTAAACGTTGAAAAAGCAAGGCTTGATAAAATTCTTTCTAACAACGAAGTTCGTTCTATGATTACTGCACTCGGCACAGGTATCGGGGAAGATTTCAACTTGGAAAAAGCCCGTTATCACAAAGTCGTCATTATGACAGATGCCGACGTTGACGGCGCGCACATCAGAACATTGCTGTTGACGTTCTTTTACAGATATATGCGTCAGATTATCGAAAATGGCTACGTGTACATCGCGCAGCCGCCGCTCTACAAAGTCCAGCAGGGTAAACGTGTTGAATATGCATACAATGACAAGCAGCTTGAGGAATTGTTGCAAACTCTTCCTCAAACGCCTAAGCCTGGATTGCAGCGTTACAAAGGTCTCGGTGAAATGAATGCCACCCAGCTTTGGGAGACAACAATGGACCCGGGCTCAAGAACGCTTCTGCAGGTGACTCTAGAGGATGCAATGGATGCGGATGAAACTTTCGAAATGCTGATGGGAGACAAAGTAGAACCGCGCAGAAATTTCATAGAAGCAAATGCGAGATACGTAAAAAATCTCGATATCTAATAATACAAAGCCTTATTTCCAATAAGAAATAAGGCTTTTTTCTGAATAGGACAGGACGCAGGAATTCTTGTAAAACCTATATATTCTAGTAATTTAATGTGTATAAGTATAAGTTTATTGATATAATGGAGAATAGTGAAATCGTATTGAAGATCATAATGGACAATCTACTCCCACATAATTTCATGTGATACTTCAGGGAGGTTTTTTAATGAGTGAACAAAACACACCAAAAGTTCGTGAAATAAATATCAGTCAGGAAATGCGCACGTCCTTTTTGGATTATGCGATGAGCGTTATCGTATCCCGGGCGCTTCCGGATGTGCGTGACGGTTTAAAACCGGTTCACAGACGGATTTTATACGCGATGAATGATTTAGGCATGACGAGTGACAAGCCGTATAAAAAATCGGCTCGTATCGTCGGAGAAGTTATCGGGAAATACCATCCTCACGGTGATTCAGCGGTATATGAATCTATGGTCAGAATGGCGCAGGATTTCAACTACCGTTATATGCTGGTGGACGGTCACGGAAACTTTGGTTCTGTAGACGGAGACTCAGCCGCTGCGATGCGGTACACCGAAGCCAGAATGTCTAAGATCGCCATGGAAATTCTGCGAGACATTACAAAAGACACGATTGATTATCAAGATAACTATGATGGTTCAGAGAGAGAACCTGTTGTCATGCCGTCAAGATTCCCAAACCTGCTTGTAAATGGAGCAGCCGGTATTGCAGTCGGAATGGCTACAAATATACCGCCGCACCAGCTTGGAGAAATTATTGACGGAGTGCTTGCCGTAAGCGAGAACAAGGACATAACAATCCAAGAGCTGATGGAATTCATTCCTGGACCGGATTTCCCGACTGCCGGACAAATTTTAGGCAGAAGCGGAATTCGCAAGGCATATGAATCCGGAAGAGGTTCTATTACGATTAGGGCAAAAGCAGAAATTGAAGAAACTTCATCAGGGAAAGAAAGAATTTTAGTAACAGAACTCCCTTATCAGGTGAATAAAGCGCGTCTAATTGAGAAGATTGCTGATCTTGTCAGAGATAAGAAAATTGAAGGAATAACTGATTTGCGTGATGAATCTGACCGTAACGGTATGCGGATTGTTATTGAAATCAGACGAGATGCCAATGCGCATGTTATCCTGAACAATCTTTACAAACAAACGGCCCTGCAAACTTCCTTCGGGATTAACATGCTGGCGCTTGTTGACGGTGAGCCGAAGGTATTAAATTTAAAGCAATGCCTGGTGCATTATCTAGATCACCAAAAAGTTGTTATCAGACGCCGTACTGCTTATGAATTGCGTAAAGCAGAGGCAAGAGCGCATATCTTGGAAGGATTAAGGATTGCCCTCGATCATCTTGATGCAGTTATTTCCCTTATCCGCAACTCTCAAACGGCTGAAATTGCGAGAACAGGGTTAATTGAACAATTCTCGCTGACCGAAAAACAAGCCCAAGCTATTCTAGACATGAGGCTCCAGCGTTTAACAGGATTGGAACGAGAAAAGATTGAAGAAGAATACCAATCCCTTATTAAATTAATTGCAGAGCTTAAAGAAATCTTGGCCAATGAAGAAAAAGTGCTTGAGATCATCCGTGAAGAGCTCACAGAAATAAAAGAGCGTTTCAACGATGAAAGACGCACTGAGATTGTTACTGCCGGCCTTGAAACAATTGAAGATGAAGATCTCATCGAAAGAGAAAACATCGTTGTCACTCTGACGCATAACGGATATATCAAACGTCTGCCTGCTTCGACTTACCGCAGTCAAAAGCGCGGAGGAAAAGGCGTTCAGGGAATGGGGACAAACGAAGATGATTTCGTTGAACATCTGATTTCTACTTCAACACATGACACGATTCTCTTCTTCTCCAACAAAGGGAAAGTGTATCGTTCAAAAGGGTATGAAATTCCTGAATACGGTAGAACCGCTAAGGGAATCCCGATTATCAATCTGTTGGAGGTAGAAAAAGGTGAATGGATTAACGCAATAATCCCAGTCACTGCATTCGAAGAAGATCTCTATCTCTTCTTCACAACAAAACATGGGGTTTCAAAACGCACTTCACTGTCTCAGTTTGCTAATATCCGTAACAACGGCTTAATTGCGCTGAGCCTGCGTGAAGATGATGAATTAATGGGTGTCCGGCTTACTGACGGCACAAAACAAATCATCATCGGAACGAAAAACGGCCTGCTGATTCGTTTCTCTGAAACAGATGTTAGGGAAATGGGAAGAACAGCGGCAGGCGTAAAAGGCATCACCCTTACTGACGACGATATTGTCGTCGGCATGGAAATATTAGAGGAAGAATCTGATGTCCTTATCGTGACCGAGAAAGGTTACGGTAAACGAACTCCGGCTGAAGAATACAGAACTCAGAGCCGAGGCGGAAAAGGACTGAAAACATGTAAAATCACGGAGAACAACGGCCATTTAGTAGCGGTGAAAGCTACCAAAGGTGAAGAGGATCTGATGATTATTACTGCCAGCGGTGTACTGATCAGAATGGATATCAATGATATCTCAACTACCGGACGCGTAACTCAAGGTGTACGTCTCATCAGAATGGCGGAACAAGAGCATGTGGCCACAGTCGCATTAGTTGAGAAAAACGATGATAATGAAGAAAATGAGCAAGAAGAGACACAAGAAAGTTAAGAAAAAGCGCGGCTATACCAGCTGCGCTTTTTTATATCAAAAACTCTTTACAGTGAGAAGATTTATGGTATAATCATTTCTGTTGTCTTTTAAAAGACATGGACATTACTAGATGAAAACATTTTTTAAAAAAGTGTTGACCTAGTTAACTATAAATGTTACTATTAAGTAGTCGCTTCGAGAGAGGCACACAAAG